>JAOPXL010000021.1 GCA_025965175.1 Aeromicrobium sp.
ATTCGCAACCGTGACATCGGAGGTGTCACGCATGTTTCGTGACGCCGCTTCCGGTTAAAAGTCGGGGTCATCTGACGGCGACGAGGTGTGCTACAGGCACGCGCGACCCCGACCGTCACGAGCGGTAGGACAGAATGTGGCCATGTCCGTGCGCACTCCTGACCCGAACCCCGGCTGGCTCCCCGACTTCGCGCTCGACGAGACGCGCGCCCGCGTCCCGATCCTGTACGTCGAGGCGGTTCCCGTCCGCATCAACCCGCTGGGCGAGGTCGAGTCGGTCGGCGTACTGCTGCGCGGCTCCTCAACCACCGGCGTCATGACCCGGACCCTGGTGTCGGGCCGCGTCCTGCACGGCGAGTCCGTCCGCGAGGCGCTGCTGCGCAACCTGGAGAAGGACCTCGGGCCGACCGCGTTCCCACAGCTCCCGGTGACGACGGTGCCGTTCTCGGTCGCTGAGTACTTCCCGCTGCCCGGGGTCTCGCCGTTGTACGACCCCCGCCAGCACGCGGTCGCCCTGGCGTACGTCGTCCCGGTCACGGGGGACTGCAAACCGCGGCAGGACGCGCTCGAGCTGACCTGGCTGACGCCGGCGGAGGCCGCGATGCCCGAGGTCCTCGACGACATGGAAGGCGGCCGCGGCTCGCTGCTCCGGCAGGCGCTCGCCTCCGTCGGCGCCCTCCCCCGCTGACCCGCTCCCCTTTCCGTGACCGGGAGGCGTATCCTGAACCCTGAGACAATTTGTATCAGGATGTGGACACTGTGGCGGACGCCGACCGGGGAACACCCAACCGCTGGCTCATGCTCGCGGTCTCGATGCTGGGCCAGGTCGCCGGGACGATCTTCGTCAACGGCGCCCCGTTCCTGATCCGCTACCTCACGAGCGAGCGTGGACTGAGCCTCCCCGAGGCGGGCGCCGTGGCCGCCGCCCCGTTCGTCGGCGTGATGGCGACGCTGGTCCTGTGGGGCATCGTCGTCGACCGCATCGGCGAGCGCGCCGCCATGACGATCGGCCTGGCGATCGTGTCGGTCGCCGCCCTCGGCGCGAGCTTCTCCTCGTCCCTGACCGGCCTCGCGGCGTGGTTCGTCCTCGGCGGCGTCGGCGCCGGCAGCACCAACTCCGCCAGCGGCCGGATCGTGGTCGGCTGGTTCCCGGCCCACCGCCGCGGCACCGCGATGGGCATCCGGCAGACCGCCCTGCCGCTGGGTGTCGGCGCCGCGGCCCTGCTCGTGCCCAACCTGGTCGAGTCCGACGGGCTCCGGACGACGCTGCTGACGATCACCGCGGTGTGCGCCGCGGCCACGGTCCTGTCCGCGGTGCTGATCGTCGACCCGCCCCGACCCACCCGCGCCGAGGCCGCCGACCGCGGACAGCTCGCCAATCCGTACCGCCGCGACAATCGGCTGGCCCGCATCCACCTCGCCTCGGCACTGCTGGTCGTCCCCCAGTTCACGGTGTGGACGTACATGCTGGTGTGGCTGATCGACGACAAGGGCTGGTCGACGCTCGCCGCGAGCTCCCTGGTCGCTGCGACCCAGGTGCTCGGCGCGGCGGGCCGGATCGGCGCGGGCTGGTGGTCCGACGCCGTCGGGAGCCGGCTCGGCCCCATGCGGATCGTCGCGATCGCCGCGACCGCCACGATGCTGGCGCTGGGACTGCTGTCCGGCACCCCCCTCGGCATTGCGTTGATCGTCATCGCGACCGCCGTGACGGTCGCCGACAACGGCCTGGCGTTCACCTCGGTCGCCGAGATCGGCGGCCCGTACTGGTCCGGACGGGCGATGGGCCTGCAGAACACGGGGCAGTACGTCGTGTCGGCCCTCGTGCCACCGCTGGTCGGGTCGGTCATCGACGGGCACGGGTACGCCGTGGGGTTCGCCGCCGTCGCACTGTTCCCCCTGCTGGCGATCCCGCTGGTCCCCGTGCGCGGAGAGCACTCCCTCGACACCGTGTGACCTGCGCTGCAGCCATCCCGCTTTGGCAAGCCTTAGTCGGCACCGGATCGGCCGACGAGATACTGTCAGCCAAACTGTCAGGGTCGTCGCACACAGGAAATGGGGCCTTCATGCAGGTCGTCGCGATCGTCGTCGCGCTCATCGTCACTGCCGTGGCACTGCCACTCATCATCAAGGCCGTGGCGGACATGCTCAAGGTCCTGCGGACCGGGCAGCCGCTGATCGGGCGCCGGGAACAGCCGGTCAAGCGCACCGTCAACATGCTCGTCGAGACGTTCGGGCACACGCGGATGATCCAGAAGCGCTGGGTCGGCATCATGCACTGGTTCGTCTACGCGGCGTTCATCTTCCTCAGCACCGCGGTGCTGCAGGGCTACTTCCAGCTGTTCAACCCCGAGTTCGCCTGGCCGGTCTTCGGCCACTGGTACCCGTACGAGTGGGCCGCCGAGGCGCTCGGACTGCTCAGCACGATCGGCATCCTCTACCTGATCCTCGTGCGTCAGCGGAACCACCCGCGCTCGCTCGGCAAGAAGAGCCGCTTCTTCGGCTCGACGTTCTGGCAGGCGTACTTCGTCGAGGCCATGGCACTGCTCGAGGGTGCCGCGATCTTGTTCATCCGCGGCGCCGAGCACAACCTCATCAAGGCCGAGGACGGCGACCACGGCGGACGCGCGCACTTCCCGCTGTCGTCGTACGTCGGTGACGCGCTCTACCCCAGCGATCCCGAGGCCCTGAAGAACATCATCTTCTTCGTCGCGATGTTCAAGATCACGCTCGCGATGGTCTGGCTCATGGTCATCGCCCGCAACCTCACGATGGGTGTCGCGTGGCACCGCTTCACGGCATGGCCCAACATCTGGTTCAAGCGCAAGGGCGACGGCGGCACGGCGCTCGGCGGCCTCCAGCCGATCTACGTCAAGGGCAAGCCCCTGGACCTGGAGGCCATGGAGGACCTCGAGGAGGAGGACTTCGAGAAGCTCGGCGTCGGCAAGATCCAGGACTTCTCCTGGAAGGGCATCCTCGACTTCACGACGTGCACCGAGTGCGGCCGCTGCCAGGAGCAGTGCCCCGCCTGGGCGACCGACAAGCCCCTGTCGCCGAAGCTGCTGGTCCTCGGCCTGCGCGAGCACGCGTACGCCAAGGCCCCGCTGCTCGCCCTCTCGGAGGACGAGCAGGCCAAGCTGACCGACGAGCAGAAGCAGGAGCTCGAGCGCCCGCTGATCGGTGACGAGTCGATGTACGGCGTCATCGACCCCGACGTCCTGTGGTCATGCACCAACTGCGGCGCCTGCGTCCAGCAGTGCCCCGTCGACATCGAGCACGTCGACCACATCGACGACATGCGCCGCTTCCAAGTGCTGGTCGAGTCCAACTTCCCCGCCGAGCTCAACAACATCTTCAAGGGCCTCGAGCGCAAGGGGAACCCGTGGGGCATGGACCCCAAGAACCGCATGGACTGGGCCAAGAACCTCGACTTCGAGGTCAAGCAGGTCGGCA
>JAOPXL010000033.1 GCA_025965175.1 Aeromicrobium sp.
ACCGGCAGAACGAGCTGGCGCGCGAGCGCAACAAGTCCGTCCGCTCGGCGCTCAAGACCGCTGTGCGCCGCTTCACCGAGGCGGTTGACGCCGGCAACACCGACGAGGCCAAGCTCCTCGCCGCTGATGCGACCAAGAAGCTCGACAAGGCGGCCTCCAAGAAGGTCATCCACAAGAACCAGGCGGCGAACCGCAAGTCGGCCATCGCCAAGAAGGCCGCGTCGCTCTGACGTACGCCTGAACAAACGCCCCGGCTCAGGCCGGGGCGTTTTTTCGTGCCCGGCCACGCCACGCCGTGACCGACAGCAACCGCACGACGGACTCGAGCGGTCCGCGTCCGACGTGGCGCTGCCAGATCATCGCGAACGCCGCCAGCACGACGGCCTGCAGCAGCCAGTGCGAGAAGCTGCCCGGCGTGAGGGCGTCGGGCCGGTCGTACGACTCGGTGGTCGCCGCGCGCCAGAACCAGAGGACGTGCGCGGTGTAGAGCGTCAGCGTCATGGCGCCGGCGGCGCGCACCGGCAGCAGCGCTGCTCTCGCCCGGGGCGCCCGGACGAGCAGGGCGCCCACCCCGATGACGAGCAGGGCGCCCACCCCGATGACGAGCAGCGCCGAGCCGATCGCGCTGATGACGTTGAGGGGCGCCGAGGTGTGCTCACCGAGCAGCAGGAGATCGTTCCACGACGCCTCGGTGTAGGGGTAGGACCGCGGGGCGACCAGCAGCTCCCAGCCGAGGCAGGAGCGGTCGTCCACGGCTCCCGCCGAGATCAGCCACCAGGCCAGGCCAACGCAGGTCGAGGCGGCCGACGAGCAGGCCCATCAGGACGTACGCGAACCAGACGATCGCGGGGTAGGCGCCCCAGATGAGGAGCTCGGTCCCGAGGTCGACGGGGTGCCGCAGCTCCGCCAGCTCGGACTGCATCGCGACGACCGGCTCGTGCAGCACCTGGGTCCCGATCAGCACGAAGGGCACGACGGCGATTCAGCCCAGCGTCACGACGACCAGTGCCCTGGTCGGGAGCCGCCGGAAGGGCAGCGCCACGACGATCATGAGGCCGTACGACGCAAGGATGACGTAGACCGGCACGTCGTGCAGCGATCCGAGGCCGAGCCCCAGCGCGACGAGCAGGGCGCCGCGCACGATGGTCGCCCGGACCGATCCCACGCCCCGCGGGTCACGGCGGTGCACCAGGGTCAGCGCAACGCCGGCCAGAACTGCGAACAGCGGAGCCGCCCGACCGCCCGCCAGAACCTGCCCGACCGGTGGGCTCCTGGACGGCTCGCCGTGGGGGCCCACGTGCACCAGCATCATCCCGAGCAGCGCGATGCCGCGAGCGGCATCCACCGCATCGACGCGCGACGGGGGCCGGGTCCCCGACCGCATCAGGCCGGACATGCTCAGCGCCGGCGCTGCGCCGCGACCTGGAGGACCATCCGCTCGACCGCGAAGGCGGGGTCGGCCGCGCCGCCCTTGACGTCGAGATCGGCCTGGGCGACCGCCGAGATGGCCTGTGCCAGTCCGGTCTGGTCCCAGCTCCGCAGCTGCTGGCGCATCGCCCGGATCTTGAACGGCGGTGCCCCGATCAGAGCGGCCAGGTCGTTGTCGCGGAGCCCCTCGGGCGCCCCGGAGAGCTTCGCGAGCGAGCGCAGGCCCGTCGCGAGCGCGCTCGTGATGAGAACTGGGGCGACCTTGGCGGCCTCAGCCCACCGGGCCTGCTCGAGGGCGACGCTGATGCGCCCGTCGATCGTCGCGTCCGCGATCTCGTAGCCGCGGACGTCGGCCCGGCCGCCGAAGTACTGCTGCACCAGGGACGCCGTGATCTCGGCACCCTTCTCCAGGTTGGCGACGAGCTGGTCGGCGGCTCCGGCGAGGGCTCGGAGGTCCTGTCCGACGGCGGCGACGAGGAACGTCGCGGCCTGCTCGTCGATCCGGGCGCCGAGGTCGCGAACCTCCCCGAAGACCCACCGCGCGTAGTCCCGCTCGTACTTGGGCTGCTCGAGCTTGACCTCGCTGACGACCCCGGCCTTCCGCAGCTTGTCGAGCAGGCCTTTGCCCTTCTGGCCGCCGCCGTGGACCAGGATCACGGCGACGTCCGGGGAGGGCGACGCGACATAGGCCAGCAGCTCGGCCTGGGCGACGTCCGGCAGGTCCTGGAGCTCGGTCAGGACCAGGGCGCTGGCATCGCTGAACAGCGAGGGACTCGTGAGGCCCGCGAGCTCGCCGGGCTGCAGTCCCGACGCGGTCGACGTCGCGACCTCGACCTCGGGCTGCTCGGCCGTCACTGCCTTGACCGCCTTGGCCCGGGTGCGGTCGGCCAGGAACTCGGCGTTGCCGGTGATGAGGAGGATCTTGCCGAATGCCGTGGCCACGGAGCCAGCCTAGTGCTGCGTCACCACAGTCTGCTCCGCGTCGCGCCGGACGATCGCGATGTCACCGTCGGTGTCGGTGCGCCACCACGTCGCACCCTGCCGGCGCAGGAGGGACAGCGCCGCCGCGGCGGGATGCCCGTAGTCGTTGCCCTCCCCCGCGCTGATCGTCACGATCCGCGCCCCGACTGCGGCGAAGAGCGCCGGCAGCTGCCTGGCGCTGCCATGGTGGGGCATCTTCAGGACGTCTGCGGCCAGGTCGGGATGCTCCCGGAGCAGGACCCGTTGTGCGGGGGGCTCGATGTCCCCCGTCAGCAGGAGGCGGATGCCACCCGCCTGGACCCGCAGCACGACGCTGGCGTCGTTCATCGCCGAGCCCTCGCCGGTCGTCGAGGGCTGGTCCGGGAGCGGCCACAGGACCTCGGCGGTGACCTCCCCGACGGTGAACGTCTCGCCCGGCGACACGACGTGCACCGGGACCCCGCGTGCGGAGGGACCGCCGGTCGGTCCCACCGCGACCTGGTCCACCCGGCGCCCGTCCTGCACCCCCGGCCAACCGTCGACGTGGTCCGCGTGCGCGTGGGTGAAGACCATGAGCCGCACCCGGCTGACCCCCAGCCGGTCGAGGCATCGGTCGACCGCCGGCGGGTCCGGCCCCGCGTCGACGACCACGGCGCTGCCCGGCCCGGCCGCCAGCACCGTGGCGTCCCCCTGGCCGACGTCGCAGGCCACCATGACCCAGCCCTCGGGCGGCCAGCCGGTCTGCGGCGGCCGCCACACCCCGATCAGCAGTCCCAGGGACAGCCCGAGGAACAGCGCCGGGCGCGTCGAGACGACTGCGATCACGACGATGACGACCGGAACGACCAGGAGCAGCAGCTGCCAGGGGGCGTGCCACTCCAGCGAGGCGGACTCGAGCCCGGCCGCATGGTGCCCCACTGCCAGGATCCAGCTCGCGCCCGCACCGGCCACGACCCCGGCGACCTGCGCCAGCGGGACGGACACCAGGGCGACCAGGCCACCCAGGAGGCCGGCGATCGTCGCCGGCGCCACGGCAGGCCCGGCGAGGAGGTTGGCGAAGACCGCCACGAGCGACACCTCCCCCGACAGTGCCGCGATGGCCGGGGTGCACGCGAGCTGGGCCGCCAGCGGCACCGCGACGCTCAGGGCGCACCAGCGCGGCATCCACCGCTCCAGCCGACCCGCCAGGGCCGGCGCCAGCAGCAGGATCCCGGCCGTCGCCAGGGTCGACAGGATGAATCCGGCAGAGCGGGACAGCCAGGGGTCGAGGAACACCAGCCCGATCACCGCCCAGCAGAGGGCCCGCACCCCGCCCCGGGACCCCAGACCCAGGGCGGCGATCCCGACCGCGCCCATCGCCGCAGCGCGGACGACGCTCGGGTCGGGGCGGGCCAGCAGCACGAAGGCCACGATCGAGCAGGATCCGACGACCCACAGCCCGCGTTGACGGAGGCCGGCCCCCCTGGCCAGGAGCATCACGACCGCAAGCACGATCGTGAGATTGGTCCCGGAGACTGCCATGAGGTGCGTCAGGCCCGCTCGTCGGAAGTCCTCGTCGACCCCGTCGGGGATCCGGGTGTCGTCCCCGTCGACCAGCGCCGGGACGAGCGCGCGGGGCTCGGCGGACAGATGGGTGACGGAGCCCCGTACGCCCTCACGCACGCGCTCGGAGGCCTCCCACCACCACGCCGCGCGGTCGGCGGGTCCACGACGACTCACGTTGACGACGGCAACCTCCTCCGTGGCGTCGGACGGGGCCAGCCGTCCACTCATGACGAGGCGACGGCCCACGACCAGGTCGTCGGCCTTCCCGTCGAGGAACGCCGTCGCCCGGTCCCTGACCCGGACGTCCCGGTCGCGGGAGACCGCCCGACGGACCATGACCTCGACGACGACCGACTCGCGACCGTGGACCGTGTATGTCCGGGCGTCCCGCAGCACCTCGATGTCGAGCACGACCCGCGCGTGCTCCGCGGCCAGCTCCCGGACCGGGGAGTGTTCGACCGTGGTGAGGCGCCACGCGCAGGACGCCGCGACGACGGCCACGCACACCGCCGCGAGGGCCACGACACGGGCCCGACCCAGCCGCAGCAGCACCGCCGCGAGAGCCACGGCCATCACGGTCACGGCCAGCGCCACCAGCGACCGGGACGTCACGAGCACCGCAGCACCGGCCCAGCAGGCCAGCGCCGCCGGGGCCGTCCTCAGGTCGTGGCTCACACCACGACGAGGTCCCGCAGCTCGGCCAGGGTCGCGTCGCCGATGCCCTTGACGTCGAGCAGGTCGTCGACCGAGGTGAACGGCCCGTCGCCCTCGCGCCAGGCCACGATCGCTCGCGCCGTGACGGGGCCGACGCCCGGCAGGGTGTCGAGCTGCTCGAGCGTCGCGGTGTTGAGGTTGACCTTGGCCCCGGCGGCGGGTGCCCCGCCGGGGGTCGCCGCCACGGGAGCGCCCGAGGCGTCGACTGGCGCGATGCCGACCAGCACCTGCTCCCCGTCGGCGAGCTCACGGGCCAGGTTGAGCGATGTCGTGTCGACCTTGCCGAGCAGGCCGCCCGCCGCCTCGATCGCCTCGTAGACGCGCGACCCCCGCGGTACCGTGACGATGCCGGGACGTCGCACCTTGCCGATGACGTCGATGATGAGCTCCCCGGCCGGCTTGGCCGTCGCTGCCGCGGAGCCGGGACTCGGGGTCCCGGAGAACGCGAGCGGAGCCACCGGGTCGCTCTCCTGCGGGCGCCCCGACAGCAGCCACCACACCAGCAGGACCGACGCCGCCACGCCGATCGTCGCGACGGCCCGGACGTGCGGGATCTCGACCCTGCGACGTACGGTCACCGGCTCGTCCTCGCGGGGTGGGAGCTCGGCGTCGAAGGATGCCGCGAGCTGGGCCAAACGGCGCCGGGCGATCTCGGCGCGGGTCTCGTCGGGTGGGTCGGGTGGATTCGCTCGCTTGTGCCTCACACCGTCGACGGTAGGCGGGACCGGCCCGGTCCTGAACCGGTCGGCCGGGGCATGTGGACAACCCGCAGGCGTCGCCTGGCTGTGGAGGACCTAGCGCGGGGTGATCGTCACCGAGATCATCCCGGGGCCGACATGGGCGCCGATCGCGGCGCCCACCTCGTCGACGGGGATGGTCTCGACCCCGAGCGTCGTGGCGAGGTGCCCCGCGACGCTCGTCGCGCTTGACAGCCCGGCGAGGTGCTGGACGCCGATGTCGAAGCCGTCGGCGCAGGCCGTCGCCGCCTCGACCGCGAGCGCCTCGACCCGGGCCAGCGCCTTGGCCTGCGTCCGGACCCGTTCGAGCGGGACGACGAGTCCGTCGGTGATCGTGAGGATCGGCTTGACTGCGAGCGCCGATCCGATCAGGGCCGCCGCGGCACCCACCCGTCCGCCACGCTTGAGGTACTCGAGCGTGTCGACGTACAGCAGGACCGTCGAGGACTCCCCCGCCCGGCGGGCAGCCTCGGCGACATCGGCGGCGTCCGCACCGGCGTCACGCGCCTGCGCCGCCCGTCCCGCGGCGAAGCCGGTCGCCACGCCGACCTGGGTCGAGTCGATGCAGGTGACCGGCACGGGCGACTGCTTCGCGGCGAGAACGGCCGAGTCGAGCGTCCCGGACATCCGGCGGCTGAGGTGGACCGACACGATCGCGTCGGCTCCCTCGTCCGCGAGACGCCGGTAGACCGCGAGGAAGTCGTCGGGGGTCGGTCGGGACGTGCTGACCGGCACGAACGAGGCGAGCGCCTCGGCGAGCATGTCCGCCGTGACGTCGACGCCCTCGATGTGGACGTCGGCGCCGATGATGACCTGCAACGGCACCACCGCGATGCCCTCACGGACGGCGTCCTCCGGTGACAGCGAGGACGTCGAGTCCGTGACGATCGCGATGTGAGGCATGCCGGGAATGCTACTTGCCCCCGCGTCTGGACCATTGGCCGAACGAGCGCAGCGAGCGAACGCAGGCGCACCGGCGCAGCCGGCCGCTGTTGGGGTCCCTCCCGCGAGCGCAGCGAGGGGGCGGAACGAGCAGCGGGGCGGGCGAGGAACGAGCCCGGCGCCTCACACCACGATGCTGACGAGCTTCGGCGCGCGGACGATGACCTTGCGGATGTCGCGGCCGTCGATCGAGCGGACGACGTTGGGCTCGGCCAGGGCCAGCGCCGTGAGCTCCTCGTCCGAGATGTCGGGGCTGACCTCGATCTTGCCGCGGACCTTGCCGAGGACCTGCACGACGCACGTCACCGAGTCCGCCGCGAGGTGCGCAGGATCGGCGACCGGGAACGGCGCGTGGGTCAGCGAGCCCTCGTGGCCGAGCCGGGACCACAGCTCCTCCGCGAGGTGCGGGGCCAGCGGCGCCAGCATCAGGACCAGGGGCTCGACGGCTGCCCGGGCGCTGACGCCGACCTTGGTCAGGTGGTTGGTCAGCTCGATGAGCTTCGCCACGGCGGTGTTGAACCGCATGTGCTCCATGTCGCCGCGGACGCCGTCGATCGTGGTGTGCAGGACGTGCAGCGTCGCCGGGTCGAGCTCGGCGTCGTCGACCAGCGACTCCCCCGAGTCCTCGTCGACCAGCAGGCGCCAGACGCGCTGCAGGAACCGCTGCGAGCCCACGACGGCGCGTGTGTCCCACGGACGGGACACGTCGAGCGGGCCCATCGACATCTCGTAGACCCGGAACGTATCGGCGCCGTACGCGTCGTACATCTCGTCCGGCGTCACGATGTTCTTGAGGCTCTTGCCCATCTTCCCGTACTCACGGATGACGGGACGTCCCTCGAAGAAGAAGCCGCCGTCGCGCTCCTCGACCCGGTCCGCCTCGACGTAGACGTGCCGCTCGTCCTTGAAGGCGTACGCCTGGATGTAGCCCTGGTTGAAGAGCTTCTGGAATGGCTCTTCGCTCGTGACGTGGCCGAGGTCGAACAGGACCTTGTGCCAGAAGCGGGCGTAGAGCAGGTGTAGGACCGCGTGCTCGACACCGCCGACGTACAGGTCGACACCGCCGGTCTCGCCGTCCGTGCGCGGGCCGAGCCAGTACTTCTCGTTCTCCGGATCGGTGATGCGGTCAGCGTTGTGCGGGTCGGTGTAGCGCAGCTCGTACCAGGACGAGCCCGCCCAGTTGGGCATCGTGTTGGTCTCGCGGCGGTACGTCCGCGGTCCGTCGCCGAGGTCCAGCGTGACCCGCACCCAGTCGTCGGCACGCGCCAGCGGCGGCTGCGGCTCGCTGTCGGCGTCGTCGGGCTCGTACGTCTTGGGTGAGTAGTCCGGCACGTCGGGCAGCTCAACCGGGAGCAGGTGGTCGGGGACCGCGATGGGCTGGTCGAAGTCGTCGTAGACGATCGGGAACGGCTCGCCCCAGTAGCGCTGGCGGCTGAACAGCCAGTCGCGGAGCCGGTACGTCGTGGTGCCCTCACCCGCGCCGTGCTGCTGCAGCCACGTGATGACGGCGGCCTTGGCGTCCTCGACACCCAGCCCGTTGATGTCCAGGCCTGTGCCGTCGTTGGTGGCGTGGGCGGAGTTGATCGCGGGGCCCTCACCGGCGTACGCGCCCTCCCAACCCTCGGGTGTCTGCACCGTCGGGATGATCGGCAGGCCGTAGGCCTCGGCGAACTCCCAGTCGCGCTGGTCGCCGCCGGGGACGGCCATGATCGCGCCGGTGCCGTAGCCCGTCAGGACGTAGTCGGCGATGAAGACGGGGATCTGCTCGCCGTTGACCGGGTTGGTCGCGTAGGAGCCGGTGAAGACGCCGGTCTTGTCCTTGTTCTCCTGGCGCTCCAGGTCGGTCTTGGCCGCGGCGACCGCGCGGTAGGCGCTGACCGCCTCGGCGGGTGTGCCTGCGCCTGTCGTCCAGGCGTGGGGCGTGCCGGTCGGCCAGGCCTCCGCGGTGAACGTCTCGACGAGCTCGTGCTCGGGGGCCAGGACCGCGTACGTCGCGCCGAACAGCGTGTCGGGACGCGTCGTGAAGACGTCGAACGACGTGCCGGCTGCCTCGACCTCGAACCGGACGCGAGCTCCGTGCGAGCGACCGATCCAGTTGCGCTGCATGTTCTTGACCGAGTCGGGCCAGTCAACCCGCTCCAGGTCGTCGATCAGCCGGTCGGAGTAGGCCGTGATGCGCATCTTCCATTGGCGCAGGTTGCGGGTGAAGACCGGGTAGTTTCCGCGCTCGCTGCGCCCCTCGGAGGTGACCTCTTCGTTGGCCAGCACCGTGCCGAGGCCCGGGCACCAGTTCACCGGGGACTCGTCGACGTACGCCAAGCGGCGCGAGTCGATGAGGATCCGCCGCTCGAGCGGTCCCAGCTCGGCCCACGAGGCGCCGTCGGGAGCCGTCAGCTCGCCGGACTCGTAGGCCGCCCGCAGCTCGCTGATGGGGCGGGCGCGGTCCTGCTCCTCGTCGTACCAGGACTCGAAGATCTGGATGAAGATCCACTGCGTCCAGCGGACGAAGTCGGCGTCGATCGTGGCGAAGCTGCGGCGCGGGTCGTGGGCCAGGCCGAGGCGGCGCAGCTGCCGGCGCATGTTGGTGATGTTGGACTCGGTGTTGGTGCGTGGGTGCTCGCCGGTCTGCACCGCGTGGATCTCGGCGGGCAGGCCGAACGCGTCGTAGCCGAGCGCGTGCAGGACGTTGTCGCCGCGCATGCGGCGGTAGCGGCCCACGACGTCGGTCGCGATGTAGCCCAGCGGGTGGCCGACGTGCAGGCCCGCACCCGAGGGGTACGGGAACATGTCCATGATGAAGAACTTCTCGCCGCTGCCCGTGTCGCCTGCGAGGTCACCGACCGGGTTGGGCGCCTCGAACGTCCCCTCGGCGTCCCACCGGTCCTGCCAGCGGCGCTCGATGTCACCTGCCAGGGAGCTCGTGTAGCGGTAGGAGGCGGGTGTTGCGTCAGGCGTGCTCACTGCCCGAATGTTACCGGTGGTGCGGCTCGTCCTTCGCGTCCGGTGACGTCTGCTCGTCCGGAACGGCCAGCGGGCGGATCCGCGCCCACGCCACGAACGCCACGCCGACCAGGATCAGCGCCAGCCCCGCCCACAGGTTGATGTTGAGCCCGTCACCCTTCGCGAGCTCCTCGTCGGAGTTGTTGAGCAGTCCCAGCAGCGTGAGGATCACGCCGTACACGCCGATCAGCCCGCCGATGATGATCCGGATGTCGAACACCCCGACGGTGCGCTTGCCATCTGCAGCCATGTCGAACTCCTATCGGAAGATGATGTTGAGGATGATGACCATCACCAGGCCGATGCCGGCGAGCTTGGGCGGGGACTGCCACCACGGCAGGTGCATCTCGTCCGGGTCGACCAGCGACTCCTTGGGCGTCAAGGAGTAGACGAGTCCTTCGAGGTCCTTCTCGTCCCGCGGCCCGGTGAACATCGTGACGATGACGCTGACCAGGATGTCGACGACGAACGCCGCACCGGCCGCGACGAAGCTCGCTCCCTGGCCCTTGAGGTTGAGCACCCCGAGGCTGGCCGAGCCCAGGGCGTCCTCGCTGAGCAGCGCGACGACGATCGCGGCGAGCGTGCCCGACACCAGCCCGGTCCAGCCGGCCGTCGCGCTCATCCGCTTCCACAGCATGCCGAGGATGAAGGTCGCGAACAGCGGCGCGTTGAAGAACCCGAACAGGGTCTGGAGGTAGTTCATCAGGTTGGAGTAGTTGGACGCGATACCCGCGGTGCCGATCGCGATGAAGGTCGCCGCGACGGTCGCGATCCGACCGATGCGCGTGTAGTAGGAGTCCTCACGCTCCTTGACGACGTACTGCTGCCAGATGTCGTAGGAGAAGACTGTGTTGAACGCCGAGATGTTGGCCGCCATGCCGGCCATGAACGACGCCAGCAGGCCCGCGATCGCGACGCCGAGCATGCCGTTGGGCAGCAGGTCACGCATCAGGAGCAGGATCGCGTCGTTGTACTTGACGTCCCCCGCGCCCTCGCCGGCCTTGAGGGCCGCGAGCTCAGGGACGATGATCGCCGCGATGATACCGGGGATGATGACGATGAACGGGATGAACATCTTCGGGAACGCGCCGATGATGGGCGCCCGCCGGGCCGACGAGAGCGAGTCCGAGGCCATCGCGCGCTGCACCTCGACGAAGTTCGTCGTCCAGTAGCCGAACGACAGCACGAAGCCCAGGCCGAACACGATGCCGATGACCGACAGGACGGGGTCGGCGATGCCGGTCAGCTCGGTGCCGGGCCACGACGACAGCTGATCGTCACTGGGCTTGATCTTGTCCTGGATGCCCTCCCAGCCGCCGACCTTGTGCAGCGCGATGATTGTCAGGGGCAGCAGCGCCGCCACGATGACGAAGAACTGCAGCACCTCGTTGTAGATCGCCGCGGACAGCCCGCCGAGCGCGGTGTACGACAGCACGATCGCCGCCGCGATGACGAGCGACACGAGCGTGGGCCAGCCGAGCAGTCGGTTGACGATCGTCGCGAGCAGGTAGAGGTTGATGCCGGCGATCAGCAGCTGGGCGACGGCGAAGCTGATGGCGTTGACGAGATGGGCGCCGGTGCCGAACCGCCGGCGCATGAACTCGGGAACGCTGCGCACACCGGATCCGTAGTAGAACGGCATCATCACGATGCCGAGGAACAACATCGCCGGCACGGCGCCGATCCAGAAGTAGTGCACCGTCGCCATGCCGAACTCGGCACCGTTGGCGGACATGCCCATGATCTCGACGGCGCCGAGGTTGGCCGAGATGAATGCCAGCCCCGTGACCCAGGCCGGCAGGGACCGACCGGACAGGAAGAAGTCGAGGCTCGTCGAGATCTGCCGGCGGGCGATCACGCCGATGCCGATCACCACCGCGAAGTAGATCGCGATGATCGTGAAGTCGAAGAAGTCAGCATCGAGCCTGAACGTGTCATCGGTTGCCGCATGCAGCACGGAGTTCTCCCGTCCGAAAGAGACACGACCCCCCGGCCGGCTCCTCGAGGGACCTTACTCCCGGCCGTTCGCGGGCGCATGGCGGCCCACGTCGAGATCTGGCAGGTGTCGCAGGTGGCCCCTACCGTGGTCGGCATGCGCCACGGCATCGTTCCCCCTTATCTCCTGGTCCGCCTGTCCGAGCTCGATCGCGAGGACCTCCGGAAGGCCACCGAAGCGGCCCGCCGCGCGCTGGCCACCGACGTGCGCCCGCGCCCGGGAGGCCCCACCGTCATTCCGACCCGCCCACCTCAGCCGGTCGCGCCAACCGGTCCCGACCGCACCGTCAGTGACGCCGCCGGCGCCGAGATCCTGCCCGGCACAGTGGTGCGACGTGAGGGCGAGGAGGCGACGGGGGACCCCGCGACGGACGAGGCGTACGACGGTCTGGGCGCGACCTACGCGATGTTCGCCGAGGCCTTCGGCCGCGCCTCGATCGACGGGGCGGGGCTGCCGCTGCTCGCGACGGTCCACTACGGCGAGGCCTACGACAACGCGTTCTGGGACGGCGGGCAGATGGTGTTCGGGGACGGGGACGGTCAGGTCTTCGGCCGGTTCACGGCGTCGCTGTCGGTCATCGGCCACGAGCTCGCCCATGGCGTGACGCAGTACTCCGCCAACCTGACCTACCAAGGACAGTCCGGCGCGCTCAACGAGTCGGTTTCCGACGTCTTCGGGGCCCTCGTCGAGCAGCACGCCAAGGGGCAGGCCGCCCAGGACGCGGGCTGGCTGATCGGCGAGGGCCTGTTCACCGACCAGGTCGAGGGCAACGCCCTGCGCTCGATGCGCGCGCCCGGCACGGCGTACGACGACGACGTCCTGGGCCGCGACCCCCAGCCGGCGCACATGGACGACTACGTCCAGACCCGCGCCGACAACGGCGGCGTGCACCTCAACTCCGGCATCCCCAACAAGGCGTTCTACCTCGTGGCGACGGCGATCGGCGGCAACGCGTGGGAGGCGCCGGGACGGATCTGGTACGACACGCTGCTCGACGGCGGACTCTCCGCCGGCGCGACGTTCGCCGAGTTCGCCGCGGCGACGGCCCTGACGGCATCGACGCTGTATGGCGACGCCTCGTCGCAGCACCGGGCGGTCGTCGACGGGTGGTCGACGGTGGGCGTGCCGATCGGCGACACTGGCCGGGACGGCTAGCGCCCCCGCTGCCGGTCAGGAGGTGGCGTGATGGACGATCTGCCGTTCGTCATCACGGTCGTGCGCAGCGGCGGCTTCGCGGGGTTGCGTCGCGAGTGGACGATCGAGGTCGTCGCCGCCGACGAGGCCGAGCGATGGCGTCCCATCATCGAGGCATGCCCCTGGTCGGACGTCAGGGGTGACGGCTACCCCGACGGCTACGTCTACGACTTCCGGGTCGCCGACCACGAGGCGGTCGTGCCCGAGCGCGAGCTCGACGGTCCCTGGCGCGAGCTCGCCGAGCAGGTCCGCCGGTACGCCGGCTGACCCACCCGACAGCGAATCGTCCGTACGGGCGAGTGTCACGTCAGCGCGCAGAACGCCTCGACCTTGGTCGTCGGGCCGGACACGATGAGCTCGTCACCGGCATCGACGGGAGTCGTGGCCTGGGCGTAGGTGAAGTCCTGGCCCCGCGACTTGATCGCGACGATCGTGACGCCGTGGTCACGACGCAGCTGCGCCTCCTGCAGGGTCTTGCCGCTGGCCCGTGAGGGTGCCCGGGTGCGGGCGATCGCGAACCCCTCGTCGAACTCGATGAAGTCGGTCATGGTGCCGGTCACCATGTGCGCGACCCGCTTGCCCATCTGCGACTCGGGGCGGATGACCTTGGTCGCGCCGACCCGCTCGAGGATCGCGGCGTGCTTGCCGCTGATTGCCTTGGCCCAGACCTCCTTGACGCCGAGGTCGAGCAGGCCCAGGACCGTCAGGACGCTGGCCTCGATGTCGGTGCCGATGCCAACCACCGCGACCTGGAACTGCTCGGCACCGATCTGGCGCAGCGCCTCGGTGTCGGTCGTGTCGGCGGCGACGACGTGGGTGAAGTCGCTGGCGTACTTCTGGACGATGTCGGCGCGCTCGTCGACCGCGAGGACCTCGTGCCCGAGGTGGACCAGCGAGCGTGCGACGGCCGTGCCGAACCGGCCCAGGCCGAGGACGATGACCGGCTGGGTCCTGGAGATGTTGCGATCTTTAGCCAATGATCGGTTGCTCCTCGGGAAGGTGGTACCGCGGCATCCTACGCCGCAGCACCAGGGCGCCCGCGGCCGCGATCGTTCCGACCCGGCCGAGGAACATCAGGACGATGATGACGCCCTGGGCGTTGACCGGCAGGTCGGGGGTGATCCCGGTGCTCAGCCCGACGGTCGCGAACGCCGATGTGCACTCGAACAGCACGACGTCGAAGTCGTAGTCAGTCATCAGCATGACCAGGAATGTCGTGGTCGTCACCAGCATCACGGCGAGCAGCGCGATCGCGATCGCGGTGCGGGCAACGCGGGGCGCGACCGACCGTGAGCCGATCGTGATGTCGGGGTCGCCGCGCAGCTCGGCCCAGATGACGTACGCGAGCAGCAGGAAGGTCGTGACCTTGATGCCGCCCGCGGTGCTGGCGCTGCCACCGCCGATGAACATCAAGATGATGCCGACGTTGAGGGTCTCGGGGCGGACCTCGCCCCAGTCGAAGCTTTGGAGACCGCCGGAGCGCGGCATGATGCCGCCCTCGATCCCCGTCACGACCTTGTGCCACACGTCCGTGCCGCCGAGGGTCGCGGGATTCGTCCACTCGAGCAGCATGAAGACCAGCGCGCCGATCACGAGGAGCCCGATCGAGCCCCAGACCGTCAGTCGGGTGTGGATCGTCCAGCGGGCCGGGGTCCGCCACTCGGTGAACAGCTCCGCGAGGACGGGGAAGCCGATCGCGCCGACGAACACCGCCAGCGCGATCGGAATGATGACCAGACCGTCGCCGGCGTAGCTGACGAGGCTGTCGGGGTTGAGGGAGAAGCCCGCGTTGTTGAAGGCCATGACGGAGTCGAAGACACCGTGCCACAGGGCCGTCGGCAGGTCGTCGAAGTAGTGCGTGCGATAGCGGATCGTCAGCACGAGGGCCGTGACGGTCTGGAAGAACAGCATCGTCATCGCGACCCGTCTGAACAGCGGGCGCACCTCACCGATGTTGACGACGTGCATGTCGGCCTGGGCCACCATCCGCGTCCGCAGCCCGAGGCGGCCGCCGATGAACAGGCCCAGCACGGTGGCCATCGCGATGATGCCGAGGCCGCCGATCTCGACCAGCGCGAG
The DNA here is from genome assembly GCA_025965175.1 of Aeromicrobium sp. Lineage (GTDB taxonomy): Bacteria > Actinomycetota > Actinomycetes > Propionibacteriales > Nocardioidaceae > Aeromicrobium. Next base: position 14,596 of record JAOPXL010000033.1, read on the forward strand.
CATGATGCCCTGGCCGGCGGGAGTCCAGTACGTCGCGGTGTCGACCGTGGCCAGGCCCGTCACGGTGACGGCCGACGCCGACGTGAACAGCGCCGGCATGAACCCGGCCGAGCCGGCGCCCGAGCGGGCGAACGGAAGCAGGAGCAGCAGTGTGCCGACCAGGATCAGGGCGAGGAACGTCAGCGGGAGGAGGCGCACAGGATGCGCGATCGAGGCCGGGAGCCTGAGCCTCAGGGCGGGGAGCACGCGATGACGTTACCGCAGCAGGCGTGTCGTGCCCGCGCGCTAGACTTCGTCGGGTGATGGACGACCCGGTCGAGATCCAGCCCGACCCGATCGACGTCGGGGTCGTGGTGCTCACGCAGGGCCGTCGGCCCCTGGAGCTGCACCGCGCGCTCGCGTCGATCCGTAGGCAGCAGGGTGTGCGCCTGGATGTCGTCGTGGTCGGCAACGGCTGGGAGCCGACGGGCCTGCCGGCGGGCGTGTCGACCGTCGCGCTGGCGACCAACGTGGGGATCCCGGCCGGCCGGAACGCCGGCGTCGACCACGTCCACGGTGACCTGCTGTTGTTCGTCGACGATGACGCCGCGCTGGATGCGCCTGACTTCCTGATCGACGTGGCCCGCATGTTCGACGACGACCCGCAGCTCGGCATCGTCCAGCCCCGGGTCGAGAGCCCCGGCGAGGACGCACCAACCCGGTGGATCCCGCGCATGCGCAAGGGCGATCCCCGCCACTCCTCACCCGCGTTCTCGCTGTGGGAGGGGGTCCTGGTCGTCCGCCGTGAGGCGTTCGACGCCGCCGGCGGGTGGGGCGCGGCGTACTTCTACGCCCACGAGGGCATCGAGCTCGCGTGGCGGGTCTGGGACGCCGGGTACGAGGTGTGGTACCGCGGTGACGTGCACTGCGTGCACCCCGCCATCGACCCCGCGCGGCACGCCACATACCTGCACAACAACGCACGCAACCGGGTCTGGCTGGCCCGTCGCAACCTACGGTGGCCGATCAGCTGGATGTACGTCGCGTCGTGGACCGCAGTCCAGGTCGCCCGCTCCGTACGCTCACCGCTGTCCCTGCGACCGTGGTTCGGGGGCTGGTGGGCCGGGTGGCGCCAGCATCCCGGCGACCGCCGCGCCATGCGCTGGTCGACCGTGTGGCGCATGACCCGTCGTGGCCGCCCGCCCGTCATCTGACCGCCGACCGCCGGCGCCGGACCCGCCGATAGGATGGCCAGCCATGAGCGCGCCCGGAATCTCGGTCTTCATGACCGTCCGCAACGAGGAGGACCACCTCGCGGACTGCGTGCACCACCTGCTGGCCCTCGACCACGAGGGCCCGCTCGAGCTGGTCGTCGCGATCGGCCCATCCCAGGACCGCACGGAGGCGATCGCCGCCGACCTGGCCGCCCGTCACCCCGAGCTGACGATCGTGGCCAACCCCACGGGGCTGACCCCGCACGGGCTCAACGCAGCGATCGCCGCGACGTCGCACGACTTCCTCGTCCGGGCCGACGGGCATGCCCTGCTGCCCCGTGACTACCTCACCCGGGTCGTGGCCGGCCTCCAGGACACAGGCGCTGCGAACGTCGGGGGCCGCATGGCACCGGAGGGCGTCAGCGCGTTCGGCCGCGCGGTCGCCCACGTCATGTCCTCACGGTTCGGGCTCGGCGGCGCGGCGTTCCACACCGGCGGTCGGCCCGGGCCCCAGCCGACGGTCTACCTCGGATCGTTCCGCCGCGAGCCGTTGGAGCGGGTGGGGGGCTACGACGAGTACTTCGTGCGAGCCCAGGACTGGGAGCTCAACCACCGTCTGCGCACGGCCGGGGAGACGGTCTGGTTCGACCCGTCGATCGCTGTGACCTACCGCCCGCGGGACACCTGGCGGGAGCTGGCCCGGCAGCAGTACCGCACCGGGGTGTGGCGGCGGCGAGTCATCGCGCGCTATCGCGAGACCGCGTCGGTCCGCTACCTCGCGCCCGGCGCCGTGGTGGTCGCCAGCGGCCTCGGCGTGGTCGTCGGCCTCGCCGGTGTCATCACCTCATCCTGGCTGTCGTGGGCCCTCGCGGTCCCGGCGACCTACGTCGTCGGGACGACGGTCGTGGCGCTGGTCGACGGTCGCCAGCTGGACGGTGCGGCCCGACGTCGACTGCCCCTGGCGATGATCACGACCCACCTGTCGTGGGGCTGGGGCTTCCTGCGGAACCGGGACTGACCCGCCGCCACGCGAGGGCGTCGTCGACCGCGTTGGCAAATCGGGCCAGTGAGGCTCCGTTCGAGGTGTCACCGAAGTAGTGGGCGGTCAGCGCGGCCGCCTGGGTGGTCGATCGCGTGGCCGACTCCAACGCTGCGACCACGTCGCCGGCCGCGGCGGCGGTGAGCCGCGGGACCGAGTCCAGCAGTCGCGACGGGGTGATGACGGCGTCAGTCCCGGTGGGGACCGTGACGATGACGGGTTTGCCGGTGGCGACCCAGTCGTACGCGACTGACGAGACGTCCGTGATGCACACGTCAGCGGCATCCCACTGCCACCCGTACGGCCCGTCATCGATGAGGTGACGTTGATCTGAGAGGAGCTCACGGATGTGGCGGTCGGCCGCCGCGGTCGCCGCATCGTTCAGGCCGGTCCGGGGATGCGGCCGGTAGATCACCCGGAACCGTCCATCGGCCACCAAGGCCGACACCATCGCGACCCCGTGGCTGAGGACGGAGCCGTACGCCATGCTAGGCCGGTCCCCCTCGTGGGTGGGCGCGTAGAACACCCGCGTCAGCCCGTCGTCAGGCCAGTCGGGCGCGCCGGGGCGCGGCACGTCGAGCTGGGGCCGGCCGACCTGCCGGGTGCATGCCGGCACGTCGTAGCCACGCAATCGCGCCGCCAACCGATCCGCGGCGGCCGGACCCGAGATCCACACCTGGTCGTACGCCTTGGACTGGTGGGAGGTGCTGTAGTCCTTGTCGCTCTCACCGTGGCCGATGAACACGTGCACCGGGTCGGCGAACCGGAGCATCCGGAAGTTGAGGTCCTTGTGGTTGACGTAGATGACCAGCTCGACGGCCTGGTCGGTCACGACCCGCTCGAGATCGGCGCTGCCCGGGGCGAACACGAGCGGCAGGTCGGTCCGCGCGGCGACAGCACGGCCCGTGTCGGGCCGGGTCACGAGCACCCCGACAGGGTGACGCAGCGTCGCGAGCACGTCGGTCCAGGCGAGCAGCTGGTAGAGGTTCTCGGGCCCGTCCGCGAAGTGCACGAGGATGCGTGCTGCGGCACCGCGCTCGTCGGCTCGGCAGCGGGCCGCGAAGGCGCGTGCGTCACGGCGGTTGCGCAACTTGACCGCGACGACCCGGGCCGCCCTGGCCGCCTCGGTCCACCGCCGCCTGATCGTCCTCACGCTCCGGCCCGCACGCGGGACGACTTCATGATCGCGATGAAGTGACCCACGACCGCCAACGCAGCCAGCGGGACCAGGGCGACGAGGACGATCTCCGTGCCCCGGATGCCGGGCACGAAGAGGTCGACGATGGCAGCGGCAGCAGCGATCAGGGTCAGCTCGACCGAGTGGTAGAGCCGGTGGAAGGGCACGAAGCGGGCGAGCCGGCGCAGGTGGGCGGCGAGACCCGGCTGCGGGGTCACCGCCTCGCTGGTGTCGGCCAACCGGGGCATGCCGGCGAAGCTGCGGGCCACGTGCACCATGTCGTTGAGGGCCTTGTTGAGCAGGATCAGCACCGCCAGCAAGGCGCCCAGGGTCGTCCAGCCGAGGTGGTCCATGACACTCGCGGGGCCACCCGCGGCGCGGACCCCCAGGGCGAGGGGGATCAACGACTCGGTCGTGTAGTGACCGACCTTGTCCAGGAAGACACCGGCCGGCGAGCTGATGCCACGCCACCGCGCGACCTCGCCGTCCGCGCAGTCCAGGAGCATCTGCAGCTGACCGAAGAACACTGCCAGCACGACCCCCCAGATGCCCGGCAGGAGCAGGGAGCCAGCCGCGAGCCAGCCGGAGAAGATCATCAGCCCGGTCACGGCGTTGGCGCTCAGTCCCCACCGGACCAACGGCAGGCTCACGAACGGCGAGAGGTCCCGCAGGTAGAGATCGGCGGTCCAGTGCTCGGCGCTGCGGCGAGCTCGGACCTCGGGCGGCTGGGCGACGGACCGGTACTCGGCCAACGACGTCGGATCGGGGCGAGGTGTCACGTCGAGTCATGCTACGCGGTCGGCGGGACGGATCGTCCCCTCGGCTACGACGCTGAGTCTGCGCCCAACAGGTGTCCCACGAGGACCAGATCGTGCTCGTGGGTGACCTTGTGCAGGCGCGGGTCCCCGGCCACGACGGCGACCCGGGCCCCACCGATCAGGCCCGACACACGGGACACGTCGTCGGTGAAGGCTCGCCCATCGTCGTCGACTGCGTGGGCCTGCTGCAGGATCGCTCGCCGGAATCCCTGCGGGGTCTGGTGGGCGAACACCGTGTCGCGGTCGGGGCTGGCCACGATCCGGCCGCCCTCCACGAGCACGATGGTGTCGTTGACGGGGACGACGGTCGCGACCGCGTCCGCCGATGCCAAGGCGTCCAGCACCCGGCCGATGACCATGGCCGGGACGGCTGGGCGTGCCGCGTCATGGACCAGGACGCGGTCCACGTCCGGACCCAGCTGCTCCACGGCAGCCGCGACGGACGCCGTCCGGCTGTCGCCGCCGTCGACCCAGCGGTCCACCAGCCCCGCCGTGGCGGCCCTCAGGCGGTCCCGCTGGTCGGGGGCGCCAACCAGCCAGATCAGGTCCACCGCGGGGTGGTCGTGGAAAGCCCGCACCGCGTGCCAGACGACGGGGTGACCTGCCACGACCCGCAGCTGCTTGGGGATGTCGCCACCGACGCGGGTGCCCCGTCCGGCGGCGAGCACCACGGCCACGGTCGTCATCAGCCTGACGCGGTCGAGTCGTCGACCTCGTCGGTGTCGAGCCGGGCACCCTCGGACGGGGGCCCCTCCGTCTCACCGGCAACGATGTCGTCCATGTCCAGATCGGCGTCACTGACTCCCTCGTCGGAGGTCCCGTGATGCGCCTCGGGCATGTAGGCGAACAGCGCGTCCAGGGCCCTGGTCGTCGCCAGGCCGTCGTCGAGGTGGTTGTAGCGCTCCTGCCAGGCGGCGTAGCGGTCCTTCCACTCCGGGGGCCAGACCTGCAGCGTGCGCAGCAGCCGCACGACCTCGGCGGTCTCCCGCGTGACCGGTCCGGGCGCCCGCGACTCGAGGTCGAAGTACGCTCCGCGCACACGGGTGTCGGTGTAGTCGTCGATGTCGGGGGTGTAGAAGATCAGCGGCCGTCCCGTGGCACTGAAGTCGAACATCATCGAGGAGTAGTCGGTGATGAGGACGTCCGCGACGTGCTGCAGGTGGTTGATCTGCGGGTACGTGCTGACGTCGATCACGTTCGAGGCCTGCGATGCGGTCATCGTGCGCAATGACCGCACGTGGCCACGACGCAGGAGCACGAAGTCCGGCCCCAGGACGGCGCCCAGCCGTTCGAGGTCCAGCAGGACCACGTCCTCCTGCACCGCCTCGCGCCAGGTGGGTGCGTACAGCACGACGGTCTTGCCCTCGGGGATGCCGATCCTGGCGCGCAGCGCGGCCCGGATCTCCTCGGTGCTGCGGGTCAGCTCGTCGTTGCGGGGATACCCGGTCTCGATGACCTGATCGGTCAGGCCGTACGCGCGCCGGATGATCGGTGTCGTCTCGGCGGCCTGCGAGACGAACAGGTCCCACTGCGACCGCTCGCGCTCCACCACCTTGAGGTGCGCCTTGCCGCGGCCGACCCGGTCGAGGCCGATCTGCTTGTACATCGAGCCGTGCCATGTCTGCAGGACGGTCTGGAACGGCCGCTTGACGTAGTTGCCGCGCAGCCACTCGTTGGTGACCAACCATCGGGCGCTGCCGCGGATGCGCCACCACTCGGCGGTGCCGCGCACCAGCGGGGTCGCGCCCTCGGGCACGACGACCGACAGGTCCTCGACCCCCCAGTAACGCGGCATGGCGGGGTCGCGGCGAGCCAGCTCGGCGTCCATCGCCGCCGGGTTGCAGGTCGCGTTGCGGCCGAAGAAGCTCTCGAAGTAGACCGCGTCCAACGGCGCGACCTCGCTCGTCATGTAGCGCTCGCGCAGCTGAAGCTGTCGCCAGGCACCGAACTCGTCGTCGGTCCGCGGCGGGCCGAACGCGAGGCTGAGCTGTCCGCGGTCGACAGTGAGCAGCCGCAGCCTGTACTGCTCGGTCGGGTACGCCTGCGGCATCGTCGCGCCGAGCGACCGATCGACCTGGGTGGGGTGCACGTCGGCGCCGACCCGCGCCACCAGGGTGTAGCGGCCTCGCGGAGGAGGCAGGAGGGGGCCGCCCCATCGGCTGAGCGCCAGGGTCGCCACGGCCTCGAACCGTCCATCGGGGTGGATCGTGAGATCCACCGGCAGGGTCACGAACCTGGACCGGAACTCCAGCTCGAACCTTCCGACACCCACCCAGGATCCGGCGAGGCGCAGCGCACGCGGATCACCGGTGACGATCTCCGCGGAGTCGACGACGACCCGGACGGGCGTCACCACCAGCTCGACCTCGTGGCGACGCCCGACGCGCACGAACGCGCCCGCACCGGGAGCGCGCTCGACCACGGTGTCCTCGGTGAGGACGACCTGGTGGGTGCCGCCGTCCTGCGCCTCCACCTCCAGGCTCCAGCACTTCGGGTCACCGCCGGTGACCCAGTCCTCGGACGACCACACCGGCACCGGAAGAGTCAGCGACGTGACCCCGTCGGACGAGCTGACCGTGCCGGGCTGGGGCTGCTGCTCGACACCGACCCAACGTGCCGCCCGCACCGAGGAACCGGGCACCAGCTCGATCTCGATCTGCGAGGACGTCACCCGGACGGTCGAGGCGGTGGCTGCCACGGCCTGCTTGACGAACCACAGGCCGGACTCGCGGTCGAGGTCCGGCCCCAGCAGATGGCCCACACGGTCCAGCTCGAGGCCCATCACCGCGGCCGAGCCCGTGAGGCTGACCCTGCGCACGACGCCGCGAACCCGGTGCCCGTTGCCCCGGATCTCCACGACGAGTCGCCACCGGGAGTCGAGGGGAAGACCGTCGAGCACGGAGTCGTCGATCCGCACGCCGAAGGCGTCCTGCGCGTAGTCGAACTCGGCCGCCCGGGCCGCCGCGCGCGCCTCGAGGTCGTAGCGGACCTGCGCGGGCACCTCGATCCGTCGACCCCGGCGCTTCAACCAGGCGCGGAACTCGCGGTCCGGCCCGAAGTCGGTGCCACGGTGGTAGGCCCATCCCTCCACGGTCCAGCCGTCACCGTCACGGGTGATCCGTCGGACCGAGTCGACCCAGCCCAGTCCGAGGAACCACAGAGTCCGGCCGAGCACCCGGTAGACCGCCCGCACGCGGGCGTAGACCCAGCGGGGGAACGGGTGGCTCGAGAGCCGCGCGCGGCGCAGGAACTCCTTGAAGAACGGGATACGATCCACCGTCAGCCGACCCGGACGAACTCGGACCGGGCCGACTCGATGACGTCTGCCAGCCAGATGGACTCGTCCCGGCGCAGCTTGAAGGTGTCCAGCTCGGAGTCGCGGATCATGGCCCCGAACTCGGCGATCTCGTAGCGCAGCCCGTCACCGTCGAACTTGAAGTAGAAGCGCTTGTTGTTGCGCGCGTCCTCGAACCGGGTCTCGAAGTACTCGGTCTTCCACCACGGCGCGGGGACGTAGAGCTGTCCCCTGGTGCCGGCGACGACCAGGTCGCCCTCGGCCTTGACCCCGATGCCCGTGCGTGCCGACGCGATCGCGTGCGGGAAGCGCAGGTCGATCCGGGCGAACTCGTCGACACCCTTCTCGGTGACGAAGGCGTGGGTCGTGATGGCCTCGTGGTCGGTGCCGATGAGCTTCAGCACCGCGAGGAGCGGATAGCTGGCCAGCTCGGAGATGCTGCCGCCGCCCTGCTCCGGGTCGAACTCCCTCAGGCCGGGGTCGACGAGCTTCGTGAAGGTCGCGTCGACCGAACGGATGTCACCGATCGAGCCGCTGCGCGCCACCGCGACCATGCGCTGGAAGCCAGGCGCGAACGCGGTCTTGAGCGCCTCGAGCAGGACCAGGCCCTTCGACTCGGCCAGAGCGAACAGCTCGCGCGCCTCGGTGCCACTGAGGCTCAGCGGCTTCTCGCACAGGACATGGCGACCGGCCTCGAGCGCCTGTCGGACGATGCTGGCGTGACTGGGGTGCGGGGTCGCGACGTAGACGGCAGCCACGTCGTCGAGCAGCTGCTGGTACGAGTCCGCGCAGTGCTCGAGCTCGTGCTTCGCGGCGAACGCCTCGCGGGCGGCGGGCGTACGGCTGTAGACGGAGGCGACCTCGACACCGCTGACGTAGCGGGACTCGTCGACGAAGCGGTGGGCGATGCGGCCCGAGCCCACTGCCCCGATCCGCAGGATGCCCGAGCTCTCGTTGCGCAGCTCGGTGGAGGACACGCCCTTGGTGCGGTCGAGGTAGACGACCTTGCAGTAGTCGTTCAGGTAGTCGAACTTGCCCAGCCAGTCCGAGCCGATCGCGAAGATGTCGACCCCGTAGCGCTGGATGTCGTGGATCTTCTGCCCCTCGTACTCCTCGATGATGACCTCATCGGCGAGGCCGGACTCCTGGACCGTCCGCAGGCGGTCCATGAGGCTCTCACGCACGTTCAGCTTGCCGCGGGCGTCGTCGAACCCCTCGGTGGTCACCGCGACGATCAGGTAGTCACCCAGCTCGCGGGCGCGCCGCAACAGCCGTCGGTGGCCTTCGTGGAACAGGTCGAACGTGCCGTAGGTGATGACCTTCATGTAACTCCTTGTGTGATCTCTGGCAGTCTAATCGGCGCACGCGCCCTCGTTCGGTCGGCGGCCGGAGCGGGCGAGCCCCACGTCACACGGGTCAGGTCCCGGAGGGACGCATTCCGGCGTCCTGCTGGGCTGCCTTCCACTGCCGGAACCCCTCCTCGGTCGTCCCGCGACGCCAGTAGGCGGACACCGACAGGTCGGCCCGGGCGACGCCCCGGTCGTCCAGGACGTACGGCCGCACGCTCTTGAGCAACGCCGACTCCCCGTGGATGAACGCCTGCGCGCGACCCCCGCGCCACGGCCACGCCCGCACTGCGTCCTCCAGCAGGGTCGTCGTGCCGGCGACCCCGCCGCCGCGATGCAGCCAGTGGAGCTCCAGGTCAGCGGCCGTCAACAGCTCGATCTCGTCCTCGGGTCCGCCCACCTCGATGAACGCGACCGCCCGGTCCCCCTCCCCCAGCGCCGCCAGCGAGGCGGTGATCGCCGGCAACACCGCCTCGTCGCCCACGAACAGGTGCCAGTCGGCGGAGCGATCGGGGGCATAGCCACCGTTGGGACCACGCAGGTGGATCACGTCGCCCGGCCGGGCGCGCGCGGCCCACGGGCCGGCAACCCCTTCGTCCCCGTGCACGACGAAATCGATGGCCAGCTGCCGCTCGGCGCGGTCGACCCAGCGGATCGTGTACGTCCGCAGGACCGGCCAGGACTCCTGCGGCATCGTCGCCTTGACAAGGCCCAGGTCGAGCGGCTCCGGGTAGCCGAATCCTTCTGCCAGGAACACGAGCTTGCCGTAGAGATCGGTGTAGGTCCGTGGCAGCGAGTCCAGGTTGCCGGCGAAGTCCCCGAACCCGTCTCCACCAAGCACGACCCGCACCATCGAGGGGGTCACCTCCTCGGTCCGGATCACGGTCAAACGGGCCGGAAGATTCTTGCTCACCTGTGTAGCCTAACGGCGTGACCCACGGCATCGACATGACGCAGTTCGACCCCTCCGTCCGCGTCCAGGACGACCTCTTCCGGCACGTCAACGGGCCCTGGCTCGAGACCGCCGAGATCAAGCCGGACCGGGCCACCGCCGGCTCCTTCGTGACCCTGGTCGACGAGGCCGAGGCCAAGGTCCGCGAGATCATCGAGAGCTGCGCGGCAGACCCGCAGGACGACGAACAGCGCAAGATCGGCGACCTCTACGCGAGTTTCATGGACGAGGAGCGCATCGAGGCCCTCGGCGCCCAGCCCCTCGAGGCCGAGCTCGCCCAGGTCGACGCGATCACCGACATCGCCGGCTTCGTCGAGGCGCTCGGCGTGCTCGACCGTCAGGGCGTCGGCAGCGTCTTCGGGATGTACATCGCTCCTGACCGCGGCAACCCCGACCGCTACATCGCGCACCTCGGCCAGGGCGGCATCGGCCTGCCCGACGAGTCCTACTACCGCGAGGACGAGTCGGCCGCGATCCGCGAGGCGTACGTCGTCCACCTGACGACACTCCTCGGTCTGGCCGGTCTGGATGGCGCCGCCGACCGTGCCGCCCGCATCATGGACCTCGAGAGCCGCCTCGCGTCGTTCCACTGGGACCGGGTCGCCTGCCGGGACGCGCAGAAGACCTACAACTTGCTGCCCGCCGACGGGCTGCAGGCCCTGGCCCCGACGTTTGACTGGAGGACCTGGTCCGCCGGCGCTCAGATCTCCCCGAGGGTCCTCGCCGAGGTCGTCGTCTCCCAGCCGTCGTTCCTCAAGGGCCTCGAGACCCTTCTGGTCGAGGACGAGCTCGACACATGGAAGGACTGGCTGCGCTGGCAGGTCATCCACAGCGCCTCGGCCTATCTGTCGTCGGACTTCGTCGACGCCAACTTCGAGTTCTACGGCCGGACGCTCAGCGGCACCGACGAGCTCCGCCCCCGGTGGAAGCGCGGCGTCGGCTTCGTCGAGGGCGCGGTGGGCGAGGCAGTCGGCAAGATCTACGTCCGTACCGAGTTCCCGCCCGCATCGAAGGAGCGGATGACCGAGCTGATCGAGAACCTCCTCGAGGCCTACCGCCAGAGCATCACGGCCCTGCCGTGGATGAGCGACGAGACCAAGAAGCGCGCCCATGACAAGCTCGACTCGTTCAACCCCAAGATCGGGCACCCCGACGCGTTCAAGGACTACTCGGCCCTCGAGACGACCCCCGACGACCTGCTCGGCAACATGCGCCGCGCGGTCGCCGTCGCGACGGACCGTGAGCTGGCCAAGATCGGCTCGCCGATCGACCGCGACGAGTGGTACATGACGCCGCAGACCGTCAACGCGTACTACAACCCGACGATGAACGAGATCGTCTTCCCGGCCGCGATCCTGCAGCCGCCGTTCTTCCACGCCGACGCCGACGACGCGGTCAACTACGGCGCGATCGGCGCCGTCATCGGCCACGAGATCGGCCACGGCTTCGACGACCAGGGATCGCAGTACGACGGCACGGGCGCACTCAACAACTGGTGGACCGAGGTGGACCGGGAGTCGTTCGAGAAGCTGACCTCGGCCCTGGTCTCCCAGTACGACGACCTGTCCCCCGTAGGGGCCGACGGACGGACCGTCAACGGCTCCCTGACGATCGGGGAGAACATCGGCGACCTCGGCGGCCTCGGCATCGCGCACCAGGCGTTCCGGCTGACGCAGCCGTCTGCCGACCCGATCGACGGGCTGACCCCCGATCAGCGGTTCTTCATCTCGTGGGCGCAAGCCTGGCAGTCCAAGGTCCGCCCGGCCGAGACGGTCCGCCGCCTCACGGTCGACCCGCACTCCCCGCCGGAGTTTCGCTGCAACCAGGTCGTCCGCAACATCGACGCGTTCTACGAGGCGTTCGGCGTCACGGCCGACGACGCCCTCTGGCTGGAGCCCGCCGACCGCGTCGCGATCTGGTGAGTCAGGCCGGCGTCGGCGGCACCGTCGGCGTGGGCCTCGGCGCGGGCTTCGACGTCCACTTGTACTGACCGCGGGGCCCGTTGATCGTGACCTCGGCGATCGCGAGCCGCCGGTCGTCACTCGTCCGGCTCACGTCGCAGCGGAACGTCGTGCCGATCTTGTCGCTGACCTCCTTGGGGCACTTCGCCACCAGTGGGACGCCGACCTTCGCCGTGAGGCGCCGCTCGATGCTGGCGACGGCGCCCTTCGTGGAGATGTAGACGATCTTCGCCTTCGGCGGGCCGACAGCCTCGTTCGCGTCCTTCTCGGCGGCCCTGGTCGTGAAGAACAGGACGACGGCTGCCACGACGGCGATGGCGATGAGCCCCAGCAGGACATTGACGAGTGTCTTCACCCGAGGGAGCCTATCGGCCGCTCACCGTCGCGAGGCGCCGGCCCGGACCCGGTCGACGACGGCCCACAGCGTCCGGTCCAGCACGGCCGCCGACAGGTCCTGCATGTCGTACCAGCGCAGGACCAGCCAGTCACCGACCGGCGCGGCGGTGGCCCGCAGCCACTCGTCGAGGCGTTCGTAGGTCTCCCCCGAGACGAACAGACCGGTCAGGGCGATGAACGCCAGCGAGCTCCATGGCAGGGCGAGCAGCACGGCCAGCACGATGTTGACCGCGATCGTCAGGAACAGCACGATCCTGCGGGTGATCGGGTTGAGCAGCAGCGGACCGAAGAACAGCTGGGTCAGCAGCACGACGTACGTCAGGAGCGCCAGCACGACCGAGCTGCTGGACACCGCGTCCGACAGCCCCGGATAGGGCCGGAACTCGGGCAGCTGCATCGTGGAGTAGAGCGCGGTCCCCCGCTGCCAGACACCCTGCGAGACCTTGTCGAGGCCGCCGGCGGTGAACAGCAGGATGGTCTGCGTGATCAGGCCGATCAGTCCCACGTGGTGCAGTCCCGCCGACAGCCAGGGTGGGAAGACGCGCTCGCCGTCCCACGCCTGACGCATCGCGCTGACTGATCCGTCCGTGGCCGCAACCCGACGCTCACGGCGGCGCGCGTCGAGCGACCAGAAGTCGGCCGTCTGCATCAGCAGCAGCCACAGCAGGGTGATGCGCAGCAGGTTGTCGCCTTCATCGCCGACGACGGGGTTCTGCGCGACGATCGCGATGAAGCCGACCAGGGTCACGATGTTGGCGGCCTTGGTGTGCCAGCCGAGCGCCATGGCGAGCGCGGCCGCGATCGTGACGGCGTAGAAAGCCGTCAGGATGTCGCCGCTGACGCCGTCGAGCAGGGCGAGCTCGGGGAACTGGCTCAGCTCGCGGACAGGCTGCGCCCAGATCGAGGCCTGCCCAACCCACACGTCGCGGCTGGAGAAGTTCGCGACGAGCAGCCCGAGCACCGACAACGCCGTGCCGATGCGGCACAGCGCGGCGCCGTGGATCGCGCGCGGCTCCGCCAGCAGCCACTCCTCCGCCGCGACGACCCACCGCCGGGGCGCTTCGATCAGTCGATGTCCGAGCTCGATCACTCGCTCAGTCCTTCACATAGTCGTCGAATGCGGACTGCGCCTCGAAGGACGCCCGGTAGCCGAGGCGGTAGCCGAAGGTGAACCATCGGAAGTCCTTGTCGCGCAGCGAGCTCGTCGCCACCTCGGAGACCGGGGGCACGGTGCGCCGACCGACCCGGTACTGCACCGCGATGACACGCCCCTCGACGCGCGCCTGAGCGTACATCGAGGCGAACCTCGTCGCCATCAGGTCATACGTCATGTAGGTCTCGACCGCGGCACGCCGGTCCGCGCCCGCGGCGAGCAGCCGACCGCGCAGCAGCGTGGTCGGGTCCTTGGTGTAGGTCTCGCGCACCAGCGCGCGCTGCTTGGCGTTGAGCCCGAACATCGCGCCGTTGAGGTTGGTCGCGAGCTTGCGGGCCATCAGGTGCGTGCGGGCGGGATCAAGGTCGTGGCGGAGAGCATCGTTCTCGGCCGCCGTGATGTCGACCCACGCGGTCACCCGGTTCTTTCCCGCGTCGTCGTCCCTGACCTGCGCCCGGACGAGGAACGACTCGTCCACGAACTGCGCATTGGGGGCCAGTCCGCTCCACGACTGCTCGAAGTAGGGGTTGACGTAGGTCGCCAGGGCGCGACCACCGATGACCTGGCGCACCGGGCTCTGCGGCGACAGCCAGAACGCCAGGACCACCGAGTGTCCGACCGCGAGGACCGCGAGGGCCACGACGATGCGCCGCTGCCACGGCCGGGGAGCAGGCATGTCCGTGCTCGTCACCGACATGGCCTCCATCCTAGGTGTGTTCGTTTCCCGGGTCCGGGAACGCCGCTGCCGGTGACCTGGTCGGGTCACCGGCAGCGGCGGTCGAGCTGGGGTCGATCAGGATGCGAGCATCTGGCGACGCTTCTCGTTGAGGAGAACGCCTCCACCGAACAGCACCAGGGCCAGGCCCAGGAACAGGAACGGCAGCAGGTTGCTCGGCGCACCCGTGTCGGGCAGCGCCTGCGTCACGTCGGCGTCAGCCTGCGCGTCGGCGTCAGCAGCAGCGTCGGCGTTGGCATCGGCGTCGGCCGCCGCGTCAGCGTTGGCATCCGCGTTCGTGTCGGTGTCCGCGTCGGCCGCCGCGTCGGCGTTGGCGTCGGCAGCAGCGTTGGCGTCGGCGTCGTCACTAGCGACCACACCGTTCGGGCCACACGCGGAACGTGCCAGTGCCAGGGTCGCGGTCTCGCCGACCACGTTGAGGTCCAGTGCGGTGACCTCGACCGAACCATCGGCGTTGGTGACCTGCTTGTTGACCGTGCCGTCCAGGACAGGCACGAGCGCGTCGCCAACCTGGTCCAGGACCGGTCCGAGCTGCGCGAGAACGCCGTCGACCAGTGTCTGCTGCAGGGTGGGCACCAGGTCTGCGAGTCCGCCGAGGGCGCCGCCCAGGCTGTCGTTCAGCGTGTCCTCGACACCCGTCAGCAGACCGGTGACGATCTGCTTGGGAGCGACGGAGCCGACCAGCTTCGCGTTCGCGGAGGTGTTCAAGTTCACCGGGACGGTGATGACGTTGCCCGGCGCGAGCTCGACCAGGAGGTCGATAGCGCCAATCTTCGAGCTCATCGTGCCGTCGCTGTTGCACTCGCTGCTGACAGCACCGATCCGCGCCGAGACCGGCACGGCGGCCTGGACCGCGGCGAGCAGCGGCGAGAGGGCCGCGTCCTGGATGCCCGACAGCAGCGGGGTCAGGAGTGCCTCGAAGGCGGGACGAAGAACCAGCGGCTCGAGCCCGGCGACCACCTTGTCGAGGATGGTGCCGGTGTTGATCGCGCTGATCTCGTCGCCGACGTTCGACACGTCGATCGTCGTGAGGGCCATGTTCGTGCTCTCAACGCTCGCGCTCGCCTCAGAGGTGCCCTTCGTGCCGTCCAGACCCGTCGACGCGGTCTGGTTGATCAGACCGACGGCCGGTCCGGAGACGCTCAGGCCGGTGCCACACGTGCCCGAGCCCGGGGTGGCGGGACCTGTGGACTCGGCGCGGCACTCGTCACTGTCGACGATGCCGGTCAGTCCCGACGCCGTGACGGCGCTGGAGTTGGACTGCGCGACGATCGCGTCGGCACCGTTGGCGGAGAACGACAGGCCAGCAGTGACGATCAACGTCGCCATTCCTACCGCTAGTGAGTTTTTGGCAAGCTTGTTCTTCACAGGGAGGGCTCCTGGTGTTGTTCGTGCATCGAAAGGTCTGGGAATCCAGCCGGGGAAGTTGCTGAAAAGTTACTGAAGTCCCGGTGCGAACCGGGACAAAATGCCTATGGAATAGGTCACATCGCCCTACTGTAGCGGATTTTTGCGACCAAGAGTTACAGGGTGTCCACCGTCACGCGACGGCGCGATCTGACCCACGCTTCCGCGCGGAGCCAGGACCGATCGCTCACCAGGATCATGTCGACAGCGATCATGACGAGCGAGAAGTACAGGATCCCCATGAAGATCCCGATGCCCAGGTGCATCCCGGTGATCAGGATCAGGGCCACGAACCGGCTGGGCCGGTAGAGCAGCAGCAGCGGGAAGAACAGCTGCACGACGATCGCGGTGTAGGTCGCCCCCGAGATGACAGGACCGAAGGCGTACACGGGCTGCAGCAGGTCGTGCCACGGCGAGTACGCATCGGTCTGCAGCGGGTAGTAGACCGCCGTGCCGTCCTTCCAGACCGCGCTCTGCAGCTTCCAGAACGCGGAGCCGACGTAGACCATGACGACCTGGTGGATGATCAGGACCGTGGCGAGGTTGTGCAGCGTCGACGAGGCCCACTCCGGCACGAGCGGGCGGATCTCGCCGCGCCGCTTCCCCAGACGCGCGTCAACGGACCAGCGGCGACCCGAGTCGGTGAAGCACAGGTAGAGCAGCACCATGCGGAGCACCGCGTCGCCGCCCGAGCCGACGAACGGGCTCGAGACGTACAACGACATCCACAGGAACAGCGTGACCAGCGCCGAGCCACGTGTCCGGTAGCCGATCATCAGCAGCACGCCGAAGACGATCGTGCCGAGGTAGGCGAGATCGAACGCCACTCCCCCGAGCTGCTCGAACAACCCGAGGAACGACGGCCAGGACTTGGCGTCCCGGACCGGCTGGGTCCACACGGCCCCGTCGCCCCAGGTGTAGTGCCGGTCGAACCAGTTGACCAGCAGCTGGCTGGCGACGATGAACCCGAGGATCATCCGCGTGACGGCCAGGCCGTACGTCGAGTGCTTCTCGCGGGTCAGCCAGCCCATCGCCAGGGCGATCATCGGTGCCTCCGGTCGAACGAGGCGACCGTCCGGCGTTCCGCCGCGGTGCCCGGAGTAGGACGGCGCCAGCCGCTGTCGCGCTCGGTCGCCTCCGGTCGCGAGGCAGCACGCTCGGCGGCGGTCCCCGACCGTGACTCGTACGGCACGACGGGGGCGCTGCGGAGGCGGTAGCGGACGGCAGTGAGCTCACGGTCGGGCCAGCGGGACAGCAGGACGTCGGTCGCGAGCCGCGCAGTCGCCTGCTCGTAGAGCAGGAACGTGCTGACGCGGCCCGGGCTCGCGCCGCCGGCCAGCAGGTCGGCCCGCAGCTGCGCCCACCTGGGCGGGCTGTCCTGCGGCGTCTCATCGGCGGTCTCGCGCTCGGCGGTGCCCAGGCCGCGGTACGCCTGGCCGAGCGGGCCGTACAGCTTGCTGGTCACGTAGCCGGCCCGGCCACCCACCAGACGGTGCTGGACCAGGTCGAGCTCGACCGCGGTCCAGTCGACCCACGCCGTCGTCTTCACCGAGCCGTCCGCGGCGGTGTAGGTCCCCTGGAACCAAACCTCGCGGTCCTCGGCGACCGGGGACGGCGCGAACAGACGCCAGTTCTGGGTGAAGTACGGCGCGAGGTAGCTCGTGCGGGGCGCAGCGGCGTCGCTGTAGCGGTTGGGCGGCAGCGCTGCCAGGGTGACTGCGACGAGCTGGAAACCGGCCATGATGACGGCCACGGCGATGAACAGCGATCGCAGCGAGACCCGGGGCACGCGGACACCGTACCAACCGCCGCGGCACCGCCCGACGCAACGCAGAACGCCCCTCCCGAACCCGGGAGGGGCGTTCTGTCCTGCTACCTACCGGTGGAGCATAGGAGATTCGAACTCCTGACCTCTTCCATGCCATGGAAGCGCGCTACCAACTGCGCCAATGCCCCTCGGTGAGCCCCTCAGCAGGGCCTTGCCAATCCTAGCCGCTGCCCACCCGCATCCCCAAACCGGGTCACTCCTCGTCCGACATGACGGGCACCGGGAGGGTGCCGGCGTTCCACTCCGTCAGCCGCCAGCGGGTGTCCGGACGCCACGGAGTCTCTTCCAGGACCGACCACGCACAGTTGTTGAGCGCGCCGAACGTGCCCCAGTGCGCCCGCGGGATGCCCAGGAACGAGCAGATGCCGGTCCGCAGTACGGCGCCGTGCGCGACGACGACCAGGACGGCGTCGGCGGGCAGCGACGGGAGCGCAGCCTCGAGCCCTGCGGCGAACCGCTCCCCCGCCTCGACGTGCGTCTCGCTGCCGGGGATCTGCGTCTCGTCCCCGTCGACCCACGCCTGCATGCCCTCGGGCATCTGGTCCCACGCTTCGCGCCACGTGAGCCCCTCACGCGCGCCGAAGTTGAGCTCGCGGAATCTCTCGTCGACCTCGACCTCGACCCCGCTCAGGGCACCGAGGTAGGACGCGGTGTCGTGAGCGCGCTGCAGGTCCGAGCTGAGGATCCGGTACGGCTTGAGGGTCGCCAGTCGTGCGGCGGCCTCACGCGCCTGCTGGTGCCCGACCTCGTCGAGGGGAGTGTCGCTCTGCCCCTGGACCCGGCCGGCGACATTCCACTCCGTGCGACCGTGGCGCCACAAGATGACCTGGCGGCTCATGACAGCGGGAGGGTCGGGCAGTCGCTCCAGAGGCGCTCGAGTGCGTAGAACGCCCGCTCCTCCTGGTGCTGGACGTGGACGACGATGTCCTGGAAGTCGAGCAGGATCCAACGACCCTCCCGCTCGCCCTCACGTCGTACGGCCTTGGCGCCGAGGCTGATCATGCGCTCCTCGATGGCGTCCTGGATCGCCCGGACCTGTCGGGCGCTGGACGCCGAGCACAGCAGAAAGACGTCCGTGATCGCCAGGAGCTCGGAGACGTCGAAGGCGACGAGGTCCTGCGCGAGCTTGTCCTCCGCAGCCGCAGCGGCCGCCCGGGTCAGCTCGATGGCGCGTTCGGTGGCGGTCATTCGACTCTTTCCAGTGGCTGGGGGACGTACAGCTCGTGCTTGCCGATGTACTGCACGACCCCGTCCGGCACGAGGTACCAGACGGGCTCGCCGCGCTCGACGCGATCGCGACAGTCCGTCGACGAGATCGCCAGGGCGGGGATCTCGACGAGGGTGATGCGGTCCTTGGGGAGCCCGGTCAGGGTGGACTCGTCCATCTCGTGACCGGGCCGGGTGCAGCCGACGAAGTGGGCGAGCTCGAACAGCTCCTCGTGGTCGCGCCACGTCAGGAGCGCGGCCATCGCGTCAGCGCCGGTGATGAAGTAGAGGTCGGCGTCGGGACGCAGCGCCGAGAGGTCGCGCAACGTGTCGATCGTGTAGGTCGGACCGACGCGATCGATGTCGACCCGGCTGACCTCGAACCGCGGGTTGGCGGCGGTCGCGATGACCGTCATCAGGTAGCGGTGCTCCGCCGGCGACACATCCCGGTCGGCCTTCTGCCACGGCTGACCCGTCGGCACGAAGATGACCTCGTCGAGGTCGAACCATGACTGCACCTCGCTCGCCGCCACGAGGTGCCCGTGGTGGATCGGGTCGAAGGTGCCACCCATGACGCCGACGCGTCGACGCCCGGTGCTCATGCGGGTCAGGAGTGCTCGCGGCCCTTGCCGAAGGCCAGCAGCGCGAGCATCAGGATCGTCAGGATCCCCAGTGCGATGCCGCCGACTGCGTAGGGGTCGATACCGATGTCACGGAGGTGCTCGGCCTCTTCGGCCGCAGCAAGGTACGAGTACATGGCAGCCAATCTATCAGCGGGTGTGACCGTCACCGGTCACGACGTAGGTCGTCGTCGTCATCTCGGTCAGCCCCATGGGGCCACGGGCGTGCAGCTTCTGCGTCGAGATGCCGATCTCGGCGCCGAAACCGAGCTCGCCCCCGTCGGTGAACCGCGTCGACGCGTTGATCATGACGGCAGCGGAGTCGACCCCCGTCGTGAAGCGGGTCGACGCCGCCAGGGACGACGTCACGATGGCCTCGGTGTGCCCCGAGGAGTACGTACGGATATGGGCGATCGCCTCGTCGATCGACTCGACCACCCGGGCCGAGATGTCCAGCGAGAGGTACTCCGCGGCGTGGTCCTGCTCCGTCGCGGGCGTGACGTCGGCGTTGACGGCGCAGAAGGCGGGGTCGCCGTGGACCGTGACCCCGAGGTCCTGCAGGGCCGTCACGACGCGAGGCACGAACGAGTCGGCCACGGACTTGTGGACCAGCAGCGACTCGGCAGCGTTGCACACGCTGGTGCGGTGGGTCTTGGCGTTGAGGACGATCGCGAGCGCCATGTCGAGGTCCGCGTCGGCGTCGACGTAGACGTGGCAGTTGCCGACGCCGGTCTCGATGACCGGGACGGTCGACTCCTCGACCACCGCCTTGATCAGGCCCGCTCCCCCACGCGGGATCACCAGGTCGACCAGACCACGTGCCTGCATCAGGTGGGTCGCAGACGAGCGGTCGTCGGCGGGAATCTGCTGGATCGCATCCTTGGGGAGCCCGGACTCCGCGAGCGCGGCACGCATGATGTCGATGATCGCTGTGTTGGACGCCGACGCCGATGACGATCCGCGCAACAGCACCGCGCTGCCGGCCTTGAGGCAGATCGCCGCCGCATCGGCGGTGACATTGGGGCGGCCCTCGTAGATCATGCCGATGACGCCCATCGGCACGCGGATCTGCTGGAGCTGCAAGCCGTTGGGGAGGGTCGAGCCGCGTACGACCTCGCCGACCGGATCGGGCAAGGCGGCAATGTCACGCAGCCCGTCGGCGCATGCACGTATGCGCTGCTCATCGAGGGACAACCGGTCGATGACGTCCTCGCTCGTGCCATCGCCGCAGGCCCGGTCGACATCGATGGCATTGGCCGCGAGAATCTCCGCGGAGCCGGCCTCGAGAGCGTCAGCCATCGCCTGGAGAGCCGAGTCCTTGATCGCTCGGGTGGTCAGGGCGAGGGTCGCGGCGGCAACCCGGGCACGGCGAGCGGCGTCGTGGACCAGCTCTTTCATGACGAAGCCTTCATAATGTCGATTCTAGGATCTCGCCGGAATCAGCTGTCGCTCGACGCGGGCACTCCGCGTACGCACGCGGCCAACGCCGAGCGGGTCCGCACCTCGAGGCGGTCGAACAGGTCGGCCACATGCTTCTCGACCGTCTTCTCACTGATCGAGAGCGATCGTGAGATCGCACTGTTGGAGAGTCCTTGGGCAACGAGGACAGCCACCTCACGTTGGCGAGGTGTGACCTTGGAACCGAACACCGGATCAACCTCATCGCCACCCAGCTCACGACCGATGCCGACCCGATTGGTCGTGCCCAGCGCTCCGAGCACAGCGGCGACGTGACTCTCGACGGTCTTTTCCGACACGAACAGGGCGGCGGCGATCTCACGATTGCGCAGCCCGGAGGCTGCAAGCCGGGCGATGACCTTCTGGGTCGGGGTCAGCGCATCCCAGCCGTGACCCGGCACATTGCGCAGCCGGCGGCCGTGAGCCGCGAGCTCACGCTCGGCCCAGTCCCGCACCGCCGAGGCGCCGCCGGAATTGGCACGCCGGGCCGCCTCCTCGAGCTCTTCGATGCCGCGAATCCGGTCACCTGACCCCGCACGAGCGGATGCCTCGATTATGCGCGCCCGGGTGACCTCGAGATCGCCACCGACCAGGGCGGCCAGGGTGCCGGAATCGGAGGATTCGCGTATGCCGGCCGCGTTGTCGCTCTGCGACACCGCGACCCTGGCCCGGATGCGACCCAGAGCGGCCGAGGCCATGTGATGGCGTTCGACCGGCAGGGATGCCGCTCGTTCGGCCCAGAGCAGCGCCGCCGCACCGTCGCCCCGGGCCAGCGCGTCCTCGACCAGAAGCTCGTAGCCGTAGACCCGGTCGACCAGCTGGAGGCGCGGCAGATGGTCACCGCCGCCCCCGTGCACGATCAGTTCCGCCGCCTCCGAGAGCCGCCCGATCGCATTCGCACCGAAGGCTGCCAGGACGTACGAACCGGCGTAGACGTAGTTGTGCTCGACCGTCTCGGGCACGACCTTGCGGAGGTCGACGAGCCCGCGGGCCACAGCCTCCTCGTCGCCCAGATTGCCGTCGACGAAGATGCGGGT
>JAOPXL010000063.1 GCA_025965175.1 Aeromicrobium sp.
GCCCCCCAGTGGCGCAGATGTGGACGACACGCCGTCCAAAATGTGCATCTTGCGCCAGTCGCGGGTCGGAGTTCAGGAGTCGTACGCCTCGAGGATCTGGTCGGCGGCGGTCGCGGCGGGGAGCTCCCCGGACAGCACGGCCTCACGGATCTCGGCGCGGACCGCGGCGACGGTGGGGTCGGTGCGCAGGCGCTGGTCGAGCTCGTCGCGGACCAGTGCCCAGGTGAAGTCGAGCTGCTGCTGGGCGCGCTTCTCGCGCAGCCCGCGGGTGCCGAGGAACTCGCGGTGCCGGATGATCCGGCTCCACACCGTGTCGATGCCGGTGCCGTCGAGCGCCGAGCAGGTCAGCACCGGCGGGACCCAGCCTTGCGTCCCGGCGTGCACGAGCCGTAGCGCGCCGGCGAGGTCCTTGGCCGTCACCTCGGCCTCCTGCGCCCGGTCAGCATCAGCCTTGTTGACTGCGACGACGTCGGCGATCTCCAGGATGCCCTTCTTGATCCCCTGGAGCTGGTCGCCCGTGCGCGCGATCGTCAGGAACAGAAATGTGTCGACCATCCCCGCGACCGTGATCTCGGACTGCCCCACCCCAACAGTCTCGACGAGGATCACGTCGTAGCCCGCCGCCTCGAGGATCGTCATGGCCTGGCTCGTGGCGCGCGCGACCCCGCCGAGGGTCCCGGCGCTGGGCGAGGGCCGGATGTACGCATCGGGGCTCACCGCGAGCGTCGACATGCGGGTCTTGTCCCCGAGGACCGAACCCCCCGTGCGTACGCTCGACGGGTCGACGGCGAGCACTCCGACCCGGTGGCCCTCCTCGATCAGGTGCGAGCCGAGGGCCTCGATGAAAGTCGACTTGCCGACCCCCGGGACGCCCGAGATGCCGACCCGGATCGCCCCGCCCGCGTCGGGCGTCAGGACCCCAAGCAGCTCGCGCGCCTCGGCCCGGTGGTCGGCCCGGCTCGACTCGACCAGTGTGATGGCCCGCGAGATCGCAGCCCGCTTGCCGACCTTGACATCGTCGGACAGGTCTGAGACGTCGACCATCAGCCGGCGGACGCCGTGCGCAGCTTGTCCAGGAGGTCCAGCGCCGAGTCAGCGATGACGGTGCCGGGCGGGAAGACCGCGGCGGCGCCCATCTCGAGCAGCGTCGGCACGTCGTCGGGCGGGATGACGCCGCCGATGACGACCATGATGTCGGGACGTCCCAGCTCGGTCAGCGACTCCTTGAGCGCCGGCAGGAGCGTGAGGTGGCCCGCCGCGAGGCTCGAGACGCCGACGATGTGCACGTCGGCGTCGATCGCCTGCTGGGCGACCTCCTCGGGCGTCGAGAACAGCGGGCCGACGTCGACGTCGAAGCCCATGTCGGCGAACGCCGTCACGATGACCTTCTGACCGCGGTCGTGCCCGTCCTGGCCCATCTTGGCGACCAGGATGCGCGGGCGGCGGCCCTCGGCCTTCTCGAAGTCCTCGGTGGCCGCGATGACCTGGGCGACATTGCCGGCCTGACCGGCCTCGGTGCGGTACACACCTGAGATCGTACGGATGACGGCCTGGTGGCGCCCGTAGACCTTCTCCAGTGCGTCGGAGATCTCGCCGACCGTGGCCTTGGCACGGGCCGCGTCGACCGCCAGGGTCAGCAAATTGTCGTCGAGCGAGCCGTCGCTGGCCGAGCCGCGCTCGGCGCTGCGTGTCAGCGCCGCGAGGGCCGCGTCGACGTCGTCCTGGTTGCGCTCGGCACGCAACCGCTCGAGCTTGGCGATCTGCGAGGCGTACACCGCCTTGTTGTCGACCTTGAGCACCTCGAGCGGGTCCTCGTCGGGCAGCCGGTAGGTGTTGACGCCGATGACGGCCTGCGTGCCGGCGTCGATCCGGGCCTGGGTGCGGGCCGCGGCCTCCTCGATGCGCATCTTGGGGATGCCGGCCTCGATCGCCTTCGACATGCCGCCGGCCTTCTCGACCTCCTGGATGTGCGCCCAGGCGCGGTTGGCGAGGTCGTGGGTCAGCTTCTCGACGTAGTAGGAGCCGCCCCACGGGTCGATGATGTCGGTCGTGCCGGACTCCTGCTGCAGCAACAGCTGGGTGTTGCGGGCGATGCGGGCGCTGAAGTCGGTCGGCAGCGCGATGGCCTCGTCGAGGGCGTTGGTGTGCAGCGACTGGGTGTGGCCCTGGGTCGCGGCCATCGCCTCGATCGCGGTGCGGCCGACGTTGTTGTAGACGTCCTGCGCCGTCAGCGACCAGCCCGACGTCTGGCTATGCGTGCGTAGGCTCAGCGACTTGGGGTTCTGGGGGTTGAAGTCAGCGACGAGCTGGGCCCACAGCGCGCGGGCGGCGCGGAGCTTGGCGACCTCCATGTAGAAGTTCATCCCGATGGCCCAGAAGAAGCTCAGCCGCGGCGCGAACGCGTCGATGTCCAGGCCGACATCGAGCCCCGCGCGGATGTACTCGACACCGTCGGCAAGCGTGTAGGCGAGCTCGAGGTCGTTCGTGGCCCCGGCCTCCTGGATGTGGTAGCCGGAAATCGAGATGGAGTTGAACCGCGGCATCTTCTGCGCCGTGTACGCGAAGATGTCCGAGATGATCCGCATCGACGGCGCCGGCGGGTAGATGTAGGTGTTGCGGACCATGAACTCCTTGAGGATGTCGTTCTGGATGGTCCCGGAGAGCTTCTCGGGCGGCACGCCCTGCTCCTCCGCCGCGACGATGTAGAGCGCGAGCACCGGCAGCACCGCGCCGTTCATCGTCATCGACACGCTCATCTCGTCGAGGGGTATGCCCTCGAAGAGCTTGCGGGTGTCGTAGATCGAGTCGATCGCCACGCCGGCCATCCCGACGTCGCCGACGACGCGCGGGTTGTCGGAGTCGTAGCCGCGGTGGGTCGCCAGATCGAACGCGACCGACAGGCCCTTCTGGCCTGCGGCCAGGTTGCGACGGTAGAACGCGTTGGACTCCTCGGCGGTGGAGAAGCCGGCGTACTGGCGGATCGTCCACGGCTGGGTCGTGTACATCGCCGGGTAGGGCCCACGCAGGAACGGGCTCAGGCCCGGGTAGGTGTCGAGGGCGTCGAGGCCCTCGAGGTCGTCGGCGGTGTAGAGGCCCTCGACGTCGATGCCCTCCGGCGCGGCCCACGGCTGGGCGCCGTCGGTCGCCCGGGCGTACGTCTCGGGGTCGGGCTCGTAGGCCTGATCGGGATCGAGCGGAAGGCCCTGGAAGCTCTCGGGAACGGTCATGCGCCTAGCTCCTGTCGGATCGAGCGGAGGAAGGCCAGTGCGTCCAGCCCCATCGCGATGGTCGTGTCGGCGCCGACGTCAGCCTTGCCGGCGAGGACGACGTACGTCGCTCCCGCCACGCGCAGTGCCGTGACAAGGTCGGCCCCCCAGGCCTCGTAGGCCTTGTCGTTGCCGACCAGGGCCACGACGGAAGGCTTGCCGGCCTCGTCGTAGGCCGCCAGCAGGTCATCGACGCCCTCGGTCGGTCCCGCCACGACGGTGTCGACACCGCCGGCGGCGAGCAGGTTGGCGGCGAACGTTGCGCGGGCCGTGTAGCCGGCGACCGTCCCCATCGAGGCCAGGAAAACCGGATCGGCGGCGCGGTCGTCGCGCAGCGCCTCGAACTCCCCGCCGTAGCGGTGCACTTCGAGTGGGCGGTCGTACGGGCGACGCTCCGGCAGCTGCTCGTGCAGGTTGGGGAACTCCGAGACACCGGTCAGGGGGCGGGTGCGCTTCGCGATGTCGAGCGCACGGGCCGAGACCGTCTCGTCGACCGCGGACCGGACCAGGTCGAGGGCCGCGTCGAGGCTGCCGGTCGCGTCGATCTGGCCGAACAGCTGCCACGCGGCCCGGGCCAGGTCGTCGGTCAGCTTCTCGACAGCGTGGGAGCCGCCGGCGGGGTCGGTCACCGCGGCGACGTGCGACTCGCTGATCAGGAGGCTCGACGTGTTGCGGGCGATGCGACGGCTGAACGGCTCCGGCAGGCCCAGCGGCTCGTCGAACGGCAGGACAGTCACGGACGCGGCGCCGCCGACTCCCGCGGAGAACGCCGCGACGGTCGTGCGGAGCATGTTCACGTACGGGTCGTACCGCGACATCATGGGCCGCGAGGTGACGGCGTGCTGCAGCTGGCCCGCAGCGGCGGACGTGACGCCGCTGAGCTCGACGACCCGGTTCCACAGACGGCGTGCGGCGCGCAGCTTGGCGATCGTCGGGAACTGCTCGTCGGTCGCGGCGTAGCGGAAGTCGATCAGGCCGGCCGCCTCCTCGACCGTGAACCCGGCCTCGGTGAGCACCCGGAGGTACGTCGCGCCGGCGGCCAGCGAGTAGGCGAGCTCCTGCACGTCCGAGGCGCCGGCGTCGTGGACCGCGGTGGCGTCGACCGTGACGGCGCGGATCCCGAGCGGATGTGCCAGACGGGCGAGCTCCTCGACGACGTCAAGGCTGGTCTCTCCTCGGCCACGGAATCGCGCACCTATCGGATCACCGCCAAGACTCGTGCCAGGAGCGGGTGTGACGGCCTTGTCGGCGATGACGCCGGCCAGCGCCTGTGCCGCCTGGACGGGCTCGAACGGCGCGTCGATCGCGATGGCAGCGAGGTCGACGAACACCGGCTCGAGGATCGTCGCGAGCGCGTCGATCCGGACGCCGCCGGTACCGACTGAGAGCCACAGCGAGTTGACGCCGTTCTCCAGGTCGGTCACGACGTCCTTCGCGGTGCGCTCCGGATCAGGATCGGTGAACCAGGCGCGGACGTCCCAGCCGTCCAGCTCACGCGTCGCCGTGCTGCCGCGTGTGAACGGCGCCTGGCCCGGGAGTCCCCCGTCCGGCAGGTCGGCGCTCAGGCTGGGAGTGCCGAGCGGGGTGACGGCGATGCCGTCGAGCGTCGTCGTGCCGAGCCGGGACCACACGTCCGTGTCGGGGGCGTCGTCGGCGAGCTTGCGGGACTTGCGGAGCACGGCCGCGGCGGCCTTCTCCCACTCGTCCAGCGTGTGCTCGAGGCCTTCGCTGAGCGGGACGTCGGGGGTGGAACCGTCGGAGGACATAAGGGGCATCGTACGAACCCGACCGTGATGTGGGCCACCCAATGTGATCAATGTGACGAACGCGTTACGTCACGCCGGGTCGACCTCGACGAGGAATCCGGCCATGTCGAGCACCTGGACGTGCTCCGCCGGCGTCGCCGTGATGTCGTGCGCGACGGTGCGGCGGCGGCCCGTCGCCATGAGGATCCGCACGATCGTGCCGGTCAGCAGGGTGTCGCCGTCGTCGTCGGCGGCGCTGGTGACCTCGCCGGCGAAGTCGCCCGGGAGCTGTGGCAGGAGCTCGGCGAAGTCCCGGGTCAGGACCGGCCAGGCGATCGTGTCACCCACCGCGAACCCGTCCTCCGTAGCGATGTCCTCGGCCCCGTCCACCCATGTCCACACGCCCTCAACCGTAGGCCCACCCGGTCCTGACAGACTGGGCGCGTGAAGATCCCAGCTGAGCTGTTGCCCACGGACGGACGATTCGGCTCCGGTCCGTCCAAGGTTCGCACCGAGGCGCTCGACGCTCTCGCCGCGACTGGCACGTCCCTGATGGGCACCTCGCACCGGCAGGCGCCGGTCAAGAACCTGGTCGGCAGCCTGCGTGAGGGACTCGCGGAGCTGTTCTCGGTGCCGGACGGCAACGAGGTCGTGCTAGGTGTCGGCGGCTCGCACGCGTTCTTCGACGCCGCGACGTTCGGTCTCGTGCGGGAGCGGAGCCAGCACCTCGTGCACGGGGAGTTCACCGCCAAGTTCGCCAGGGCCGTCGCGGCGGCCCCGTTCCTGGCCGACCCGCACGTCCTGGAGAGCGACCCGTCGACCCACCCGGCCCTCGTCGCCGAGCCGGGCATCGATGCGTACGCGTGGGCCCACAACGAGACCTCGACGGGCGTCATGGTGCCAGTCGAGCGCGTCGCGGGCGCGGACGACGACGCCCTGATGCTGGTCGACGCCACGTCGGGCGCCGGCGGGCTCCCGGTCGACATCGCCCAGACCGATGCGTACTACTTCGCACCGCAGAAGTCCTTCGCCTCCGACGGCGGGCTGTGGGTCGCGATCATGTCGCCCGCCGCGATCGAGCGTGCCGAGCAGGTCAAGGCCGCCGGCCGGCACATCCCGGGGTTCATCGACCTCCCGGTCGCGATCGCCAACTCGCGGCAGAACCAGACGTACAACACCCCGGCGCTGGCGACGCTTTTCCTGCTCGACGACCAGGTCCGGTGGATCAACCAGCGGGGCGGGCTCGACTGGGCAGTCGAGCGTACGACCGACTCGTCGTCGCGGCTGTATGCATGGGCCGAGGCGTCCTTGTACGCGACGCCGTTCGTCACCGACCCGGCCGAGCGTTCACTGGTCGTCGGCACGATCGACCTTGAGGGCGTCGACGCGGCCGAGGTCGTGTCAGCGCTGAGGGCCAACGGGATCGTCGACGTCGCGGGCTACCGCGGGCTGGGACGCAACCAGCTCCGCATAGCGATGTTCCCCGCGATCGACCCGGACGACGTGACCCAGCTGACCCGCTCGATCGACCACGTCGTCACCCACCTCCGCTGACGAGTCACGCAGGTCCGCTGACGAGTCAATTCGTCCCGTCGACCACGGTGCCCGCACGGTGCAGCTCGCGGTGCTCCTCGTAGATCCCAGCATTGGTGTGCAGCTTCTCGACCTCGGCGTCGGTGAGTTCCCGACGGACCTTGGCCGGCACTCCCGCCACGAGTGAGCGCGGCGGTACGACCGTGCCCTCCACGACCAGGGCGCCGGCGGCGATCAGCGACTCGGTGCCGATGACTGCGCCATTCATGATCGTCGCGCTCATTCCGACCAGGACGTGGTCCTCGACCGTCGCCCCGTGGATCACGGCGCCGTGCCCGACCGAGACGCCCTCGCCTAGGACGACGGGCTTGCCCTTGTCGACGTGGAACGCACAGTTGTCCTGCACGTTCGACCGGGCACCGATCGTGATGGGCTCGTTGTCAGCGCGGAGCACCGCTCCGTACCAGACGCTGGCGCCCTCGCCGATCACGACCGAGCCGGCGAGGACGGCCGTTGGCGCGACCCACGCACTGTCTGCGACCTGAGGAATCTTGTCTCCGAGAGCGATGAGCATGCCCACAACGTACCCAAGTGACTCCTCACCGGACCTCCGTGGCTCCTCACCGGACCTCCGTGACTCCTCACCGGACCTCCGTGACTCCTCACCGGGACCTGCGTGACTCCTCACCGGGACCTGCGTGACTCCCCCCGTCAGCCGATCCAGCGGCTGATCGGGTCGATCGCGAAGTAGACCACGAACAGGACGCTGACGACCCACATCAGCGTGTGCACCTGGGCGACCTTGCCCTTGACGACCTTGAGCAGCACGAACACGATGAAGCCCGCGCCGATGCCGGCCGTGATCGAGTACGTGAACGGCATCAGGGCGATCGTGAGGAACGCGGGGATCGCGATCTCCTCGTCCTTCCAGTTGATCTCCGCGACCTGGGTCATCATCAGGAAGCCCACCAGCACGAGAGCAGGCACGGCGGCCTCGCTCGGGATGTGCTCGACGATCGGCGTGAAGATCGTCGCGAGCAGGAACAGCACGCCCGTGACGACCGACGCCAGGCCGGTCCTCGCCCCGTCACCGACACCCGAGGCCGACTCGATGTACGACGTGTTGCTCGAGACGCCCGCAGCGCCACCGGCGGCGGCGGCGATCGAGTCGACGACCAGGATCCGCTGTGCGCCCGCGGGGGTGCCGTCCTCGTCGTTGAGGTCCGCCTCGGCACCGATCGCCGTCATGGTGCCCATCGTGTCGAAGAAGTCCGCCAGCAGGAGGCTGAAGACCAGCAGCACGACCGTCACGAAGCCGACTCGCTCGAACGAGCCGAACAGGCTGAACTCGCCCAGCAGGCCGAAGTCAGGAGACTTGACGACGGAGTCCGGGATCGACGGGACGTTGAGGTTCCAGCCCGTGGGGCTGGGCTTGCCGTCCACGAGGCTCGGTCCTGCGTCGAAGATCTTCTCGACGACGATCGCGAGGACCGTCGTGGCGGCGATGCCGATGAGGATCGCGCCGGGCACCCGGCGGGCGTGCAGCCCGATCATGAGCAGCAGGCCGATGCAGAACACCAGCACGGGCCAGCCCGACAGCGTTCCCCCGATGCCCATCCCGATCGGCGGGGCGACGTTGCCGGTCGTGCGGACGAAGCCTGCGTCGACCAAGCCGATGAGGGCGATGAACAGGCCGATGCCGACCGCGATCGCGGTCTTGAGCTCGCGCGGCACGGCGTCGAAGACGGCCTTCCGGAAGCCCGTGAGGACCAGCACGAGGATCACGAGGCCCTCGAGCACAACCAGACCCATCGCGTCGGCCCACGACATCTGCGACGCGACCGAGTAGGCCACGAACGCGTTGAGGCCGAGCCCCGCGGCCAGTGCCAGCGGGAAGTTGGCGACGACGCCCATCAGGATCGTGAGGACTCCCGCCACGAGCGCCGTGGCGGCCGCGATCTTCGCCAGGTCCGGCGCCGCCCCCCCGCCGAGGAACTGCCCGTCGGCGTCCTTGACGAAGCCGAGGATCAGCGGGTTGAGGACGATGATGTACGCCATCGTCAGGAAGGTCACGACGCCGCCGCGAACTTCCCGGCTGACCGTCGACCCCCGCTCAGCGATCTTGAAGTAGGTGTCGAGCTGTGTACGCATGAAGCTCCCGCGTCGGTCCGGTGTGAACCCATGGAGCATGCCAGATGGCTCGGAGCGGCCGTACGGTGGCTGGTCTCAGCGCCTGCGGGTCGCGGCCACGCAGATCGTGGCGAGCAGTGCCATGACCGCCGCTGCCCAGAACCAGGTCGCGCCGGCGAAGCCGTTGCCCTCCCCCGTCTCGCCCGAGCCCGTGCGGTCCGGCGCGGCGGTCGTCACCGTCGGCCGGGCCGTCGCCGTCGACTGGGTCGGCTCGGTGAACGGGACCCGGACGAGCGCCGATCCCTTGCCCTCGCTGCCGATCAGGAACGACCGGCCCGTCGCCTCCATCGCCAGGGTCTCCCCCTGCTCGGAGTCGGGCAGCGGCAGCCGCGCGACCTGGGTGTACGTCTTCGCGTCGAGGACGTGCGCCGCACCGTAGTCGCGCGCCACGACGTAACGCCCGTCCGGCGTGAACGCGGCGTCCGTGACGATGCCCGGGGCGGTCGCGTCGACCGCCGTCACCGCGTTGGGGGTGCCGACAACCGGCTGGTCCGGCACGGCATAGACCTCACCCCCGAGCAGCCCCTTCGTCAGCAGGAGCTTGCGGCCCGACCCCGGGTCGATCGCCAGCGCCTCGACGTCGCGGGGACCATCCGGGTAGGTGAGGGGATAGTGCGCGACGGACGTCACGATCGTGTTGCCGGCGCCCGGCTCGGGGAGTGCGAGGAGCGCCGCGTCTGTGCGCTGCCCCCGGTTGTCGCCGGTGTCGGCGATCCAGATCGTCCCGTCCCGGTCGATCGACAACGCCTCGGCGTCGATCAGCTCAGTGCCCAGGGTCGTGGTCCCCACCACGGCGCCGGTCGAGATCCGCACCGCGAACAGGATCGGGGCGTTGCCGGAGTCGTTGATCGTGTAGGCGAGGTCCTCGACCGACCGGCTCACGACGAGCCCGCTCGACTCGGTGACCCGCGGGTCGTCGATCCGGCTGACCTCGACGGGCGACCCCTCCGCGCCGTCGGCCCGATCGACCAGCGAGCTCGCGATCACGATCACGAGCAGGGCGATCAGCAGACCCGGGATGAGAAGACGTCGATAGCGCGGATTCATGACACGTTCAGCATGACAGCAGGCCTGGGCCCGCAGGCCCCGGCGGGTAGGCTGGACCCGTGAGCGACGAAGACTGGGTCATCCAGCAGGGCGATGGTCCCGAGACCATCGAGCGCAAGATGGGCCACCGCGAGATCGCGCGCCTCGAGCGCGCGGCGCGTCGTCACGAGTTCGGCCGCCCCGAGCTGACCGAGCTCGAGATCGGCAGCAAGACGCACCGCGTCGCCGAGGTCGAGCCCATGGACGTCGACGGCGTCCGCACCATGACGGTCGGCACGATCGTGTGGGGCGTGCTCGCGATCGGCCTGCTGCCGTTCATCGGCACGCTTGACGAGAACGGCCGCACGTGGTGGCTGTGGACCGCGGTCGCCGGCTTCGGGCTGGGCCTGATCGGCATCGAGTACTGCCGTCGCCGCCGCAACGCCTTGCGGATGCAGCCCGGCCGCCGCCGAAAGGCGGACTGAGCCGGACCGCACCACCCACGGGATCACGCCTGGTCGGCGTCGTCCTTGCGAACCGTCAGTCGCAGGGGGACCTCCCGGATCAGCAGCGCTGCCACAAGGCTCAGGACCGCGACGCACGCGGCGACCAGGAAGATCGTCCCGGTCGCGTCGCCGTACGCCGAACGGACGATCTCTGCGACCTCCGGGGGCAGGCTCTTGACGTCTAGCAGCGAGCCGCCGCCACCGGCCGGATCGACGCCGAGCGCGGCGAGCTTGGACGTGACGTCGTTCTTGACCTGCGACGCCAGGATCGCGCCCAGCACCGACACGCCGACCGCACCGCCCAGCGACCGGAAGAACGCGACCGTGGCGCTCGCCGCGCCGACCTGCGAGACGTCGACCGTGTTCTGCACCGCGAGGACGTAGTTCTGCAGCAGCATGCCCATGCCGATGCCGACGAACGCGATGAACGTCATGGCGTGCCACTCGGGCGTGCGGTGGTCGATCGTCGACAGCAGGCCCAGACCCAGGATCAGCGACCCCGAGCCGATGATGAGGAAGCGCTTCCACCGGCCGAACCGGGTGATGAGCTGGCCCGAGAGCAGCGTGCCGAACAGCGAGCCGAGCATCAGCGGGATCGTGAGCAGGCCGGCCTGGGTGGGCGTACGTCCGCCGGCGACCTGGAAGTACTGACCGATGAAGACCGAGGCGCCGAACATCGCGATGCCCACGGCGACGCTGCCGATGATCGCGAGGGCCGTCGTGCGTTCGCGGACGACGGCGATCGGCAGTAGCGGCTCGGGGTGGCGCAGCTCGACCCGCACCAGCATCAGCGAGGCCACGATGGTGGCCGCCCAGAAGGCGGCCGACTGCCACGAGATCCAGTCGAACGAGTCACCGGCGAAGGTGACCCACAGGAGCGGGAGGCTCGCTGCGATCGCGATCAGGACGGCGCCGACGTAGTCGAAGTCGACCTTGCGGCTGACCGTGGCGATGCGGAGGTACTTCTGCAGCACGACCAGGCTGATCAGCGCGAGCGGCACGCAGACGAAGAACGTCCACCGCCAGCCCAGGCCGGGCGTGTCGACGATCAGGCCGCCGAGCAACGGACCGCTGACGGTCGCCACGGCCATCGTGGCGCCCATGTAGCCGCTGTAGCGGCCACGCTGGCGCGGCGGGATGATCGAGCCGATGATCGACTGCGCGTTGGCGGTCAGGCCGCCCATCGCGATGCCCTGGACGACACGCATCGCGATCAGCTCGGGCAGGTTGCGGGACAGACCCGCGAGCACCGACCCGATGACGAACACGACGATCGAGATCTGGACCAGGACCTTCTTGTTGACGAGGTCAGAGAGCTTGCCCCAAATCGGGGTTGACACCGTCATGGCGAGCAGCGACGCGGTCACGACCCAGGTGTACTGGATCTGCGAGCCGTCGAGCTCCGCGATGATCGTCGGCAGCGCGTTCGAGACGATCGTGCTGCTGAGGATCGCGGTGAACAGGGCGGCGAGGAGGCCGAGGAGGACCTCCATGATCTCGCGGTGGCTGAGCTCTGCGGGGGCCTGCGCAGGCGTCAGAGCCGCGCTCTCTGTGCTTAGTTGCATGATGCAACCATACGTTGTGCTGCAGCCTGTTGCAACACGACGCAGCCCCGCGTGAGCGGACTCACGCGGGGCTGCGGTCGAGAGGTGTCTGACCCGTACGGGCCAGGGGTCCGGCGGGTCGGCCTAGAAGCCCTCGACCTCGTCGACGCCGACGGTGTCGAACACCGGCAGGGGAAGCTTCTGGATGCCGGCCGAGCGGCTCAGCCGCGCGCCCGAGTGGGCGCCGCAGCCGTGGGCGAACGACACAACCTTGCCGTCGTCGTTGGCCATGCCGTTGGCGCAGACCCCGAACCGCTCGGACAGCGGTCCGGCGAGGCTGACCAGGAAGCCGCAGGAGTGGCAGATGCCGGGGGCCTGCTGGGCGATCGCGGACTCGGGACCCTGGTCGCCGTCCTGCCAGCGGTCGGCGGCGAGCTCGCGGCCCTCGATCGACAGCACCCACTCGCGGCCGAGACCGACCTCGCGGGCGAAGAACCGGTCCTCGGTCTGCTCCTCGCCGTCGCCGGCGGACCACGACGGCACGAGCCGCACGTCGTCCTCGTCGGGCGGGAGGACGTCGCCCGGGCTCAGGTCGCCGGGCCGGATGCGGTCGCGATAGGGCGTCCACACGGGGGCGACGATCGCGTCGTCGCCGGGCAGGAGCACGACGTCGTTGACCGTGACCTTGTCGCTGTCGGGAGCGCGGGAGATGCTGACCGACCAGTACCAGCCCTCGTAGCCGGGCTTGCGGCACCCGAAGAGGTGGGAGACGAGCCGCTCGCCGTCCTCGACGGCACGGAGGTGGTCGCCGACCGTCCCGGCGTCGGCGGCCTCGTCGGCGGCCGCGCGGGCGACGTCGACGGCTGCGGACAGCTGGTCATCGATGGGCATTGACCCATTGTCGCCCATGTCTCGACCCCCATGCTTCCCGGGGTGAGGCAGGATGAGGAGCATGGAGGAGCACGAGGGGCCATACGACTACGCGAAGGACCAGCCGCCGACGCCACCGTCCCGCCTGGCCCGCTCCGGCCTGGCCGCCCGTCGCTTCTACTCCGGCACCGCACGGGTCGTCGCGAAGGGCGGCACATCGGCGTTCACCGGCGCCCGCCGATTCACCCACTCCGGGGGCGCCGGCGAGAGCGGGTTCTCCCGCCTGCTGGAGCTGCACGCGTTCAACACCGCGGGTGACGCCGCTGTGGCGATCTCGCTGGCCGGCACCCTGTTCTTCACGGTCCCCACCGGTGAGGCGACCGGTCAGGTCGCACTGTTCCTGGTGCTGACGATGCTGCCATTCGCGGTCGTCGCCCCCCTCATCGGACCGTTCCTGGACCGCTTCCGTCGTGGCCGGCGTTGGGCGATCGGCGCGACCCTGGCGATTCGCGCCTTCTGCTGCTGGGTCCTCGCCGGGGCGGTCGTCGACGAGTCCCCCGCGTTCTACTTCGCGGCCCTCGGCTGCCTCGTGGCCTCCAAGGCGTACGGCGTGACCCGCGCCTCGGCCGTCCCCCGGCTGCTGCCGGAGGAGTTCACCCTCGTCAAGGCCAACTCCCGCATCTCCCTGACCGGCACGGCAGCGGCCGCCATCTCGGCGCCCCTGGCGGTCGGTGCCGCGACGGTCGGTGCCGAGTGGGCGCTGCGCTACGGCGCGGTGCTGTTCGCGATCGGGACGATCCTGGCGATCCTGCTGCCCGCCAAGGTCGACTCCAGCGAGGGCGAGGAGCCAGTCGACCTGACCCCGCGGGTCGGCTCGGGTCGCAAGGGGCTCAGCATCACCCGCCCCGTCGTCAACGCGTTGCGCAGCAACTCCGGGCTGCGGCTGCTGTCGGGCTTCCTGACGATCTTCATGGCCTTCACCCTGCGGGAACCGCCGGGCTCGATGGGGTGGGACGGCAACCCGACAATCCTGCTGGGGCTCGTCGTGGGTGGCGCGGGGGTCGGCAACACGATCGGCACCCTGATCGGGTCCGCAGCCAGCTCCCGACGCCCCGAGAAGGTCGTGATCGGCGTGCTGGTGCTCGACGTCGCGGTCCTGGCGACGGTCGGCGTGTTCTTCACATGGTGGACCGCCGTGATCCTGGGACTCACGGTCGGCATCTGCCAGTCGCTCGGCAAGCTGAGCCTCGACGCCCTGATCCA
The DNA here is from genome assembly GCA_025965175.1 of Aeromicrobium sp. Lineage (GTDB taxonomy): Bacteria > Actinomycetota > Actinomycetes > Propionibacteriales > Nocardioidaceae > Aeromicrobium. The sequence goes on from JAOPXL010000063.1 coordinate 13,944, forward strand.
GCGCGACGTCCCCGAGCGCGTGCGCACCAGCATGTTCGCCCGCTCCGAGACCCTGCTCCAGCTCGGCTGGGTCCTCGGCGGGCTGCTCGGCATCGGCCTGTTCAGCCTCGACACCACGCCGCGCATCGGCCTGCTCGTGATCGGCGCGCTCCTCATCGCGTGGCTCGTCCTCGTCGTCACCCGCGCGATGCGTCCTGACCCGGCCGCACCGGGCCAGGGCAGCGGGCCGGGCACACCAGGCCCGAGCGCACCACATCCGGGCGCACCGGGTACGGGCACGGGCGAGCCCCGCACCGCGCCGGACGAGCCGACGCACCGCTTCTAGCCCGGGACCTCAGCCCCGGATCGTCAACCGCTCAGATCTCGAGCTCGGTCGCGACGGCGCGCAGCACCTGGGCGATCGGCTTGGCCTTCTTGGAGTCGGGGTGCCGCCCGTGGCGATAGCCCTCCCCCACGGCGTCGAGCATGCGGATGAGGTCCTCGACGATGACCGCCATGGTCTCGGGATCCTTGCGACGGGCCTGGGCCTGGGACCGGGAGACCGAGCCCACCGGGTCGAGGACGCGGACCTGGAGGGCCTGGTCGCCGCGGCTGCCCTGGACGATGCCGAACTCGACCCGGGTGCCGGCCTTGAGGTTCGTCACCCCGGCCGGCAGGGCGTCGGAACGCACGTGGACGTCCGGCCCGTCCTCCTGGGTGAGGAAGCCGAATCCCTTGTCTGCGTCGTACCACTTCACTTTGCCCGTGGGCATGGCGTCACCTTCGAGTTCGCGGAGCATCTGGCGGACCGTTGTCCTGCTCCCAGCCTAGTGGGCGAAAGGCTCCTAGTCCGCCGGTGGCTCGATCGGCGGCATCGGGAGCCGGTCCTCGAACGTGACCTCGACGGACTGGAACCCCTTGTGCCGTTGGGACTTGGCATACGCGGCGTACGCCTTCTGGTCCGCGGGGGTCAGGACCACGTTGTCGGTGAACGGCGTCAGCAGGGCCCGCGGATAGAGCCGGCGCCGCAGCACGACGTTGACCTCGAGCCCCATCACGACCATGATCGCCGCGATGTAGATGAACGCGAGCAGGCCCAGGACCAGCGCGAACGTCTGGTTGACCTCGTTGGCCTTGCCGATGACCTCGCGGACGTACGTGTTGCCGATCCACTGCAGCACCTGCCACAGCACGGCGGTCACGAATGCGCCCGGGAAGACCGCCCGCACCTTGGCCCGGCCGAGGCTGATGAGCCGGAACACCGCGACGAAGATGACGACCGTCAGCACGAACCCGACGACCCTCGACACCAGCCCGATGGTCGGCGCGAGGTCCGCGCCGAGCGCGTCCGGATTGGCCAGGACCGAGGTCGCGACGGCGAGCAGCAGGATGCCGACGCCACCGATCGCGAGGAACAACAGGCTGCGGAAGCGCAACAGGAAGGGGTTGGCGCGGCTGTTGCGGGGCACCGACCACGCGACGTTGGCCGCGTTCTGGAGGGCCTGGCCGAGGCCCATCGCGCCGTAGATCGCGGCGACCGAGCCGATCACGATCGCGCTGGTCGACCCCTGCAGCCCGTTGGGGCGGCCCAGCTGGTCGCCGATGATGGGGAACTGGCTGAGCGCCGAGTTGAGGAGGCGGTCGCGCAGGTCGTCGTCGCCCTGCAGCACGAACCCCAGGATCGAGGTGCTGAGCAGGAGCAGCGGGAAGATCGCGATGAACGCGTAGTAGGTCAGGATCGCCGAGAGGTAGGCCCCCTGGTCGTCGAAGTACTTGTAGACGACCGCGATCGGGAAGCCGACGACGCGGTGCTTGCGCTGGAAGGCGTCGATCGGGCCGATCGGGCGCGGGGGCGGGCTGGTCACTCCGGGGTCGCCCCGGTCGGCAGGTGCGGGCGCACCGCGGCGACGACCGTGTCGAAGCGCGCCCGGTCCAGCACGGCACCCTCACGGCGTACGTTCGAGGGCTCGACCCGCAGGAACCGGTTGACCCGGACCTCGCTGGGCCGGCCGGTGTGGTCCCACGGGCCGGCACCGAGGTCGAGCCAGAACCGGCCCTCCCGGGCCTCCTGGTCGTGATCGCGGTCGTGGTCCTTGGAGGTCATCGGAAGGGCGACCAGGTGCGATCCCTCGCGGGCGATCAGCAGGACGGGGCGGTCCTTGCCCTGCGTCGAGTCGTCCTCGTAGGGGACCCACGTCCAGACGACCTCGCCCGGGTCCGGCGCGCCGTCCGGCGCCGGGGCGTAGGTGATGTCCACCCGGCAAGACTGCCACAGCCCACGCGTGGCGCCCGTCCACCGGCGCGCCGCCCGGTCAGGCCGCGTCGGACCGAGTGAGGTAGGCCGCTCGCAGACCGGCTCGCGCCCGGTAGCCCAGCGCCGAGACCGCATTGGGCGACACCCCCAGCTCGAGCGCGAGCTCCCGCGGCGGGACGCCCTCCACGTCGAGTCGCCACAGGACGTGGCGCCAGCGCGGTGGCAGGGTCTCATAGGCATCGCGCAGATCCGCCTGCTCCGCCAGGTCAGGGGTCGGCCGCCCCGCCGGGTCGAGGTCGACGGTCGGCTCGCAACGGCGCAGCAGCGCCCGTCGGCGCGCGGCCTCGTGCCGGACCGCGGTCAGCAGGTAGGCCCGGAACGACACCGTGGGTCCGCGGCCGGCCCTGATCTGGACCAGCACCGCGACGAACGACTCGGCGACCACGTCGTCGGCCTCGACCCCGCTCATGACGCGGGCGGCGACCCGTCCGGCCACCTCCCGGTGGCGGGCGTAGAGCAGCCCGAAGGCCTCGTCGTTCCCCTCACGCACGAGGGCCAGCAGCATCACATCGTCCATGCCCCAGTTATGTCCGAGATCCGCGCCCGCTGCCATCGCCGATCGCGGGCCCTGTGGACAACCCGGCCCCCACACCCGTGGCCCACCCCAGACTGGGCTGCGTGGAGACCCTCACATTGTCCGAGCTCGGTGCGCGCCTCGCGCGGCGCTGGCGGACGCTTGCCGTCGGCGCCGTCACGGCGCTCTTCGTCGCGGTGGCGGTCCACGTGGCCCTCCCGGCCCGCTATGCGGCCGTGACGGTCGTCCACGTCGAGGCCGGCGACCCGGACCGGGTCGACATGACGGCCGAGGAGAGCCTCGCCAGCTCCCGGCGCGTCGTGTCGGAGGCTCGCGCGGCGCTCGGCGGACGGGGGCCGACGGTCGGTCGGATGCAGGACGGGACCCGGGCGACGGCCGTGGCGGACTCGACGGTCCTGCGGATCTCCTACGAGGCGGACGATCCCCGCGAGGCGACCCGGGGCGCGGATGCCGTTGCCAACGCGTACCTCGCGACCCGGGCGGTCGACGCCGCCGAGCGGACCGACCGGATCGCGACCCGGATCTCCCGCGAGATCCGGCGGGCCGATCCGACCACCCGGGCGGCGCTCGCGGTGGAGCGCGCCCGGCTCGCCGTGGTCGACGACGCCGGCGGCGTGGTCGTCGACACCGCACGGACACCCACGGCGCCGACCCGCCCGGGCCTCCCGGCGACGGGGCTCGCCGGTCTGGTGCTGGGGCTGCTGCTCGCCGCCCCCGTCGCAGCTAGTCGAAGTCGGGCAGGTCGCGCTTCATGACCTTGCCCGTGGGATTGCGCGGCAGCTCGTCGAGGAACATCGTGCGACCCGGGACGGCGAACCGGGCGACGTGCGTCTTGGCGTACGCCCTGAGGTCCTCCTCGGTCAGCGACGCGCCCTCCTTGACCACGACGTACGCCGCGAGCACCTGGCCGAACTTCGCGTCGGGGATGCCAGTGACCACGACGTCGGTGATGTCCGGGTGGTCGATCAGCGCGTCCTCGAGCTCGCGCGGGAAGACGTTCTCCCCGCCGGACACGACCATGTCGTCGTCGCGCCCCGACACGAACAGCCGGCCGTCGGCGTCGAAGTGTCCCACGTCGCCGGTGCTCATGAGCCCCTCGGCGAAGGTCTTGGTGTTGCCGTCGGTGTAGCCGCCGAACGGCATGTCGTTGCCGACGTGGATCGTCCCGGTCTCGCCCTGCGGGACCTCCCGGCCGTCGGGGTCGAGGATCTTGACCGTCGTCCGGAACGGCGGGACGCCGGCGGTGCCCGGTGCCTCCCGCAGGTCCTGGGGGCTGGCGATCGTGACCCATCCGGTCTCGGTCGCGCCGTAGAAGTTGTAGACCGAGTCGGTGAACAGGTCCATGAAGCGGTTGGCCAGCTCGCCGGCCAGGGCCGATCCACTGCTCGCCGTGATCCGCAGGGACGACATGTCGGCGGCGCGGACGACCTCGGGGTCGGCGTCGATCATCCGCTGCATCATCAGGGGCACGACCACGAGCACCTCGGCCCGGTGCTGCTCGACGTCCCGCAGGACCGTGGCCGAGTCGAACCGGCGCCGCAGGACGTACGTCGGGACGGTCGACAGCCCGAACGCGAAGTTGATGAGGCCCCAGGAGTGGAACAGCGGGGCGGCGATCACGACCGTCGAGTTCCCCCGGTAGGGGATCGCACCGAAGAACGCGATGAGGGGCTTGAGGTCCTTGGGCTCCTCGCGGCGCGCCCCCTTGGGCAGACCGGTCGTGCCGGACGTGAAGATGATGATCTGGCCGTGCCGCTCCGGCTTCGGGTGCGCCTTGGTGGGCTGCCCCTCACGCAGACCGTCGACCGTCGGCAGGTCGTCGGGCGCGTCGGGGTCGGCCCAGCCGAGCACGATCGTGGACGGGTCGACGTCCCCGGCGACCTCGAGGAACTCCTGGTCGACGATCACGAGGCTCGCGTCCTCGCGCTTCGCCAGGTCGGCAAGCTGCGAGCGGCTCGCCATCGTGTTGAGGAGCAGCACCCGGCCGCCCACCTGCATGATCGCGACGATCGACAGGATCATCTGGCGGTGGTTGCGGGCCAGCACCGCAACCGAGTCCCCCGGTCCGACGCCGCGGTCCTTCAGCGCCTGCGTCAGCTGGTTGATCTGGCCCGCGAGCTCGGACCACGTGACCTGGCCCGAGTCGTCGATGATGGCGGTCTGGTGCGGGAAGCGGGACGCCGCGGCGTTGACCCCCGACGGAAGACCGGGTCCCCACTTGGCGAGCTGGAGCCCGGCGCCCAGCAACCGGTGCGGCAGGACCGGTTTGAGCATCCCGATCTGCTTGAACACCTTGAGCGTGTAGCCCAGCTCCCGCATGACATCCCCAGCCTTCTTCGTTGGTCGACGGTACCTTCGCGGCGGTCATCGCAAGGGTAACAACGAGTTACACCCGGCGCTCCCCACCCGCACCGCGGGGCGTGGGCCTCAGTGAGCGCCGTCCCGCGACATCACGGCCCGCACGGTGCGGGCCAGGATCGCCAGGTCGAGGCGCAGGTTCCAGTTGTTGACGTACTGCAGGTCCATCCGGATCGCCTCCTCCCACGGCAGGGACGATCGGCCGCTGACCTGCCACAGGCCGGTCAACCCGGGCTTGACGTGCAGCCGGCGCCACACCCACTCGCTGTACTGCGAGGTCTCCGCCGGCAGGGCCGGCCGCGGGCCGACCAACGACATGTCGCCCTTGACGATGTTGAACAGCTGCGGGATCTCGTCGATCGACGTCCGGCGCAGGAACCGGCCGAACCGGGTGATCCGGGGGTCGTCGACGAGCTTGAACAGCGGGCCCGCGCCCTGGTTGCGGGCTCGGAGCATCTCCAGCCGGTCCTCGGCGTCGACGACCATGGTGCGGAACTTGTACATCGTGAACGGCTCGCCGTCGCGCCCCGATCGCTGCTGACGGAAGATCGCCGGCCCGCGGGTGCCGAGCCGGATCAGCAGGGCGACCACGACGAGCAGGGGTGAGAGCAGCAGCAGCGCGACGGCGGCGGCCACCCGGTCGAACACCGACTTGGCCGCCAGCGACATGAGGTGGTCGTTGGGGGCTCGCAGCGACAGGGCGATCTGGTCCCCGACGCGTCGCGGCCGGAGCAGCTCCACGTGATCGCTCATGTCCGCCACGACGAGGCACTCGACCTCCGCGCGCTGCAGCGCCCAGGCCAGGTGGCGCAGGGCCGGGGTCGTGAACGCCCGGCCGCTCGCGATGACGACAGAGGTCGCCCGACGGCGCGCCACGACCTCCAGGACCTCACGGGCGACGTCGGTCAGCCCGTCGTCGGACACCGCGCCGACGGGTGCGTTCTCGTGCGGAGAGCGCCACGAGCAGGTCGCGAGGACGTCGATGTCCTTGCGCCGGGCCCACCGCGACTCGAGCCGACGAACAGACTCGGTCTGGCCCACCAGGATCGTGGGGGTGCGACGCAGCAGCTGACGATGCACCGCAGCGGATGCTGCGAGGAGGGCCGGCGCAATCAGGGTCGCGACGGTCGCGTGCCGCATGACCTCGGTGGTCTCGGCGTCAACGAGCAACCAGCCGAGCGACGCGACGCCGAGGACCTCGACCAGACGGATCGCCGGCTTGAACGACCGAGCGCGCTCGTACGCCGGAAGCGCCGCGAAGCTGTAGGCGAGCCATGCGCCCACGAGGGCGACGACCCCGGCCGCCCATCGATCGGGCAGCGCGAAGTGGCGGTAGGCGAGGACGTACGCGGCCGCCAGGGCACCGACGTAGCCGAGCACACCCTGCCGCAGGACCGTGGTCGGGAGGTGCCTGATGCTCCGGCGCCGAGCCGTGTGTCCGACCCGCGCCACACGGGCACCGCGCAGCGGGGTGCTGACGTCCATCGCGATCATGGCTAGATGCCCTTGCCGGCGAGGTTGGCGACGCGGGCGACGACATCGGCCGACAGCAGGCGGTAGGAGATCAGGAGCCCCAGCCACGCCCGGGGGTTGAGTCGCTCCTCCCGCAGCGAGCGGCGGAGCCAGGACCGGGACTCCCGGTGACGGCCCGCGGCGGCCAGCGCGAAGCCGATCTGAGAGCCGATCCGGGCCAGCGCCGCCGGGTCCCGGCGAAGCTCGGGGTGCTTGTCGAGGAGGTAGACGAGCCCGTCGGCGTACTGCTCCCACCGGCCGTAGAAGAAGGACTGCCCCGACCAGCGGACCGACACCAGCGGCTCGTTGACCAGGCGGATCGGGGCGAGTCGCGCCGTCGTCAGCAGGACGTCGTAGTCCTCGCCGTAGCTGCCCGGCAGGTCCTCGTCGATCATGCCGACGGCGTCGACCAGCACGTCGCGGCGGAAGACGAAGCTACTCGAGTGCAGGCCCGCGATCCGGTCCCGGACGAGGTCGGCGTGCGTCACGACGGCAGGCACGAGGCGCTCGTGCGTCGTGCGTCCGTCGTCGACCTCCATCGCGGTGCCGACCAGGCCGACCTCGGGGTGGGCCTCGAACACCGCCATCTGCGCCTCGACCTTGCCCGGCTTCCAGTGGTCGTCGTCGTCGAGGAAGGCGATGAAGTCGTGCTGGGCCGCGAGGATCCCGGTGTTGCGGGCGCCTGCCAGCCCGCGCACCCGGTGGTTGACGACGGCGCGCAGGGTCCGGCCCTCGTCGAGCCGCACGGAGGGCAGCACGGGATCGCACGCGTCGAAGACGACGACGACTTCGATCGCGCCGGCGTACGTCTGCGCGAGGATGCTCTCGACCGCGCGGGCCATCAGCTCGGGCCGGCGGTGGGTCGGCACGACCGCCGTCACCGCCGGGGGCACACGTGTCAACGCGGGGGCGGCGGCGCCGTCCCGCTCGGGGGCGATCATTCCTCGTGGTCCGCGAGGAACGACCGGAGCATCGAGCTCGAGGTGTGACGCGTGTAGGGGAAGTAGACGACCTCGACGCCGAGATCGTCCATCGTGCGCTCGAGCCGGTAGCCCTTGGGCGTGCCCTGCCAGTCGTTGCCCTTGAAGATCGCGTCGAACGGCCGCTGCTGCCAGATCGCGACCTTGTCCTCCGAACGGTCGATGATGACCTCGTCGACGATGCCGAGCGCCGAGATGATGTCGATCCGCTCGTCGCACGGCACGACCGGCGGGCGACCCTTCAGGTGGTCGACGTACTCGTCGCTCGCGACCCCGACGACCAGGTGGTGGCAGTGGTTGCGTGCGCGGCGCAGGAGGTTGAGGTGTCCCACATGGAACATGTCGAAGACACCGCTGGAGTAGCCGACGTCGAACGTGGTGCGTGCGTCATTCACTGGGAGTCCGTACCTTCTCGTGGTCTTGCCATGGGAGAGGCGTGCGAACCTCCTTCGTGACGCCATCGGGCCCAAACGCCCCGTGATGCGGGGCGTGGGGGCGTCACCACGGCTCAGGCCTGCCCGCCCGCCCGGTGCCCACCTCGTGGTTGACCTCCTAAAGGTCCAGGTAGATCGCCATGCACTCGCGGCAGGACGCCAGGTGCGTGTGCACCTTCTCCTGGTCCCGGGCCGCCGCCGTGCCGCGCACGAGCGCCGACAACCGCGCACGCACGTCGCGGCACACCTCGCTGTCGTCGTTGCTGCCGCCGATGTGCTGCCGCAGACAGGCCTCGCGGAGCCCCGAGCGGGCCCGGTAGACGAGCGCCGAGACGCTGTTGGGCGGCAGCTCGAGCAGCGGTCCGAGCTCGTGCGGCTTGCGGCCCTCGACGTCAAGGTGCCACAGCACGGTGCGCCACCGGACCGGCAGGGAGTCGTACGCGCTGCGGATCGCCGAGCCCTCGAAGCTGTCGAGGTCCCCGCCGCCGAACGGCACGGGTTGGTCGATGTCTGAGTGGTCGCCGGCCGGAGTCACCCGTCGCCGCACCCGGGCGCGACGCGCCGACTCGTGCCGGATCGTGGTGAACAGGTAGGCACGGAACGCGGCGTCCGGGCCCATGCCCCGGCGCACCAGGTCCAGGACCTGCGCGAACGACTCCGAGACGACGTCCTCGGAGTCCTCCTTCTGGCCCAGGTGCCGGGCGAGCCGGTGGGCCGCGTAGCTGTGGCGCGCGAACAGCGCACCGTACGCCTGCTGGTTGCCGACACGCGCCAACGCCAGGAGCTGTCCGTCGTCGAGTGCGACGAGCGGAGCTCCCGCATCAGGCCCGTCGACAACGTCAACGTCCTGCATCTGTTTCCCCTGGATGTGTGGTGCAGTGCGATCGAGGCCCCGATAGGAGCCAGGTGATCTGAGACCGATGCTTACGGTCACCGGCAGGATGGCACGCGACGGGAACCTTCGTCCAGAGATCGCGAAACCATCAATTCCGTCGTCCAGGCAACTCGTGAAACAAATCAGCCACCTTCTGGCGGGGCCCTGGCGGCCCCGGCGCCGCCCGAACCGGCCTCCACCGCGTGGATCGACGCCGCCGGCATGATTTTTCCTGTCCGGACAGCGTCTGGCAGTTGAGCCACGGAAGGCCCTGTGACTGATGCTCCATCCGAAGAGATCTTTTTCTTCCCGTCATATCCGCACCCCGCACGGCTCGTTCTTGGTACGGCCCCCACCCGGGGACCCGCAAGACGTCGACCCGAGGACACTCCCAGATGGCCACCTCTCCGCAGACCGTGCAGCTCACCGACATCGGCGGCTCCCTCAAGAGGCACTGGCTCGTCATCGTCGCGATGGCGATCCTCGGCGTGATCGCCGGTGTGTCCGCGTCGTACGCGATCCCGGCGGCGTACGACGCCACCACCACGGTGTCGGTCAACCCCATGAACGCCGACATCCTGACGTCGTCGGTCGACGCCTCCCGCTCCGTCAGCATGGCCACCGAGGCCGGCATCGCCCAGTCGGCCAAGGTCGCCGCCGCGGCCTCCAGCCTCCTGGCCCCGAACTACTCGGTCGGGGCCAAGGCGATCCAGGAGGCGACGACCATCTCGTCGCCGGACGACTCCCTGATCCTCGACATCCGCTACGTCGGCGACACACCGAAGCAGTCCGCTGCGGGCGCCAATGCCGTCGCCGAGGCCTATCTGCAGACCCGCCGGGACGCGGCCTCGACCGAGATCGATCGTCTCCAGGCGGCTGCGAAGGCCCAGATCGCGGCGATCCAGGACGACGCCCGGAGCCCCGCCAACAAGTCGGACCTCGCGCAGCGCTCGCTCCGAATCCAGGCCGACGCGCTCGGCACCAAGCTCGCCGAGCTCGGCAACTTCGACCTCGACCCCGGCCAGGTCGTCGGCAGCGCCGAGATACCTGCCGCCCCGTCCACGCCGGGGCCTGTGACGCTCGGCCTGGCCGGCCTGGTCCTCGGCCTCCTGGTCGGCATCCCGATCACGCTCCTGCGCAAGGAGGAGGAGGACTCCGAGATCGGCGGCATCGACGGCCTCCACGCGATCGGCGACCAGATCGTCCTCGACGGCACCAAGGACATCAACCGCGCCGACACGTGGGACATCGCGGCCTTCATGCTCAAGATCCCCACCGAGATCGGCACCGACCGACCGTTCCTCATCATGGTCGACGCCGAGGAGCAGACCGGCCGGGGGACGACGCCCGGCCAGGAGCTCGCCGACGCGTTGTCGCGCCGTGGCCGCACGGCCCGGTTCGTCGACGCCGGAGCCATCAACGAGGGCAAGATCAGCCGCGGCTGGCCGACCGATAAGAAGCGCGACTCCTGGGCTGGCGAGGTCATCGTGATCGACACGACCAACCTGACCTCCGACGCCAACAAGGTCGCGCTGGCGACCCGCTCGGACTCGGTGCTGCTGGCCCGCTCCACGACCGACGACGCCGCGGCTCTGCGCCGTCTCGCCGGGCTGCTGCGCTCCAAGGGCGTCGACATCGCCCTGACCGCGCTGTTCCCGCCCCAGCCCGAGATGGTCTCGCTCGGTCGCTAGATCGTCCAGTCCCGCACGGGTGGCGGTGCGCCGGCGTCCAGTCCGGTCGACAATGCGGACGCCAGTGCACCGCCCAGGTGGGTCATCTCGCTAGGACGGCACCAGGCTCCCTGAGCGGTGGGCGACGAGGTCGACCAGACCGAGCCGGTGGCGCAACGGCCAGCTCGCCGCGAGGTAGACGATCGCGACGGCGGCGAGCGTGCCGAGCAGCTCCGGGACGCTCGAACCGAGCACCAGGCGGGACGCAGCCGTCAGTGATCCAACGAGTCCGAGCGACAGAGCCGCGGCGACACCCAGGTGGCGCGCCCGCGGACGCAGCTCCATCAGACGTTGCACCTGGTAGGCCACGAGCAGGGTGTCGACGACGATCGTCACGGCCCACGCGACCGCGGCACCCTCGATCCCCCACAGCGGGATCAGCGCCAGGTCGAGGGCGATGTTGAGGGTCAGCGCGACCGACTTGTCGACCAGCTGCCACGAGCTGCGACCGCCCATCAGCAGGATCGTCTGCACCGTGCCCGCCGCGGTGGACAGCCCCATCGCGAGGCACAGGATGGCAAGCGAGGCGGCACCGTCGTCGAAGCCGGGACCGAACACCGAGAGCACCGCGTCGCCGAACACTGCGAGCACGATGAAGAACGGCCACGCCAGCCAGATCATCGCCGCCGTGACGAGACCGTAGACCTGGCGGGCCTCCTCCCGGGCTCCGCGGGCCAGCGCGGCACTGATCTGCGGGCCGACCGCGATCCTGGCGGCCTGCTGGATCACCTCGCCGGCGCGGGCACAGCGGGTCACGACGGCGTAGATGCCGGCCTCCTCGGGCGAGGTCAGCGCGCCGACCAGGATGACGTCGACCCATTCCAGCAGGATCTCAACGGCGGCCGTCACGCCCCGGGTCGCGCTGAACGCCCAGAACTCGCGGGACACCCGTCGCCGCTCGGCGGGGCGCGTTGTCGAGGGCTTCAGGGTGCCGGAGCTCCGGACCGTCAGTGTCATCGCGACGGCCGCCGCCAGCGCCAGCACGACCGGCACCGGGGCCATCCACGCCGTCAGCACGGCCGCGACTCCCCCGCCGGCCGTGACGACCGCAAGGACGCCGCCCACCCGCAGCAGGGGCAGGACGACGTTCTGCAGAAGGGGGTACGTCAGCACGTCCCCGAAGCCACGCGTCACCGCGAGCGCCACGGCAAGCAGCGACGACAGGACCGCGATCGCCGCTCCGGCGACCAGGAACGCCGGTGGCAGGCCGCCGAGGGAACCGGTGGAGGAGACCACGCCGGCCACCACGACCACGACCGACGCACCGGCCAGCAGCACGGGCGTCACCGCGGTCCTGAGCAGGTGCGGGACGTCGACGAGCCGGCCCATGGCGAGCGCCGCGGAGACGTAGCGGACCAGTCCCGTGTCGGCGCCGAGCTCGGCGACGCTGGACACGATCATGAAGACCGCGACGACCAGGAAGTACGTCCCGGCGCCCTCCGTGCCCAGCTCGCGGCCCACGATCGCCGCGACCACCAGCCCGATCAGGGAGCCGAGGCCACCGCCGACGAGGTTGACGGCACCGGCCCAGGCGATCCCGCGCGAGCTGCTGTCAGCCACCGGTCGGGTCACGGTCGATGCCGTGACGTCGCCGCAGGAGCACCGCGGCGACGAGCATGATCGTGAGCAGCTGCATGACGTCCAGCCCGTAGACCACGATCACGACGCTCGCCACGACGAGGGTGCTGTGCAGCGCCAGGTCGATGTCGCCCGGGGCGCGCCACGTCCGCAGCGTCGTGCCCCACAGGAACATCAGGAACAGCGCGAGGCCCACGAAGCCGAAGCTGAACATCAGCATCCAGACGTAGCCCTGGGTCCCGACCGAGAGCGCCTGCTCCGTCGAGGGCCGGGGCGCGCCGTGGCCCAGGAGCGGGGACTGCAGGGTCCGCTGGAACGTCTCGTCGTAGAGCCTCATCCGGGTCCCCGAGGAGTCGCCGTACTGCTGGCGCGTGGATATCTGGGAGACGAGACCGTTGGCGATCAGGACGATTCCGCCGACGACCCCGAGGACGGCGATCGCCAGGACCGGGGCGGCCCGGTCCCTGATCGCCAGGCGCACCACGACGTAGACCGCGGCCAGCAGCAGGGCCCCGAACATGCCGCGGTTGGACGTCGCCATCGCCGGCGCGATCATCGCCGCGAGACCCAGGACGACGGCGCAGCGCAGCAGCCTGGACCGTGCCTGCAGGAAGCCCGCCACGGCGACCGGGGTCAGCAGCACGAGGGCCACCCCCCAGCTGTTGGCATAGGGGAACGGCGCCGACGGACGCACGAAGGTCGTCGGGGACCCGAACGGGTGCTGCACCTCCGCCAGGGGCGGGAAGAACAGGTCGTGGACGTACTCGTTGTGGGTCAGCGAGTCCGGCAGCAGCATCCCGACGGGGGTCGACAGACGCACCTCCGGCAGGAGCATCCCGACCAGTCCGCCGATGATCGTCACGAACCACAGGAACGTCAGTGCGTGTACGATCCGGCGGCGGCTGAGGCGAATGCCGGCGCTGATCGTGTAGACCAGCGCCGTGCCCACGATCAGGAGGACCGAGAAGCGGTAGGCGTAGCCCAGCGCCCGAGAGGTCGAGTCGAGCATCATGGCGCACGGGATGACCCAGACGACGAACGACGTGAACGCGTAGACGCCCGGGACGAGGCGCGTCGCCCGGTAGTGCGCGAGGTAGGACAGCATCACGACGGTCAGAAGCACGCCGGCGATCACGGTGGCGCCGAGCGCCCAGAAGACGGGGAATCCCCAGACCAGCGTCAGCACGGGCCACGCCGGCAGCGCCTCGTGCGCGTCCATCGCGGCCGGAGCGGCCGGGCGCTCCTCGAGGAGGGTGCTCATCGCGCCTCGCGACCGAGTGCGGCGAGCTCACGGTGCCGGCGCACCAGGGTCGCGACCAGGAGCACCGCGTTCAGAACGCCCAGCAGGGCGTACGCCCACAGGAACGTCGTGGTCCACGCCCACAGCACCACGACGAGGTTGAGGACCCCGGTGTCGGCGGGGAACTGGATGAGCGTCCCGAACCGAGGGACCGCCTCGGGCTCCGGGGGCGGGTCCCGCCGGGCCAGCTGCTCGGCGAGGATCTGCGCGAAGAAGCGGACCGTCGACACGAATGCGAAGCCGAGTGGGACGAGCAGGACGGCGTCCGAGACGTCGGTGAGCCGGTGGAGCCCGATCAGTACCGCGAGGTGGAACAGCAGGTGCCGGGCCGAGTCGACGACGTGGTCGAGCCACTCCCCTGCCGGCGAACCGCCACCACGCAGGCGGGCGAGCTGGCCGTCGGCGGAGTCGAACGCGAAGCCCAGCTGGAGCAGTAGCATCGAGCCGATCGCCATCGCGGTCCCCGGCTCGACCGCGACGAGCAGCCCCGCCCCGGCGAGGAACGACGCGAAGCTCGCGGCGGTCATGTGGTTCGGGGTCGCAGGGGTCTGGGCCGCGACGGCGGCGATCAGGCGACCCAGTCGCCGGTTGACGACGCGCATGTAGAAGGAGATCCCGGCGCCACTCTTCTGCGCACTGACCAGGGCCGCGTAGGCGGCGCGCGCCCCCCTCGCCTCGGCGACGGCGCTCATGACGTCGCGACGAGGGACAGGTCCATGCTCGCGCTGGGCGTGGCCCGGTAGTTGGAGTGCACCTCGACGGCGATGCTGTTGGTGCCGTTGGTCAACAGGTCCACCGGCACGTCGAACGTGACCGGCGCGGCGACGGCGACGGCGGTGCTGGGGGCCGAGGAGGCGTACGTCGTAGGGGTCAGCGCGCCGGCCGGCAGGTTGGACCGGCCGACCTCGGTGCCGTTGACGTAGACCGCGACGCCGTCGTCGGCGCGGGTCGTCAGCGTCAGCCTCGTGATGCCGCCCGCGTTGCTGACCGGGAACGACCTGCGGAAGTAGGACGTCAGCGCACGGGTGCCGCCCGCCGGGACGTCGATGTTGGTCGCGATCGGGCCGGTGCCCCAGCCCAGCGCCGCCGCACCGGTGGCCCAGGACGCCGTGTCGGTGGCCGAGGTCTTCCACGCCGGCGCGACCGGAGCGGTGCTGTCGAAGGAGTAGGACCAGGTCGCTCCGCTGGCTACGAGGGCCGTCGTCACTGGGGCGGTCGTCGGTGACACGGCCGCCGTCGAGGCGGACCGGTTGCCCCACGTGTCTGCTGTGCGGACGAAGAACCGGTCGGTGCCGGCCGAGCCGGGCACCGTGACCTCCTTGGCCGAGGTCGTCGCGACGACGCGGTCGTTGCGGATGACCTCGAAGGTCGTGCCCGCGGCTGCCGCCGAGCTCCACGTCAGCTTGGCGTTCGCGCCGTCGAGAGAGGCCTTGAGGCCGGTCGCGGGCGTGGGCGCGGCGTGCGGGCGCACCGCGAAGCGGACGAACCCGCCGACCCACTGGTTGCTGCCGTTCTCCTTGACCGCGCTGGTCATCGTGCCGCCGGCCCACAGGGTCTGGTCCGCGGCCACCTTCAGCGCCCACGCGCCGCGGCCCAGCCGCGCCCGCATCTCGGGGGTGAACTCTTGCGCGTAGTCGCCGGTCGTCGCGTCCCACGCACCGACGTAGTAGATCTTGTCGGCCTGGCTCCAGGTGACGTTGGTGGAGCCGGGGGACGTCGTGTCGTACTTCGCGGTGTCGGAGTAGTTCCAGTTCTCGCAGTGGCAGCCTGCGAACACGAGCCCGTTGCCGCCGGTGATCGCCTGGATGTCACCGCCGTTCTTGGTGACGTGGGTGTTCTCCAGCGCGAACGTCGACGGGTTGTAGGAGAACATGCTGTGCTGGGACCCGCCGAGCCACACCTTGCCGGCGACCTGCTGGACGGCCTGCTGGTAGCGAGCCGATCCGGCGGTGCTGAACGTCGGTTGCCAGCTCGCGATCTTGTTGCCGCCCGTCGCGGTGCTGATCGCCGCGGCCCGGTCGGCGGGCTGGGTGCCGTTCTTCATCTGGGTGAAGTAGCCCGAGAAGTAGACCGCCTTCTTGTCGTCGCTGACGTCCACCGCGGTGCCGGTGCCGTTGAACTCGGGGTTCCAAGCGTTGTCCGCGACACCGGTGGACAGCAGGATGCGTGCCCCGTTCTTGGCGTAGCGGTCGGTCGTGCCCGCCTTGGTGAAGTGCGTGAACGCGCCGGTCAGGTACAGGTAGGTGCCGTCGGTGTCGAGTCCTCGCACCGACACGGTGCCCTTCGAGACCCGGTTCTCCAGGTTCGTCGTCCAGGACGGGTCGAGCGCGCCGGTGGTCGGATCGAGCACGACGAGTCCCGTGCGCGCGGTGCCGGCGGCCTTGGTGAACTCGCCGCCCACTGCCAGCTTGCCGCCCGGCAGCGCCGCCAGCGACTTGACCTGGTTGTTGAGGACCGGCTTGAACGAGCGGATGAAGTCGCCCGTCGTCGCGTCGAACGCCGCAAGATAGGGCTGGGCGACGACGTCGGTGCCGGTCGCGGACGACCCCTTCTGCACCGTCGTGAAGTTGCCGCCGACATACATCGTGCCGCCGATCTGCGCGAACGCCTGCACCTCGCCGGCGTTCTCGCTGGTGCCACCCGCGCCGATGCCGGTGACGCCCCACGTGGTCGGGAGCGCCCCGTTGCGGGGGACGGCGCGGATCGTCTGGGCCGCGGAGCCGGAGCTGGGGACCGGGGGGAACGACAGGTCGCTGGTCCGGAGCTTGGGCCGGATGAAGACCTGGCTGAACGGGGTCCCGTACTCGCCGCCGGAGGCCTTGGAGTAGATGTAGCTCGTCGCGGCGCTCGTGCCGAGTCCGTTCTTGCCGTAGTTGAAGCCCCGGACGTAGCTGTTCCTGGCGTCCTCGTACGTCCAGAGGCGGCGATAGGCCTGGTCGGACCCGAACTCGTACGTCGTGGTGTTGCTGCCGGTGACGCCGTCGAGCGTGACCGACGAGAGCGGGAAGCCCGCACCCAGGGCCCAGCTCCACCGGTCGCGGGAGCCGGCCCGGTAGGTCCACCGGGTCTCCTGCCACGCGGTGCCGGCCTGGTTGGCCGCGCGGCGGACACGGACACCGCTGCCAGTGGTCGGGTCGTCGAACCGCTTGCCACCGAGCAGGCCGTTGACGACCTCGGAGTCGAGCTGTCGCGGCGAGAACGCGGCCTGGCCCGTCACGGTCGTGGCGACGTCGGCCGGCGTGCCCTTGCCGTTGTAGCCGTAGGTCCAGCCGTCCCGGCCGCGGCCGATGAGCTCCCAGCCGCCACCGTCGGTCGTCTGGTCGCAGTAGATCATGGTCGGGACCTTGAGCTGGGGCGTCAGGATCCAGTAGGCGCCGTCGGGCGAGGCGGCGTTGTCCTGCTTGATCTCCCAGCAGGAGGCGGCGGCCGTCGCCTGGGTCAGGCCGTCGACCGGGGCGGCGGCGCTCGCGGGGGTCGTCAGCACGGTCAGCCCGGTGAGGGCGAGGACGGCGACCAGCACCGCGAGCAGGGCGGATCGAAGGGGCCGGTGGGTGAACGCGCGCATGGGACCTCGGTCGACTCGGGCGAGGGACACGCCTGGATCGTGTCGCTCCACCAAGGGAGAGTCCCCAACCCTGTCGTCATGACGCGAGGCCTAGCGCGCGGGTTCCGTCGCAAGCTGCGCGGTCTCCTCCTCCGTGAAGATGCGTGACCGGATGATGAAGCGGTTGCCGGTCGGCCCCTCGATCGAGAACCCCGCACCCCGGCCGGGCACGACGTCGATCGTGATGTGGGTGTGCGACCAGTACGCGAACTGCTCCCGGGAGATCCAGACCGGGGCGACCTCGGACGCGCCGTAGTCCAGGTCGCCGAGGTGGACGTCCTGGTGCCCCGTCAGGAAGGTGCCCTGCGTGAAGCACATCGGCGCCGAGCCGTCGCAGCACCCGCCGGACTGGTGGAACATCAGGGGTTGGTCGTGCGAGGCCCGAAGGCTGCGGAGGAGCTCCGCAGCCTTCGGGGTGATCGCGACCCGGCTCACGGCCATCGGTACCCCTGGCGGGGGTGCCGGGCCGTGGGCGGCAGGATCAGCGGAGCCATCAGAAGAAGCCCAGCTTGTTCTCGTCGTACGAGACCAGGAGGTTCTTGGTCTGCTGGTAGTGGTCGAGCATCATCTTGTGGTTCTCTCGACCGATGCCGGACGACTTGTAGCCACCGAAGGCCGCGTGGGCCGGGTACTGGTGGTAGCAGTTCGTCCACACCCGGCCAGCCTGGATGTCGCGGCCGGCCTTGTACGCCGTGTTGCCGTCGCGCGACCACACGCCTGCCCCGAGGCCGTACAGCGTGTCGTTGGCGATGTCGATCGCGTCGGCGTAGTCGTCGAAGCCCGTGACCGAGACGACGGGGCCGAAGATCTCCTCCTGGAAGATCCGCATCTTGTTGTTGCCCTGGAAGATCGTCGGCGCGACGTAGTAGCCGCCCGACAGGTCGCCGCCCAGGTCGACGCGCTCGCCGCCGTTGATGATCTTGGCGCCCTCCTGCACGCCGATCTCGAAGTAGGACAGGATCTTCTCGAGCTGGTCGTTGCTCGCCTGGGCGCCCAGCATGGTGTCGGTGTCGAGCGGGTTGCCCTGCACGATCGCCTTGACCCGCTGCGTAGCGTCGGGGAGGAACTGCTCGAGGATCGAGTTCTGGATCAGGCCACGGCTCGGGCACGTGCACACCTCGCCCTGGTTGAGCGCGAACATCGCGAAGCCCTCGAGCGCCTTGTCGTAGAACGCATCGTCCTTGCTCGCGACGTCCTCGAAGAAGATGTTCGGGCTCTTGCCACCGAGCTCGAGCGTCGCAGGGATCAGGTTCTGGCTCGCGTACTGCGCGATCAGGCGGCCCGTCGTCGTCTCGCCGGTGAAGGCGATCTTGCGGATGCGGCTGCTCGAGGCGAGCGGCGCGCCCGCCTCGACGCCGAAGCCGTTGACGATGTTGAGGACGCCGGCCGGCAGCAGGTCACCGATCAGCTCGATCAGCAGCATGATCGACGCCGGCGTCTGCTCGGCGGGCTTGAGCACCACGGCGTTGCCGGCCGCGAGCGCCGGCGCGAGCTTCCACGTCGCCATCAGCAGTGGGAAGTTCCACGGGATGATCTGGCCGACGACGCCGAGCGGCTCGTGGAAGTGGTACGCCACGGTCTGCTCGTCGAGCTGCGACAGGGCGCCCTCCTGGGCGCGGATCGCGCCGGCGAAGTAGCGGAAGTGGTCGACCACGAGGGGCAGGTCGGCGGCCATGCACTCGCGGACCGGCTTGCCGTTGTCCCACGTCTCGCCGACGGCGAGCATCTCCAGGTTCTGCTCGATGCGGTCGGCCATCTGGTTGAGGATGTTGGCGCGCTCGGCGACCGACGTCTTGCCCCACGCGGGAGCGGCGGCGTGGGCGGCGTCGAGCGCGGCCTCGATGTCCTCGGCGGTGCCGCGGGCGATCTCGCAGAACACCTTGCCGTTGACCGGCGAGACGTTCTCGAAGTACTGGCCCTTGACCGGGGCGACGTACTCGCCGCCGATCCAGTGGTCGTAGCGGTTCTGGTAGGAGACGATGCTTCCGTCGGTTCCTGGCTGGGCGAACACGGTCATGGGTGTGGCTCCTTGCGGCTCGGGGATGCTGTGACGGTAGTCACAGCTGCGTTGCAACCCGGTTGCATGGATGTTGCGGGCCTCTCGGGTCAGCCGAGCTCGCGGTCCAGCCGGGCCACGTGACCCGCGACCTGGGCGTGCCGGGGCGAGCCCGGGGGCAGGATCGCGAGGATGCGTTCCCAGACCTCGAAGTCGTCCCGGCCGTGGCTCGTGTCGGCGAACGACAGCAGCGCGTCGGCGTCGTCGGACGCCAGCAGGTAGGACCGGACGTGCATGTGGAGCTCGTCGCGCAGCTGCTCGATCGCCGGGGCGGTCGAGGCCGGCAGGACGGGCCCGCGGTAGCGCCCCACGGCGCGGCGCAAGAGGCCGGTGTCGAGGTCGGCCCGCACGCCGGCGATGTCGGTGTCGACCGGTGACATGACCCGGTAGGGCCGGGAGGCGAGCTCGATCGGGCCCAGCGAGCCGCGCAGCCGCGAGAGCTCGGCCCGCACCGTGACCTGGGCCTGCTCGTCCTCGCTGAGCCCGACCCCGAGCTCCGCGGTCGTCAGGCCGTCGGCCGACTCCGTGAGAAGCAGGAGGATCTCGCTGTGCCGCAGGCTGAGCCGGGTCGTGGTGGTGCCGTGGCGCAGGGTGGCGCCGTGCCCGCCCAGCACCTCGAGCGACGGCCGGGTCCACCCGCCGACCGAGACCTGGGTGCCCCGGCGCGGGCTGAGCCGCTCGATCCGGAGCTCGGCCTCGACTGCCGCGACGGTCGCCCGGACCAGCGTGAGGCTCTGCGGTGTCGCGACCTCGTCGCCACCGGTCAGGTCGAGGACGCCGAGTATCGCGCCGGTGTCGGGATCGTGGATCGGCGCCGCGGAGCAGCTCCACGGCGTGACCTGCCGGGCGAGGTGCTCCGGACCGAAGATCTGCACCGGTCGGTCCAGCGCGAGGGCCGTTCCCGGCGCATTGGTGCCTGCGCTCGCCTCGCTCCAGTCCGCGCCGGGCAGGAAGTGCATGCCCTCGGCCCGCGTTCGCAGCGAGGCATTGCCCTCGACCCACAGGAGCTGGCCGGCCGCGTCGCTGACCGCGACGAGCAGGCCCGCGTCGGCGGCACCCTCAACCAGCAGCCGCCGGATGACCGGCATGCCGGCGGCGAGGGGGTGGGAGTCTCGGATGTCGGACAGCGTGTCGTCGTCGAGCCGGATCGCCGCGAGCGCCTGCTCGGGGTCGAGGCCCCCGTCGATGCTGCGCTGCCACGACTCCAGCACGAGTCGTCGCAGGGAGGGGTCCTCGCGTCCCGTCGACACGAACGCGTCGTGCGCGAGATTGAGGTACCTCGACAGTGCGGCCGGATCGGCTCCGGGAGGCATCGCGAGGTCGTTGAGACGACCCATGGAGCGAGTGTACGTGGCGATGTGACGCCGGTCACTCCAGCACTTTTCGGGCCTTTCGCCCCGTCAGGGCACGTCGTTGTGGCTCCAGGTGGCGTCCTCACGGACGACCCGTGCCGGCGTCCCCACCGAGACGGTGAACGGCGGCACCTTCTGCCCCCGGACCAGGCTGCGCATCCCGACGACGGAGCCCTCGCCGATCTCGACGTGGCCCGTCACGACGGTGTCCCGGCCCAGCCACACGTGCCGGCCGAGGCGGATGTGCGCGCCGAACGGGTTGATCCGCTCCCCCGTGCGGCGGTCCTCGAGCCGGTGCATGTCGTCGGTCGCAAGGTAGACGCCGGCGGCCCACAGCTGGTCACCGTCTGCGACGATGCTGCCGCCGTTGCGGGCATCGACGACGGCGCTCCGGGTCGCCACGAGGGGTCCGTGCAGCACGATCCGGCTGTGCGCGCCGCAGTAGAGCTCGCCCGCCGTCAGGACGCAGCTGCGGTCCAGGAAGATCGTCGCGGCGTCGCCGCCGACCAGCAGGGACGAGAGCCACTCCATCGGCCCGCCGACCACGATCAGGACGTCACGGACCGGGATCAGCGCGAGCGAGGCCATGACGTGGTCCGGCAGCCAGGCTCGGTCGCCGAGATAGAGCGCGTTGCCGCAGTCGTGCCACCAGTCCGGCATTGCGTCGGTGACGAGGGTCCAGGTCGCCCGGTCGAGCGAGGACGCCTCGACCCCGGCTGCGCGCAGGCGGTCGTGGTGCGCGGGAGTCATCGAGGTCGGGTCTGGCACCGTCACATCATGGCGGGGCCGCACGAAAGGTGTCCCAGGGACCCGCCGGGAGCCTTCGTCAGGCGTCGCGACGGACGAACAGGACGTACGAGATCGCGAGCAGCGCCGCGACGAAGACTGCCATGACGATGCCACCGCCGAGCGGTCCGAACGGCGTGTAGCCGAGGAACGACAGCAGGTCATCCAGGGAGGCGCGGGTGTAGAGCTTGCCGCCGGCGTCGTACGGCAGGAATTTGAGGATCTGGATGAATCCGCCGTCCTCCCCCGGCTCGTCCGAGGCACCCTTGATGGCGATGACGATGGCCCGGATGATCGACTCCAGGACGGAGGGGACCAGCAGGAGCAGCGCCACGGCGGCGGTCTGGTTGCGGGTGATCGCGGCGAACGCGAGGCCCGACAGGGCGAACAGCACCGTGAAGACGATGGTCCCGAGACCCAGGTCGACCAGCGCCTTCGCGGTCGGCAGGTCGAGCCCGAACCCCACGATGCTGAGCAGCGCGACCAGGATGCACACCAGCGCCGCCAGCGCTGACACCACGGTCGTCGCGACGATCTTGGCCGCGAGCACGTAGGTGCGGTGCGGGATCGCCGTGAGCGTCGCGCGGATCATGCCGTGGCGGTACTCGTGGCCCATCGAGAGCACCCCGAAGAGCCCGATGATGTACGCGATGAACAGTGGCGCGAACCCGCTCGACGCCCCGATCGTCGCGATGATCTCGAAGGCGCTGTCGCCCCCGCTGAACGTGTCGGAGGACGAGATCGACGCGGCCAGCACGATCGACATGACAAGCTGGAACGCGACGGCCGAGCCGATCAGCCAGTACGTCGAGCGGATCGTGCGGAGGCGCAGGTACTCGTAGCGGAGCGCGTCGATCATGCCTCGCCACCTCCGCGGAACTCCTCGGCGAGCCCCGTCGCCTCGAGGAACGCCTCCTCCAGCGTCGCCTGTCTCGTGACGAGCTGGTGCAGCCGGGCGCCGACGGCGTGCGCCTCGTCGCCGATCTGCTCGGCGGTCAGGCCGCGGGCCACGAGGACGCCCCCCTCGCTCGTCAGCTCGGCACCCAGCGCCGTCAGCCGGGGCGCGAGCACCGCGGCGTCGGGGCTGCGGACCTCGACCGCCCCGAGGCTGCTGCGGGAGATGAACTCCGACACCGCGCCGTTGGCCAGCATGCGGCCCCGCCCGATCACGACGAGCTGGTCGGCCAGCACCGCCATCTCCTGCAGCAGGTGGCTCGAGACGAACACCGCACGGCCCTCGCCGGCGAGGTGCTTGAGCAGGTCGCGCAGCCAGTGGATGCCCTGCGGGTCGAGGCCGTTGCTGGGCTCGTCCAGGATCAGGGTGTGCGGGTTGCCCAGCAGCGCCGCCGCGAGGCCCAGCCGTTGCCCCATGCCGAGGCTGAACTTGCCGGGCTTGCCCTTCGCGACGCTGCCGAGGCCGACCAGGTCCATGACCTCGTCGACCCGGCCGTCCGGGATCCGGTTCGACGCCGCGAGCATCCGCAGGTGGTCGCGGGCGTGCCGGGTCGGATGGAACGGCTTGGCCTCCAGCAGTGCGCCGACGTGCCGCATGGGGTGCTCGAGCTCGCCGAACCGCCGCCCGTCGAAGGTCGTCGAACCGTCACCGTTGTCGAGCCCCAGCATGAGCCGCATCGTCGTGGACTTGCCGGAGCCGTTGGGTCCGAGGAACCCGGTCACGCTGCCCGGCCGCACGACGAACGACAGGTCGTCGACCGCGCGCTTGGCCCCGTACGTCTTGCCGAGTCCCCGCGCCTCGATGAGAGCCATGTGCACAGCCTGTCACGCGGAGAGGGCCTACGGTGGCGACATGAGCGAGCGAAACGACGGCAACTCATGTCGCCGCCTCCGTACGGTGCCCTTCCTGACGGAGGCGGCGACATGACTGAGAGCAGCGAGTCCTACCGGCCGATCGAGGAGGGCGTCGCGAGGGACCTGCGGGGCGAGATGACGTACGCGAGCTATCTTCAGCTGCCGACCCTGCTGTCGGCCCAGCAGCCCGTGTCGGAGCACCACGACGAGATGCTGTTCATCGTCCAGCACCAGGTCACCGAGCTGTGGCTCAAGCAGCTGATCCACGAGCTGCGGTCCGCGATGAGCCTGATCGCGGCCGACGACCTCTCCCCGGCACTCAAGCGGCTGGCGCGGGTCAAGGCGATCCAGCGGCAGATGTTCGAGCAGTGGTCGGTGCTCGAGACGCTGACGCCGGTCGAGTACGTCCAGTTCCGCGACTTCCTCGGCAGGGCGTCGGGATTCCAGTCCCCGCAGTACCGGACGGTGGAGTTCCTGCTCGGCAACAAGAACCCGCAGATGATCTCGGTCTTCGACCACGATCCCGTGCTGCACGACGCGCTGGTCGCAGACCTCGAGGCACCCAGCCTGTACGACGAGTTCCTCCGCTACCTCGCCCGGCGGGGGCACGACGTCCCGGCGGCGGTGCTCGAGCGGGACGTCTCGCAGCCGTACACCGCTGACCCCGGCGTCACCGAGGTGCTGCGACGGATCTACGCCGATCCCGCGACGCACTGGGACGCGTATGAGATGTGCGAGGAGCTCGTCGACGTCGAGGAGAGCTTCCAGCTGTGGCGGTTCCGCCACCTCAAGACCGTCGAGCGGATCATCGGCTTCAAGCGAGGGACCGGAGGCTCCTCCGGAGTCCACTTCCTCCAGAAGGCCCTGGAGCTGACCTTCTTCCCAGAACTACTGACGGTGCGAACTCTTCTCTGAGACTCTGCTTGAGAACTCATCTGTGAGAGCCGCGAATGGCGCAATGTGGCTGGATCTCGGCGACCAGATTCAGCCGCATTGCGCCACTCGCGGCTCGGTGGGGGTCAGCGCCGCATGACCCTGCGGGCCAGCGCGTTGCCGATCAGCTGGCCGATCTGCACGATGAGGATGACCAGCAGGATCGCGACGGCCGTCACGGTCCAGTTGAACTGCTTGAGCCCGTACGTCAGCGCGACCTTGCCGAGGCTGTCCGCCCCGGTGATGCCGACGATCGCGGTCATGTCGACGATCGCGACGAGCGCGAACGTGAAGCCCAGGATCAGCGGGCCCAGGGCCTCCGGGAGCAACACCGTCGTGATGACCTTCCACCGGCTCGCGCCCATCGCGCGGGCCGCCTCCAGTACCCCCGGCTGGACGCTCACGAGGTTCTGCTCCACGATTCGCGAGATCCCGAAAGCCGAGGCGAACACGATCGCGACCAGCGCCTGGCCGTTGCCGATCCCAGAGATCCCGAACCAGCGGGACACCGGCTGCAGCGCGATGACGAGCAGCACGAAAGGGATCGGGCGCATGAAGTTGACCACGAAGTTGAGAACCCCGTTGGTCCGCCGGTCCGACACGATCCCGCCACGTCGGCTGACGTACAGGCCCGTCCCGACCAGCAGCCCGATCAGGCCGCCGATGACGAGTCCGCCGCCAGCCAGCCAGATCGTGGTCCACAGGCTCTCGAGGAAGATGCTCCGCAGCTCCCACACGCGATCCATCACGCCACCTCCGTCGTCTCGACGAGGGCGCTGACGGCCCGCACCGCCTCGTCGACCGCGGCGCGGTCACCGCGGAGCTCGAGGGTCAGGTGGCCGAACGTCCGACCCCGGACGTCCTCGACGCCGCCGAAGACGAGCTCGAACTCGACTCCCCGGCCGATGATCTCGGCGAACACGGCCGACTGGCTCACCGACTCGTCCCGGAACGACAACGTCAGGAGCCGGCCGGGGTGCCGGCGCCGCAGGGAGACCACGGATGCCTCGTCGGGCACGTCGTCGACCAGCGTCGAGACGAACCGGCGGGTGGCCGGCTGCTGCGGCCGGGCGAAGATCTCGAAGACCGGGCCCTGCTCGACGATCCGGCCCTCCTCCATCACGACGACCCGGTCGGCGATCGTCTTGACGACGTCCATCTCGTGCGTGATGACGACGATCGTGATGCCGAGCTCGGTGTTGACCCGCTTCAGCAGCCGCAGCACCTCGACCGTCGTCTCTGGGTCGAGTGCGCTGGTGGCCTCGTCGGCGAGCAGGATCTTGGGCGACGTGGCCAGGGCGCGGGCGATCCCGACGCGCTGCTTCTGCCCGCCGGAGAGCTGCTCGGGCCACGCGTGGGCCTTGTCGGCCAGGCCGACGAAGTGCAGCAGCTCGGAGATGCGCTTCTGGTGCTCGGCCTTCGGCACCTTGGCGATCTCGAGTGGGTACGCGATGTTGCCCCATACCGTGCGGGAGCCGAACAGGTTGAACTGCTGGAAGATCATCCCGATGTCCAGACGGACCTTCTGCAGCTGCCGCTCGCGCAGCGTCGTGACGTCGGTGCCGTCGACCTCGAGCGTTCCCGACGTCGTCGGCTCCAGCGCGTTGATCAGGCGGACCAGCGTGGACTTGCCCGCGCCGGAGTAGCCGACGACACCAACGATCTCGCCGGCCTCGATCGACAGGTCCACGTCGTCGACGGCGCGGACGGGGTCGCCGCCCTTGCGCGTCGGCGGGTACGTCTTGCTGACGCCCCGGAGCTCGATCAGAGCCATGAGTTCCTCCAGATGCACCACGAGCCCGGCGACGCGAGGTCGCCGGACCGCGGAGCGATCACTTGGTGGCGGCTGTGTCCTTCTCGACCTTGGCGAGTGACGACTCGAGGTCGGCGACCGGGGTCTTGAGCAGCTCGGCGGTTCCGCCGGAGACCTTCTGCAGGCCGTCGGTCACGGTCCTGGTGTCCTGGAAGATCCTGACCAGCTTGGCGTACGTCTTGTTGTCCTTGTCCTCAGCGCGGGCGGCGAAGATGTTGACGTAGGGCAGCGCGTTGGGATCGGACGGGTCGTCCTTGGCGATCGCGTCGCCGAACGTCAGGCCGGCCTTCTCGACGAAGTCGTTGTTGATGATCGCGCCCGCGAGGTCCTCCAGGCTCGTCGCGGTGATGTCGGCCGACAGGTCCTTGACCTTGACCCGCGAGGCGCTGGTGTCGACGTCCGACAGGTCGGAGAAGATCGAGCCGCCCGACTTGAGCTTGATGAGTCCGGCCGACTGCAGGATCAGCAGGCCACGGGCCTGGTTGCTGGCGTCGTCGGGCACGGCGACGGTCGCGCCGTCCGGAATGTCGGCGGCCGAGTCGTACTTCTTGCTGTAGAGACCCAGCGGGTAGATCGCCGTCGAGCCGACGGGCACGAGGTCCTTGTCGTTCGAGACGTTGTAGTCCGCGAGATAGACGATGTGCTGGAACTGGTTGAGGTCGAGCTCGCCGGCGTCGAGGGCCGGGTTGGGCTGCGTGTACTCGGTGAAGTCGACGATCTTGACGTTGATGCCCTCGGCCTTGGCGGCCTTGGTGTAGTCGGCCCAGTAGGGGTCGCTGGCTCCGACGACGCCGATCTTGACGGTCTTGCCGCCCTTGGCGTCGCTGTCGTCGCCGCCGAAG
>JAOPXL010000066.1 GCA_025965175.1 Aeromicrobium sp.
TTCCAGGAATGAGGTTCTCGGTGCGGAAACTGTCCACGAGACGCCGGCATCCACTCGCCGGATTTGTCGTGCTCCTGCTGGGGCTCGTCGTCGCGGGAGGCCTCTACTCGGCGTTCGCGCCGAAGCCAGCCACTGCTGCAGAAACCACCAGCAACGACGTCGAGGCGGGCCGCAAGCTCTTCCTCGTGGGCTGCGCGAGCTGCCACGGCACGAACGCGACCGGCATCGAGACCAAGCGGGGCGGCAACTACGGCCCCACGCTGGTCGGTGTCGGGGCCGCGGCGGTGGACTTCCAGGTCGGCACCGGGCGCATGCCCATGGCGCAGACCGCTCCGCAGGCTCCCCGCAAGACCCCGGTCTACACCGACGAGGAGACCCGCCAGCTGGCGGCCTACGTCGCGTCGCTGTCCCCCGGACCGGCCGTGCCGGACGGTGAGTACACCGACATCGGCAAGGCCAGCGAGGAGGACGTCCGCGAGGGCGGAGAGCTCTTCCGCAGCAACTGCACCGCGTGCCACAACTCGGTCGGCGCCGGCGGTGCGATGCCCGGCGGCAAGTACGCCCCGACGCTCAAGGGCGTCAGCGCCAAGCACATCGCCGAGGCCATGATCACCGGCCCGCAGCAGATGCCGGTGTTCTCCGACGACGTCATCACGCCTGAGGACAAGCGCAACATCATCGCGTACGTCAAGCAGGTCCAGTCGCAGCCCAACTACGGCGGACTCGCCGGCGGCGGCCTCGGCCCCGTGGTCGACGGACTGTTCACCTGGATCATCGGGATCGGAGGCCTCGTCATCGCGGCCATCTGGATCGGAGCACACGGAGCGAGGGT
This sequence comes from Aeromicrobium sp., assembly GCA_025965175.1. Taxonomy (GTDB): domain Bacteria; phylum Actinomycetota; class Actinomycetes; order Propionibacteriales; family Nocardioidaceae; genus Aeromicrobium. The sequence goes on from JAOPXL010000066.1 coordinate 833, forward strand.
GAAGAAGAAATGAGCGACGAGCTCGATACTGTGCACGACACCGAGCCGATCAAGGACCCGGGCCTCCCGGAGCACCAGTACCGGCCCCAGGACGTCGACGAGTCGCAGGCACGGCGCACCGAGCGCCAGATCGCGTGGATGTTCCGCGTCGCAGCTCTGCTGCTGGTCGCCTTCTGCGTCGGCTACGTCGCGATCGACAAGGACTCCACGTTCCTCGGCTGGTCGGCACAGAACTTCACGTTCGGCACGACCCTCGGCCTGGCCCTGCTCCTGATGGGCGTCGGCATCATCCAGTGGGCCAAGAAGCTCATGGGCGATCACGAGATGATCGAGATGCGGCACCCGTCGCGTTCCTCGGACGAGGACCGCAAGGCGGTCATGACCGACATCAACGCCGGCATCTCCGAGTCCGGCTTCGGCCGTCGTCCGATGATCCGCAACAGCCTCTTCGGCGCGCTCGGCGCCCTGGCGCTGCCCACGGTCTTCCTGATGCGTGACCTCGGTCCACTCCCCCACGACCAGCGCAAGACGGTCTGGAAGAAGGGCATGCGCCTGGTCAACGACGTGACCGGCACGCCCATCAAGCCCTCCGACCTGCAGGTCGGTCAGCTCGTCAATGGCGAGCCCGCAATCGTCTACGAGACCGATGCCGACGGCGAACGCGTCCTCCACGGCACCGAGCTCCTCCAGGCGAAGTCCAAGGCGTCGATCATCGTCGTCCGCATGCGACCCGAGGACGTCCAGGCGTCGAAGGGCCGCGAGAACTGGGGCGTCGACGGCATCCTGTGCTACTCGAAGATCTGCACGCACGTCGGCTGCCCCATCAGCCTGTACGAGCAGCAGACGCACCACGTCCTCTGCCCGTGCCACCAGTCGACGTTCGACTTGTCCGACAACGGCAAGGTCGTCTTCGGCCCCGCGCACCGTCCGCTGCCCCAGCTTCCGCTGGGCCTGGACGAGGAGGGTTACCTGATTGCCATGAGCGACTTCCCCGAGATCGTCGCCCCGAGCTACCCCGAGCTTGCCCGGGACCAGAAGAAGCTGGACAAGAAGTCATGAGCACGACCGAGGAGTACACCCCCGTCGAGCAGACCGGCTTCGGCAAGAAGGCCGCCGGACCCGTCGGCTGGCTCGACGACCGGCTCGGCCTGGCCGGCGTCGCGAAGAAGAACCTGCGCAAGGTCTTCCCTGAGCACTGGTCCTTCATGCTCGGCGAGATCGCTCTGTGGAGCTTCGTCGTCCTGCTGCTGACCGGCGTCTTCCTGACGTTCTGGTTCCAGCCCAGCATGACCGAGGTGACCTACCACGGGTCCTACGCGCCGTTCAACGGCCTCGAGATGTCCAGTGCGTACAAGTCGACGCTCGACATCTCGTTCGACATCCGCGGTGGTCTGCTGATCCGCCAGATCCACCACTGGGCAGCCGCGCTGTTCATCGCCGCGATGCTGGTCCACATGCTGCGCGTGTTCTTCACCGGCGCGTACCGCAAGCCGCGTGAGATCAACTGGCTGATCGGTGTGGGGCTGCTGTCCCTGGGCCTGATCGAGGGCTTCGCGGGCTACTCGCTCCCCGATGACCTGCTGTCCGGCACGGGGCTCCGCTTCGTCGACGGCCTGCTGCGGTCGATCCCGCTCGTCGGCTCGTACCTCGAGTTCTTCATCTTCGGTGGCGAGTTCCCCGGTGACGTCATCATCCCGCGCCTCTACATGGCGCACATCCTGCTGATCCCGGCGCTGCTGCTGGGGCTCATCGGCGCTCACATGCTGCTGCTGATCTACCACAAGCACACCCAGTGGCCTGGACCCGGACGCACCGAGAACAACGTCGTCGGCTACCCGATGCTCCCGGTCTACGCGGCCAAGGCCGGCGGATTCTTCTTCGTCGTCTTCGGCTTCACGGCCCTGATGGGTGCGCT
>JAOPXL010000076.1 GCA_025965175.1 Aeromicrobium sp.
CCCAGAAGTGGATCGACGACAACCCCGACAAGGTCAAGGCCTGGCTCGGCTGACGCGACCCGACGTACGACCACGACACCCCGGGAGCACCGCCCCCGGGGTGTCGTGCGTCCGGCGCGCTCGTACCTCTTGACACTGCTGAGGTGGCAGGCCCACGATGGATCAACGTTGTCTCGCATAGCGATTTGAGTTGCGTATAGCGCACCACGGAGGGATTATTCCATGGCCGACCTGCCCTCGCACGCACGTGTCGTCGTCATCGGTGCCGGCATCGTCGGGAACAGCCTCGTCCATCACCTGGCCCAGCTCGGCTGGCGCGACATCGTGCAGATCGACAAGGGTCCGCTGCCCAATCCGGGCGGCTCGACGGGGCACGCCTCCAACTTCATCTTCCCGGTCGATCACTCACGGGAGATCACGGATCTGACGCTCGACAGCATGAGGCAGTACCAGGAGATGGGCGTCTTCACCGAGTCCGGCGGCTACGAGGTCGCGCGCACCGAGGAGCGGATGGAGGAGCTCCGCCGGCGCATGTCGTCGGCCAAGGCGTGGGGTATCCCGTCCGAGATCGTGACACCCGAACAGGTGGCTGAGAAGGTCCCGTTCCTCGACCCGTCGGTCATCGTCGGCGCGTTCTACACCCCGAGCGTCGGCGTCGTCGACTCCCTGCGGGCGGGCACCATCATGCGCGAGCGAGCGCTCGAGCTCGGCGCCCTGCAGGTCGTGGCGACCGTCGAGGTCGAGGGCCTGGACGTCGAGGGCGGCCGGATCAAGCGCGTCCGCACGTCAGGCGGCGATATCGAGGCCGACACCGTCGTGATCGCGTGCGGTGTCTGGAGCCCGCGAATCGCAAGGATGGCGGGCGCGCACATCCCGCTGACCCCCGCGGTGCATCAGATGATCAGCGTCGGCCCGGTCCCACAACTGGCCGGCACGGTCGGGGAGATCTCGTTCCCGATCATCCGTGACATGGACACGTTCTGCTACGAGCGCCAGCACGGTGGCGACATGGAGGTCGGCTCGTACGCCCACCGCGCGATCCTGCACGACCCCGACGACATCCCGTCGATCGAGCAGTCCAGGCTGTCGCCGACCGAGATGCCGTTCACGGCCGACGACTTCGACCAGCAGCTCGAGCAGGCGCTCGAGCTGATGCCCGAGGTGCTGGGCAATCCCGAGGTCGAGATCCGCTACGCCATCAACGGCCTGCTGTCCCTGACACCCGACGGCAGCCCGATCCTGGGCGAGACCCCCGAGGTCAAGGGCCTGTGGTCGGCCGCCGCGGTGTGGATCAAGGAGGGGCCGGGCGTCGGCCGCGCGGTCGCCGAGTGGATGACCGACGGCAATCCCGAGATCGACGTCCACCAGTCCGACATCGCCCGCTTCTACCCGCACCAGCAGACCAAGCAGCACGTGGCGGCCCGCACGACCGAGGCGTTCAACAAGACGTACGGCATCGTGCACCCGTCCGAGCAGTGGCAGAGCGACCGCCAGGCCCGTCTCGCCCCGATGCACACCCGCCAGCGCGAGCTCGAAGCGATGTTCTTCGAGACGGCCGGCTGGGAGCGCCCGCACTGGTACGCCTCGAACGAAGGGCTGCTCGGTGAGTACGGCGACGCGGTGATGCCGCGCGAGCACGAGTGGGACGCCCGCTGGTGGTCGCCGATCATTCACGCCGAGCACCTCGCAATGCGTGAGCGCGCGGCCATCGTCGACCTGTCGGCATTCTCGATCTTCGACGTCACCGGACCCGGCGCGTTCGACGCCGTCCAGCGGATCGCGGTGGCGCAGATGAACGTCGCCCCGGGGCGCGTCGTCTACACCCCCGTCATCGACGAGCGGGGCGGCTTCCGCGCCGACCTGACGATCATGCGGCTCGGCGAGTCGCACTTCCGCGTCGTCACCGGCGGCGCCCACGGCAACCTCGACCGCAAGTGGTTCCGCGACCACATGCCTGCCGACGGCTCGGCCCAGGTCACCGACCAGACCTCGGCCTTCACGACGATCGGCGTGTGGGGCCCGCGGGCGCGCGACATCCTCGGCACCCTCACCGACAGCGACATCAGCCACGATGCGTTCCGGTTCGGCAGCTGCCGCCCGATCGAGCTGGGCTCGACCCAGGTGCTCGCCTCGCGCATCTCGTACGTCGGGGAGCTCGGCTGGGAGCTGTACGTGCCGATGGAGAGCGGCGCCCGCCTGTGGGACCTGGTCAGCGACGCGGGCCGGCCGCACGGGCTCGTCCCCGCCGGCATCGGCGTGTACGGCACGACGGGCCGCATGGAGAAGGGCTACCGCGCGTACGGCGCCGAGCTGGACAGCGAGCGGACCATCATCGAGGCCGGGATGCAGCGACCCAAGGTCAAGGACGCCGACTTCATCGGCCGCGAGGCCTACGTCAAGCAGCGCGGCGAGGACCCGCTGGCGGTGATGTGCACGCTGACGGTCGACGACCACACCTCGGCCAGCGGTGTCGCCCGCTACATGCTGGGCGGCGAGCCGATCGTCGCTCCCGACGGCGAGCCCCTGGTCGACGGCCACGGGCATCGCTCCTACGTCACCTCGGCCGGCTCGGCACCCTCGCTCGGCAAGCACCTGCTGATGGCCTACCTCCCGCCCGAGCAGGCGGTCGTCGGCACCCGCCTGGCAGTGGACTACATGCAGGAGCGCTATCCCGTGACCGTCGGCTCCGCCGATGCGACCGGGTTGTTCGATCCCGACAACGAGCGGATCAGGGCCTGACATGACCGACGTCCTGGTCTGCATCAAGCGCATCCCGGAGACCTCGAGCCAGGTCATGCTGTCCGACGACGGCATGTCGGTCGACGCCCGCCACGTCGGGCACACTGTCAGCGCCCACGAGGAGGCTGCCGTCGAGATCGCGATCCAGCTCGCCGACGCGTCGGGCGGGAGCGCCACCGTGCTGACGCTCGGACCTGCCGATGCGGTCGAGCAGCTCCGCGACGCCGTCGCGGTCGGCTGCACCAGGGCGGTGCACATCGAGGCCGACTCCGAGGCGTTCGGACCAGCCGACGTCGCCACCGCGATCGCCGACTTCGTCCGCGGTGAGGACTTCGGCCTCGTGCTGGTCGGCAACGACGCCGCTGACACCGGCGACTTCCAGGTTGGCGTCCGACTGGCGTACGCGCTGGGGCGTCCCGTCGTCACCGGCATCTCGAGCGTCGCGCTCGACGGCGACACGATCACCGCCCGCGGCGCCGGGCCGGACGGCGACGAGGTCTTCGAGCTGCCCTCGCCAGCAATCATCGCGATCCAGGAAGGCGGTGTCACGCCTCGCTATCCGTCGATCGTCGGCCGGATGAAGGCCAAGAAGCTGCCGGTCGAGACCATCGCGACGCAGGTCTCCCCCATGACGTACCGGCTCGGGCTGACCTCACCGCCCGAGCAGCCGAGCACTGTCGAGGTGCTGGGCGAGGGACCCGACGCGGCCAAGGCCGTCGTCGACATGCTGGTCGGCATCGGGGTGGTGTCGTCATGATCCTCGTCCTGGTCGAGACCGATGCGCAGGGCGTGACGCTGACTTCCCGCGAGGCGCTGAGCTTCGCCCGGACGCTGGCCGAGCGGCTCGGCGACCAGCCCGTCGAGGCAGTTGCCACGGGCCCACTGCCCCACCCCGACGGCGTGCTGGACCACCTCGCTGAGCAGGGCGTCACGATGCTGCACCACGCCGATGACGAGCGGCTCGCCGCGTACGGCGGCGCGGCGTGGGCGGCCGCCGTGGTCGATGCCGCGTCGTCGGCGCGGCTCGTCATCGGGTCGGGCACACCGCGCGGCATGGAGGTCCTGGCCCACGTGGCGACCCGCCTCGACTGCCTGATGGCCGCGAACGTCATCGCCGTCGAGGAGACGGACCCGCTCACGGTCTCGCGCCAGGTCATGGGCGGCGGGGTCTTCGAGCGGATGCGGCTCGGCGGCGAGGTCGCCGTGATCTCGGTCGCCGGTCACGCGATCGACGCCGTGCCCGCCGCTCGGCCCAGCACTCCGGCCGTACGGACCTACGCGCCGACGCTGACCGATGCCGACCTGCTGACCCGCGTGGTCCGCACCGAGCAGGCCGGGGGTGACGACACCTCGGCACTGACCGGGGCCAAGGTCGTCGTCGGGGCGGGGCGTGGTGCGGGCAGCGCCGAGGGATTCGACGACCTGCTCGAGCTCAAGGACCTGCTGGGTGGCGCGCTCGGGGTCTCCCGCGTCGTCACGAGCCTCGGCTGGCGTCCCCATCACGAGCAGGTCGGCCAGACCGGGAGCCGCATCTCCCCGGACCTCTACATCGCGTGCGGCATCAGCGGCGCGATCCAGCACTGGGCCGGCTGTCAGAGCGCCAGGAAGATCCTGGCGATCAACACCGATCCCGATGCCCCGATGGTCACCAAGGCGCACTACGCCGTGATCGGCGACCTGCACGAGATCGTCCCGGCGATCAACGCCGAGCTCCGTCGCCGCCTCGGCTGACCCGCCCCTCGTGGCCCGGGATGCGCTGCGGGACGACGACGAGGTCGGGCTCGGACCCCTCAAGCAGACGCTGTACCTGGTTGCGGACGATCGCGTCGATGCGTGGCTGCATCGCCGAGGACATCCCGCCGACGTGGGGCGAGACCAGGACGCCCGGGACGGCCCACAGCGGGTGGTCCGCGGGCAACGGCTCAGGGTCGGTCACGTCCGTCGCGTAGCGGATGCGACCGGCCTGCCGGATGATCGCGTCGGTGTCGGCGACCTTGCCGCGCGAGACGTTGACGACGATTGCACCGTCGGGCAGCGCAGACAGGAACTCATCGTCGACCAGGCCGGTGGTCCGGTCGGTCAGCGGCACGGCCAGCACGACGACGTCGACCGTCGGGAGGAGGGTCGGCAGCTCGTCGGTGCCGTGGATGACGCCCCGCTCGTCCTCCCGCCGCCGCGTCGCGACGCGGACTAGCTCGGCGCCGAAGCCGTCCAGGCGCTTCTCGACCTCAGTGCCGATTCCGCCGTGCCCGAGCAGCATGATCCGACGGTCGATCAGGCTGGCGGTGAATCGGCGATTCCACTGGCCGGCCTCGCGGACGTACCGGTCGACCTCACGCTGGGACGCCAGCAGCAGCGCCACCGCGAGCTCGGCGGTCGAGGCCTCGTGCACGCCGACCGCGTTGGCGTAGAGGATCCCGTCGGGGAGGACGTCCGCGACGCCGTCGAAGCCGAGGGCCTGCGACTGCACGAGGCCCACGCGCGCCGGGTCGAGGTTCTCGAGCCCGGCGGCGGCGACCGTGTAGGGACGGACGGCGATGTCGACGTACCGCTCTGGCTGCGGGGACTCCAAGTCCCAGACCGTCAGGTCGACATCGTCGAGATCGGCCAGTCGCTCGACCCAACCGGCATCAGGAACAGTGACATGAAACGTGGAACCCATGCCTAGATCATGCCCGAGTGGCGCAGTGTGGCTGGATCTGGAGCGCCAGATCCAGCCACATTGCACCACTCGCGGTTGGGTCCGGCTAGGCGGAGACCATGTCCCAAGCGATGCCGTCGAGGATGTCGTGCTCGCTGACGACGAGGGTGTCGGTCTCCAGCGGGAGCAGCTCGACGAGACGGTCGAGGATCAGCGCTCCGCCGCCGATGACGTCGGCGCGACCCGGGTGCATGAATGGCAGCGCCCGCCGGTCCGCGACCGACATCTGCACCAGTGACAGGCACGCCCCACTGACGTCGTCGAGCGCGAGCCGCGCCCCGTGGATGACGGACGAGTCGTACGACGGAAGGGCCAGCGAGTGCGCCGCGACCGTCGTGACGGTTCCCGCGACGCCGACGATCGCGCCGACGGGGCGGATCTGCGAGACGACGGGGGTCAGCACCTTGTCGAGGTACTCCATGCAGGCCGTCACCTCGTTGACCGGGGCGGGGTCACCGGCGAGGAAACGCTCGGTCAGCCGGACCGAGCCGATGTCGAGCGACACCGACCACTCGATCTCCTCGCCCGTGCCGACCACGATCTCGGTCGACCCGCCGCCGATGTCCACGACGAGCGTGCGGCCCTGGTCGAGGCCGCGGGTCGCGCCGAGGAACGACGCGCGGGCCTCGTCCAGGCCGGCGAGGACCACCGGACGTACACCCAGGATCTCCTCGACCGCGTCCTCGAGGTCGGCCCCGTTGTCGGCGTCCCGCATCGCGGAGGTGGCGCAGAAGCGCACGTCGGTCACGCCGAACATCGCGATCAGCTCGGCGTACTCGCGGATCGCCTGCAAGGTGCGGGCGATCGCCTCCTCGGCCAGGTGGCCCGTGCGGTCGACGTCCTGTCCGAGCCGTACGATGCGCATCTCGCGGAGCAGGTCGGTCTTGTCGTCGCTCCCGATGTCACTGATCAGGAGGCGAATCGAGTTGGTGCCGCAGTCGATCGCCGCGACGCGTGCTGGGTGCTCGGGCATGCGTCGAGGGTAGCGGCGCGGTCATCGCAACGGCTGCGGCACCTCCGCCGGGGTGTCGTCGATCATGGTCTGCTCGTCGAACGGGATGTCACCGGACAGGACGTCGTCGAGCCGCTCGCGGTCCAGCGTCCCGGTCCAATGGCCGACCAGGACCGTCGCGACGCTGTTGCCGGCGAAGTTGGTCAGCGCCCGCGCCTCCGACATGAACCGGTCGATGCCGACGATCAGGCCGACCCCGTCGACCAGGTCGGGTCGGTGCGAGTTGAGCCCGCCCGCCAGGGTCGCCAGTCCGGCGCCCGTCACGCCCGCAGCACCCTTCGACGCGATGATCATGAACAGGAGCAAGGAGATCTGCTGGCCGAGCGAGAACGGCTTGTCCATCGCGTCGGCGATGAACAGCGACGCCATCGTGAGGTAGATCGCCGTCCCGTCCAGGTTGAACGAGTAGCCGGTCGGGATCACGACGCCGACCGTGGACTGGTCCACCCCGGCGTGCTCCATCTTGGCGATGACGCGCGGCAGGGCGGACTCCGACGACGACGTCGACAGGATCAGCAGGAACTCCCGCCCGAGGTATTTGAACAGGGAGAACACGCTGACCCCGGTGACGACCCGCAGCAGCGTGCCAAGGATGACGAAGACGAACAGGAAGCACGTGACGTAGAAGCCGATCATAACGGTTGCGAGCCCCTTGAGCGCGTCCCAGCCCGTCGCTCCGACGACGGCGGCCATCGCCCCGAACGCGCCGATCGGTGCGAGCCACATGATCATCGACAGGATCCGGAAGACGAGCTTCTGCAGGTGGCCGACACCCGTCAGGATCGGGGTGCCGGCCGGTCCCATCTTCTGCAGCGCGAAGCCGACCAGCAGGGCGACCAGCAATGTCTGCAGGACCAGTCCCGACGTCAGGGCCGACACGAGGGTCTCGGGGATGATGTTGAGGAAGAACTGCCAGCCGCTCTCGCTCGCACCGACCTGCTTGGCGCCGGACTTGGCGAGCTCCTCGTCGAGGTTGAGTCCAGCCCCCGGCTTGAGGATGTTGCCGACGACCAGGCCGATCGCGAGGGCGAACGTCGACATCGTGATGAAGTAGCCCAGCGCGAGGCCGCCGACCTTGCCGACCTGCGCCGCGCTGGCGATCGAGCCGACACCCAGCACGATCGTGCAGAAGATGACTGGCGAGATCATCATCTTGATGAGCTTGACGAACAGCTCACCGAGTGGCGCGAGCTTCTCGGCGAAGTCCGGGGCGGCGAAGCCGAGCGCGATGCCGGCGAACACCGCCACGATCACCGCGATGTAGAGGTAGTGGGTGCGGTCCTTGCGGGCCTTCGGTGCAGTGGTGGTGGCCATACGAGCTCCCCGTGACGTGACAGGGGTCACAGCCCCCGAGTGCTTCCATCCTCACCCCGGAGGCCGGTCGCCGCACTCCGGGATCAGTCGTCCGCGACGGGCTCGACCCAGTCCTCGCCGCAGGAGTTACCGTTCCACCAGGCGCCCAGCAGCTCGAGCGCCTCGTCTCCCAGCGGGTTGACGCCCGGCCCCTTCGCGAGCGAATGGCCCACGAGCACGTGCAGGCACTTGACCCGGGTCGGCATGCCGCCCGCGGTGATCTTGTCGATCTCTGGGACGTGCCCGATGGCCTCCCGCTCCGCAAGATAACTCTCGTGAGCGCGTTGATAGGCCCGCGCAAGCTCTGAGTCTTGAAGAATCCTTGCACTCATCTCGCGCATCAACCCCGACGCCTCGAGCGTCCCGATCTCGCCGGCGAGGCGCGGGCAGGTCAGGTAGTACATCGTCGGGAACGGGGTGCCGTCATCGAGCCGCGGCTCGGTCTTGACCACGTTGGGGTGACCCGAGGGGCACCGCGACATGATCTCGAGGATCCCGCGCGGCGGCCGGCCGAGCTGGTCGGCGACGGCGTCGAGATCGGCCTGCGCCACCTGGTTCACCATGCAGTCTTCACTGGTCCTTCAGCACCTTGTCGGAGTCGGGGGTCGTGGTGGGCTCGGACTTCGGCTCCTTGCCGGACTCCTTGACGCTGCCCCACAGCTTGTCGTACCAGGCGGGGCCCTTGGTCGTCGCCGGCGAGTCGAGGGTTGGGACGTCGTCGCCCTGCACCTTGCCGTCGCTGCCGATGACGCGATAGCCCACCTCGCCGGGCAGGACCCAGCCGAATCGCTCCTTGGCCTGCTGCTTGAGGTACGCCGGGTCGTCGAAGCGCTTCTGCTGGTCCTTGAGCTCGGCGATCTGCCGGTCGGTCGTCGCGATCTGTGCCTTGGTCGACTGGATGTCGGCCCGCTGCTCCCACCACGCGTGCAGTGTCGACGTGTAGGCGGTGATCAGCAGGAGCACGACGCCGAGCAGGACGATGGCCCGGCCTGTCAGCCGGGGAGCCGAGCCGGCGGTCGAGCCCGCCTTCGCCCGGGCCGTCGCGGTCGTCCTGGCCCGGGTGGCGGTGCGTCCACCCCGCTGCCCGGAGGGGCCCCGCTGGTGGGGCCGCCGTCCGGGTCCACGGGATGAACGTGCCGCCATGCGTCAGACGACCAGCCGCGGGAAGGCGGACGCGCCGGCGTAGGTCGCCGCCGAGCCGAGCAGCTCCTCGATGCGCAGGAGCTGGTTGTACTTCGCGACGCGGTCCGAGCGGGCCGGGGCGCCGGTCTTGATCTGACCACAGTTGGTCGCGACCGCGAGGTCGGCGATCGTGGTGTCCTCGGTCTCGCCGGACCGGTGGCTCATCATGCAGGCGAAGCCGTGACGGTGCGCCAGCTCGACGGAGTCGAGTGTCTCGGTCAACGAGCCGATCTGGTTGACCTTGACCAGCAGGGCGTTGGCAGCGCCCTCGCTGATGCCACGGGTCAGGCGCTCGACGTTGGTGACGAACAGGTCGTCGCCCACGATCTGCACGTCGTTGCCGATCGTCTCGGTCAGCGTCGTCCAGCCGGCCCAGTCGTCCTCGTCCAGCGGGTCCTCGATCGAGACGATCGGGAAGTC
>JAOPXL010000100.1 GCA_025965175.1 Aeromicrobium sp.
GTCGGGTTGGCCTCGTAGAAGTCGAGCAGCTTCTGCTGGTAGTCGCCGAGGCGGAAGAAGTAGTTCTCCTCGGTCATGTGCTCGACCCGGCTGCCGTCGAGCTTCGAGATCTTGTGGCCCTCGTCCTCGCCCTCGCCGTCCACGACGTCGTCGTCGCCGACGAACTCCTCGCTGCCGACACTGTAGAAGCCGCTGAACGAGCCCTTGTAGACCGCGTCCCGGTCGTACAGGTCCTGCCAGAACGCTTTCGAACCGTCGAAGTGCCGCTTCTCGGTCGTGCGGATGAAGTCGTCGTTGGCGACGTCGATCGTCTTCAGGAGCGGCTTCCACTCGTTTTCGACGAGCTTGTCGACCCACTCCTGCGGGGACACGCCGTTGGCCTCGGCCTTGCGGAGGACCTTCTGGCCATGCTCGTCGGTGCCGGTGAGGTACCAGACGTCCTCACCGCGCTGGCGGTGCCAGCGGGTGATGATATCGCCCATGACCGTCGTGTAGCCGTGCCCGATGTGGGGAGCGTCGTTGACGTAGTAGATGGGCGTGGTGACGTAGAACGTTTGGTCGGACACGACCCCAATCGTAGTGGTGCCCCCCGGGCGCCCTACGAGTGAGCGGCGTCGTAGACGTCCTTCTTGCGCAGTCCCGTCTCGCCGGCGACCTGCTCGATCGCGTCCTTGCGGCTCAGGCCGTCCTTCTGGCGCGCCGCAACGAGCTCGCGCAGGTCCTCCGGGGCGTACGTCCGCGCCTCCGCGACCCGACCGCCCACGACGATCGTGACCTCACCGCGTACCCCCTGCTCCTGCCCGGCGGCCCACTCGACGAGCTCGCCCAGTCCCCCACGGGCGACCTCCTCGTACGTCTTGGTGAGCTCGCGGCACACCGCGGCGGGACGGTCCGCGCCCCAGGTCTCGGCCATCGCCCGCAGCGACGCCTCCGTGCGGTGCGGCGACTCGAAGAACACCATCGTGCGTCGCTCCGTCGCGAGCTCGGTCAGCGCGCGGGTGCGCTCCCCGCCCTTGCGTGGCAGGAACCCCTCGAAGCAGAACCGGTCGACCGGGAGGCCCGACACCGCGAGCGCCGTCAGCACCGCGGACGGCCCGGGGATCGCCGTGACGTGCACGTCGGCCTCGATCGCCGCGACGACGAGGCGGTAGCCGGGGTCGGACACGCTGGGCATCCCAGCGTCGGTGACCAGGACGATCGTCTGCCCCTCGACCAGCAGCGCCGCCAGCTCGGGCGTGCGCCACTCCTCGTTGCCCTCGAAGTACGACACGATCCGGCCGCCCATCTCGACGCCGAGGTCGCCGGCCAGCCGCTTGAGGCGCCGGGTGTCCTCCGCCGCGACGACATCGGCCGAGACGAGGGCGTCGGCGAGGCGGCCGCTGGCATCGGCGACCTGCCCGATCGGGGTCGCGGCGAGGATCAGCATGCCCCCATCCTCTCAGCCCACCGGGTGAAGGTGGATCCGCAAACCTCATTCGGCCGAATGGGGTTGCAGAGTCACCTTCACCTGCGGTCGCGCTGAAGCATGCGCGACGTGATGCCAGCCCGGAGCGCCTCGGCGCGGCTGAAGGCCCGGGTCGCGAGCAGAGCGGAGCAGGGACGGGTCGAACGGGTCTCATCCCGGCAGCATCGGTCGACCATGCCCGGCACCGCCGCTGCCGTCTCCCCGCCTGTGGACTCCCGCTTCGCCACCCCGCCCGGGGACACCCCGGTGGAGGTGGACCTGCAACCTCATCTCGCCGTTTGGGGTTGCAGATCCACCCTCACCGAGGGGGCCGCCCATCTGGGACCACCTAGGCTGGGAGGTGTGACGGTCCTGCAACGCATCCCCGACCGGGCGTGGGGATGGATCGGACCGATCGGGGTCGCGCTGCTCGCCTTCGTCCTGCGGGTCTGGAACGTCGGCCGCCCCGACAAGTTCGTCTTCGACGAGACCTACTACGGCAAGGACGCCTGGTCGCTGCTCCAGCACGGGTACGTGCAGGACTTCACCGAGAAGGCCAACGCCAGCGTCGTCCGCGGTGACCTGGACGGCATCCTGACCGGTGAGCCGTCCTGGATCGTGCACCCCGACGGGGGCAAGTGGGTCATCGCGCTGGGCGAGTGGCTGTTCGGCTTCGACTCGTTCGGCTGGAGGATCTCCGCCGTCGTGGTCGGCGCCCTCTCGGTCCTCGTGCTCGCCCGCCTGGTCCGCCGCCTCACGGGATCGACCGTCGTGGGCTGCATCGCGGGACTGCTGCTGACGCTCGACGGGATGCACTTCGTGATGTCCCGGCTGGCCCTGCTGGACGTGTTCCTCGCGTTCTGGATCCTGTGCGGCGTCGCGTGCCTGGTCGCTGACCGCGACTGGATCCGGGGCCGGCTCGACCAGCGCCCCCTGGTCCGGCCGTGGCAGCTCCTGGCGGGTGTCAGCTTCGGCATGGCGTGCGCGACGAAGTGGAGCGGCGTGTACGTCCTGGCGGCCTTCGGCGTGCTGGCGGTGGTCTGGGAGGTCCTGGCCCGCCGCCGTGCCGCCGCATCGACCCGCCCCGGCTGGGTGCGCACGACCCTGGTCGTCGGCATCCCGGCTTTCGCCTCGATCGTCGTGGTCGCCGGACTGGTCTACCTCGTCACGTGGACCGGCTTCCTGGTCCACCACGAGGCGTACGAGATGCGGTTCGGCCGCGGCTACGGCAGCTACTCGAAGCCGTGGGGGTCGTACGTCGACCACCCCGCCAGCGGCTTCCTGGGCCAGACCCGCGACGCGTTCCGCTCCCTGTGGCACTTCCACGTCATGACGTACGACTTCCACACCAAGGACCTCGACACCGCGAAGCACCCCTACCAGTCGAGCCCCTGGGGCTGGCTCCTGCAGCTGCGCCCGGTCAGCGCCGACGCCGTCAACGACCTCCCCGCCGCTTCGTGCGGGGCCGGCTCAGGCGGGTCGTGCATGCGGGAGATCCTGATCCTCGGCAACCCCATCCTCTGGTGGACCGGGGCCGTGGCGCTCGTCGCCGCGCTCGTCACCTGGATCGCGACCCGCGACTGGCGCTGGGGCGTCCCCGTGGCCGGCGCGCTGGTCTGCTGGCTGCCGTGGTTCCTCAACGACGACCGGCCGATCTTCTCCTTCTACGCCGTGACCGTCATCCCGTTCACGATCATCGCGATCAGCCTGGTCGTCGACGCCATGATCCGGGTGTCCCCCGCTCCGGCACTCCGGCGCATCTCCGCTGCGACGATCACCCTGTTCCTCGTCCTGGTCGCCCTGACGTTCTGGTACTTCCACCCCGTGTACGTCGACGGGCTCATCCCGTACGACTCGTGGCGCGACCGGATGTGGCTGTCCCGCTGGATCTGACGTTCCGGACCTGGCCCGGGGTCAGGTCCCGGTCAGGTCCGCCAGGGGCGCGGCGATGGGGGCCAGGCCGGAGCGGCGCAGGCGTGCGACGGTCAGCTCCCGGTCGAGCGGCATGCCGTACAGGTAGCCCTGGCCGTGCGTCGCCCCGGCGGCCCCGAGGACCTCGGCCTCGGAGGGCTGCGTGATGCCCTCCGCCACGACCCAGAACCCCAGCTCGACCAGGAGCTCGGTGATGCGGGTGACGACCTTGGCCTGGCGCGGGTTGTCCAGGTCGACGACCAGCGAGCGGTCCAGCTTCACGGCGCTCGCCTCGGGCAGGTAGAGCGAGGCGATGTGCGCGTAGCCGGACCCGAAGTCGTCGATCGAGATCGCCACGTTGAGGGTCTGCAGCCGCGCGGCGACCCGGGCGTGCGTGTCGGTCCAGCGGCCGATCGAGCTCTCCGAGATCTCGATGACGGGACGGAGCCCGGTCTCCGCCTCGCACCGCGCGATCCGCTCGACGAGCGGGCTCCAGGTCGCGATCTGCTCGATCTCCAGGTTGATCGCGAAGGCGGTCATCTCGGGGGTGATCGAGCGGCACTCGATCATCGTCTCGATGGCCTGCTCCAGCACCTGCAGCGTCAGGTCGTCGAGCAGGTTGAGCCGGATCGCGGACTCCACGATGATCGGCGGCGGGATCGAGCCGAGCTCGGTATCGGTGTGGCGGACCAGTACCTCCATGGCCCGGATCTCGTCGACGTCGAGTTTGACCACCGGCTGGTACGCCGTCGCGAGACGCCTCTCGACGATCGCGCGGCGCACCGTCTGGTCGATCCGCGTCGCCATCTGGCCGTCCCGGGCGTGGATCGCACGCTTGCGCTGATACATCTGCTGGTCGGCGGCCCGGACGATGTCCTCCATGCTGTCCTCGGGGCTCGAGGACATGGCCGACCCCATGCTGGCCCGGAGCCGGAGCGTGTCCTCCCCGATCACGACCGGCTCGCCCACGAGCTGCTTGAGCCGCTCGCACTCCGCCGTCAGGGCGCTGTAGTCGGTGACGTCCCGAACCAGGACCGCGAACTCGTCACCGCCGTAGCGGGTCACGGCCAGCCGGTCCCCGGTATGGGTGAGAAGCCGCGCCGCCATGACCTGCAGGGCCGCGTCGCCGGCCACGTGCCCGTAGCGGTCGTTGATCTCCTTGAAGCCGTCGAGGTCGATGAACACGATCGCGATGGACTCGCCCGGCCGTCGGGACGTGCTGACGCCCGCCAGCACCTCGCGGAAGTAGGTGTAGGTCGACAGGCCCGTGAGGCCGTCGGTGTTGGCGCGGTCGCGGAGCTCCTCGAGCTGCTCGGACTCGCGGCGGGACCGATCAGACATGTTGGCGAGCGCCTCGACGACGTTCATCTCGACCTGGGTGAAGGGCAGGTCGCCGGGTGAACGCCGGGCGACGACGAACCGACCGTCGTCCAGTGCGACGCTGAAGTCCCAGCGCGATCCGGGCCGTTCGCGCACCTCGACGTCCTCGACCCGCAGGCCGCGGGCACCCCAGCGTCCGAGCGTGTCGTCGATCAGATCGCTGGGCCACGGCATCGCCACGGCGGCGCCCGACAGCGCCGCAACGCTGCGGTGCAGCTCCCGGTTGCGCATCAGGAGGCCGACCCCCATCGCCGCCATCCCGACGAGGAGCACGACGGCGCTCGGCCCGACCGGGAGCGACCGGCCGGCCTCGAGCCACCGCAGGACGGACAGGAGGCAACCGATGTAGAAGACCAGGAGTCCCACCAGGAACGTCCAAGTCCAGCGCAGGTGCAACCCCCGGCCGTCGGCGGGGTCGGGCACGACGGTGCGGCGGGCGAGCTCGAGCAACGCGATGACCGCGAAGTACGTCGCGAGGCCCGTGAAGACCCGGTCGTACGGCCGGTAGCCGATGTCAGTCACTTCGGCGGCCCGTACGAGCGCCGCACCGCCGAGCACCTGGATCGCGGCGCGGAACTGGCCCCAGGTCTCGTCGCGGTAGAACACCGCATAGCTGATCGCCACGATGACGGCCCAGATCGGGAGGACCGAGGACCGGGACGTGACGTCGAAGGCGAACAGCGCCGCGGCCGCCGCGCCCAGCGTCAGGTCGGTAGCGCCGCGCGAGATCGTGATCTGGGTGCGGACCGCCAGCGGGACCAGCAGGAGCACGAAGGAGACCGCCGAGAGGTCCGGCAGGCCCAGACGCCACTGCGCCGAGCGGAAGCAGACCGCGACCAGGGCGATGACCATGACGGCGATCTCGAACCGTCGCTCGGAGCGGTCACGCACCGCCTTCGGCGTCGAACGGTGAGAGGCCACGCCGAATGATAGGCCGAGTATTGTCCTGCGTCTCCCGAACCTCGATGAGCGCTCGCTCACGGGGCAGGTGTTCGGTACTCCGCACGTTCATCTCGGCTACGTGCACGGTGGCCCGTCCGCGGTTCATAATGACAGTCCATCGCTCCTCGGAAGGGTTGTGATCGTGTCCCGGCTGGCCCGGAGGTCCCAGGCCCTTCTTGCGGCTGCCCTCCTCACGGCATCGGTCCCTGTCGTGGTGTCCTCCCCCGCGGCGGCCGCCGACTGCCCTGCCCCCGCGAGCAGCTGCGTCATCGTCAACGTCGTCTCGACGGCCAGCGGCAAGGACACAGTCGACAGTACGTACATCGTCACGCCCGACCAGATCGCCCAGTTGGCCGACGTGACGGACACGCAGTACTTCACCCGCAAGACGCCCGGCGCCCAGAAGACACCCGGGCCCACCGTTGCGCAGGGGCTCTCCCTTCGCCAGCTTTTCGACAACCTGGACCCCGCGCCCGAGTCCCCCGTGACGTTCTCCGAGACGCCCAACACAGCGAAGGTCCCCGCAGTGCTGTCCGCCGCGGACCTGGCCGACCCCAGTCCCTTCGACGCCGGGCTGCCTCCGGCGGTCTACGTCACCGGCGGCAGGATCGGCTATGTCCGGCCGCTGCGGAGCTCTCCCGACGACGTCAACGCCTCGGACATCTTCGCAGTCAGTGGCGCCCTGGTGCTGACGTTCCACACAACCGGCAAGCTGCTCGAGCCGACCGTCAAGGCCAGCGCCGGCACCGACGTCAAGACCAACCAGAAGAACACCTTCTCGGTGACGTTCGCCAGCGCGCCCAGCACCCGGATCATCTCGACACGATGGGAGTTCGGCGACGGCCAGGGCTCCACGAGCGATGAGCCGACCAAGGCGTACGCCAAGAAGGGCACCTATCCCGTCGTCGCGACGGTGCGCGGCGACGAGGGCTCCTACGGGCGTACGCCCGCGCTGGAGATCAAGGTCGCCAACCCGCCCACGGCCCCCACGTCGGGCACCGGCGGCGGCACGGGAGGCGGCGGTACCGGCGGCGGGAGTCTCGGTGGTGGCGGGATCGGTGGCGGCGGTGTCGGCTACGTCCCGCCGTTCGCCCCGGAAGTCGGCGGCCTGCCCGGCGTGGTGCCGGGTGCCGACACGCCCTTCGGGGACGAGGCGGGGCCGGTCGACGACGGGCTCCAACAGGTCGAGGGCTATGTCCTGGCCGGCGCGGAGATCGTGCCGGGCGGCACGGCCGAGCGCATCCCAGGCACCCGGGACACGTCCGAGGCGGCCGCGGCGACGCAGGCGTCCAAACGGCGCGAGATCGCGACCTGGGCGGTGTCCTCGCTCGCGGCGGTCCTGCTCCTCGGCGCGGGAGCCGTCAGTGAGACACGGTGGTTCCGGACCCGGCTGCGCCGCCTCGGGAGACGTGCATGAGCGACGACATCTACGACATCATCTTCCGCATCGCGAAGGTGCTGGAGCTCCCGGTCGTGATCCTGACGCTGCTCGCCCTCGCGGCGGTGCTGGTCGAGCTCGGGGCGTTCGTCACCGAGCTCATCCGACGCCGCAGCCGCAGGTTCAGCTCGCTGGCCGAGGCGGGTGCCTCGGCACGACACGCGGTCGACGCCGGGCATACGGACGAGGCATCCGCCCTGCTGCGGCAGGTCGCGTGGAGCGCGCCGGTCGGCAAGGCGTTCACGGTCCTGGTCGACGCGGTCAGCAAGCCCGGAGCCGACATCCGCATCAACAAGCAGCTCGCGGACTTCGACTTCGGCCGCCAGGCCCGGCTCGGCCGGACCCGCCTGCTGGTGCGGATCGGGCCGGCCCTGGGCCTGATGGGCACCTTGATCCCGCTGACCCCCGCGCTCGACGGCCTGGCCCGCGGCGACGTCGACACGCTGACGGAGAACCTGCGGCTCGCGTTCAGCATCACGGTCCTGGGCATCCTGGTCGGCGCCCTCGCGCTGCTGCTGTCGCTGGTGCGGGAGCGGTTGTACGGACAGGACTTCTCCGACCTCGAGTACGTCGCGGCGATCCTGACCGACGACGGCTCGGCCGCAGCGTCGATCTCACCCGACACTGCCTCCCCGGCCCCCACGCACGTCAGTTCCCCGGTCCCAGCGCCGACGCACGCCAACACCACCTCGCCTGCTCCCTCGCCGGTGCTGAGCTCAGCCGACACCGCCCATGTCCCGCGCCACGCCCCGCCGGACTCGACGACGGGGCTCCGCCCATGATCACCGTCACCCCACACGCCCGCATCCGTCAGGAGCACGCCGGCGACCCGCTCGACGGCCTGGTCAACATGTTCGACATCGGCATCGTGCTGGCCGTGGCGCTCCTGCTGGCCGCACTGTCCTCGCTCGGCCTGTCCGACGCCGTCAACGACGGTGGGCTCATCAAGCCCGCGCTCGGCGAGGTCACGATCAAGCCCGGCGAGACGCTCGAGGACGTCCCGGGCGAGGGCGTCAAGACCGTCGGCCGGGGCACCCCGGTCGGCACGGTCTACCGCCTCGCGGACGGACGGTTGGTCTACGTCACCGGCAGCGGCTCAACGCCCTGACGGGGTCAGGCCTCGGCGCCCTTGAGCGCCAGCCCGACGACCCAGGCGATCTCGTCGGCCGCCGCGGCGGGGGACTTCGACGGTCGGGTGATGGCTGACAGCACGAGCCGGACGACGACCTCGACCATGACCTCGAGCTCGGCATCGGTCAGCGGCGTCGGCTCGTACAGCTCGACGACGCTCTGCTTGACCACGGCGACCGAGCCCTCGACGATCTCGCCGGACTCGGTCGTGAGGATCCGCAGGAAGTCGATGTCGTTCTCGTCGGGCAGGGACCCGACGATCGTGCGGACCAGGAGGCTCTCCTCCCCCAGGTCCAGGACGCCCTCGCACGCTGAGCGCAGGCCGGCAATGAGGTCGGTCTCGGCCTGCATACGTTCGGTCACGACCCCGAGGAAGCGCTCCAGCTCACGCATCGCCAGCTGCGACGCCAGCCCGTGCTTGGTGCCGAACTCGTTGTAGACGGTCTGCCGGCTGACTCCCGCGCCGGCGGCGACCCCCGACATCGTGACCGAGGACCATCCGCTGGCCTCGATCATCCGCTGCGCAGCGTCGAGGAGCCGCACCCGTACCGGCACCGGCCCCGCGTCGCTCACGGTCACACCTCGTCCTCGAGGACGTCGGCCAGCCGCTCCTGCGCGGCGATCCACGCCCGCGCGGTGCGGATCTCGCGCGGCCGGCCGATCGAGACGGCACCGCGGATCACGTCGTCGTCGAGGAGGTACGCCGTGAAGTCCCGGTCGTCCAGCGAGCCGCGGACGACCATCTCGTGCGACGCCTCGGGCCAGCCGGTGACCTGCAGCGTCGAACCGTACTGGTCCGACCAGCACCACGGGACCTCCACGAACGGGTCCTCCCCGCCCGCCATGACCTTCCCGACCGCGGTGCCGTGGTTCTGCGCACCCTGCCAGTGCTCGACCCGGTGCCGGCCGCCGAGAACCCCGTTGGGCTGGTTGGCGACGTCACCCGCCGCGAAGACGCCCGGCGCGGACGTGCGCCCGAGGGCGTCGACGACGATCCCGCCGCCGTCAGCGGGGGTCGCGATCTCCAGACCCGCCTCCGCGGCGAGCTCGACGTTGGGCTCCATCCCGACTGCCACGACGACCACGGGTGCCGACCACGTACGACCGTCGATCGCGCGCACGACCGTCTCACCGTCCGCGTCGGTGATCGAGGAGACCAGGACGCCGGTGTGCAGCTCGGTGCCGGCGTGCTTGTGCAGGTCGACGTACATCTCGCCGAGCCGCGCCGGCAGGAGGCGCGGCAGGGGCAGGGGCGCCGTCTCCAGCAGCGTGACCTCGCAGCCGAGCTCGCGGGCGCTGGCGGCGATCTCCGAGCCGATCAGGCCCGCGCCGACGACCACGATCCTGGTGCCGGCCGCCATCTCGCCGTGCAGGCGGGGGACGTCGGCCAGGCCCCGCAACGTACGGACTCCAGAGGCGTCCCACGGGCTGCGGGCGCGTCCACCGGTCGCAAGGAGCAGGTGGTCGTACAGGACGCCCTCGTCGGGGCCGAGCCGGAGGGCGCGTGCCGCGGTGTCGATCGAGAGGACGCGCTGGCCCGTGAGCAGGGTGACGTCCTGGGCCTCGAACCACTCGGCCTTCTTGATGCGGATCTCGTCAGCGGTCTTGTCGCCGCGGATGATCTCCTTCGACACCGGGGGGCGCCGGTAGGGCAGCTCCGGGTCGTCACCGATCAGGTCGATGGCGCCCTCGTAGCCCGCCGAGCGCAGCGCGGCGGCCGCGCTGACGCCGGCGATGCCGGTTCCGACGATGACGGTGCGATGCGTCATCGAGTCAGAGCTCGACCATCACGAAGTCGGCCTTGGCCGCCCCGCAGTCGGGGCACGTCCAGTCGTCGGGGATGTCCTCCCACTTGGTCCCGGCCGGGATGTCCTCCTCGAGCCAGCCCTCGGCCTCGTCGTAGATGAACCCGCACTGCTGGCATTCCCAGCGCTTCATGAATCTCCTCGGTTGCGTGTCTCGGCGGCGATGATGTTGCCGTCCTGGTCGTTGCGCTCGAACTCCTCGACCGGGACGAAGTCCACCTGCTCCCGGACGCCGCAGTCAGGGCACGTCCAGTCGGGGTCGATGTCGGCGAACGCGGTGCCGGCGGGCCATCCCTCGCGGGGGTTGCCGCGCTCCTCGTCGTAGACGTATTCGCAGTTGGGGCAGATGAACTGGCTCATGCAGCCACCTCGTACTTGCGGGCGTACCGCCTGGCCATGCGCGGGTGCAGGTTGGTCCGCGACAGGTCGCCGTCGTAGTGACGGATGACCTTGTCGTCCATGACGCTCCTCCAGATCTGCGGCACCCAGCTCAGCACGATCATGCCCGCGTAGCCGGTGGGCAGGACCGGCGCCTCCTTGAAGTCGCGCAGTGCCTGGTAACGGCGGGTCGGGTTGGCGTGGTGGTCGCTGTGTCGCTGCAGGTGGTAGAGCAGCACGTTGGTGCCGATGTTGTTGGAGTTCCAGCTGTGGCTGGGCTTGACCCGCTCGTAGCGGCCAGACTCCAGCTTCTGGCGCTTCATGCCGTAGTGCTCGAGGTAGTTGACCGACTCCAGCAGCCAGATGCCGGCGACCGCCTGCAGCACGAGATAGGGCAAGATCTGCCAACCGAAGGCGATCATCAGCCCGCCCCACAGGACGACGGAGAACGCCCACGCGTTGAGCACGTCGTTCTTGAACGACCAGTGCGACGTCTTGAGGCGGGCGAAGCGCTTCTTCTCCAGCTCCCACGCGCTCTTGAGGCTGCCGGCCACGGTGCGGGGCATGAACTCCCAGACCGTCTCGCCGAGGCGGCCGCTGGCCGGGTCCTCGGGGGTCGCGACCCGGACGTGGTGGCCGCGGTTGTGCTCGATGAAGAAGTGGCCGTAGAAGGTCTGCGCGAGCGCCGCGCGGGCGAACCAGCGCTCGTACTCCTCCTTCTTGTGGCCCAGCTCGTGCGCCGTGTTGATGCCGATGCCGGCGACCATGCCGAGGCCGAGCGTCAGGCCGATCTTCTGCGCGATCGTCAGCGGGTCCTCGATGCCCGGGAGCGTGCCGCCGCCCAGCAGGTAGGCGCCCCAGATCAGGCCGATGACCTGCAGCGGGATGAACGCGTAGGTGATCCAGCGGTAGTAGCGGTCGTCCTCGAGCTGCTCGAGGACCTCGTCCGGCGGGTTCTCGCCGTCCCGACCGACGATCAGGTCGACGACCGGGATGACTCCGAAGACGAAGAACGGTCCGAAGTACCACGCCAGCGTCGAGTCGGTCAGCGAGTAGAGACCCCACATGGCGACCGGGATCAGCGGCACGATGGCTCCGATGATCCACAGGTAGCGCTTCCTGTCGCGCCACTGGACGGCCGTTCCGTCAACGGTTGCTTCGATTGTCATGGTGCTCCTCCTCGTGCGCCTTGGGAGAGGCGCTTTACACGAAGGTAGCAAATGTAAAGTTGGGTGGCAAGGGCTGCCCACCCTCAGAAGAACTCAATCAAACTGTGGATCGCCGGATAGAGGTTCACCACGAAGACGACAGGCAGGAAGCACGCCACCAGCGGGAAGACCATCTTGACCGGTAGCTTCTGGGCAGCCTCCTCCGCACGGAAACGTCGCTTGAGCCGCATCTCCTTGGCCAGGTTGCGGATCAGGGTGGACGTCGAGACGCCGAACTCCTCGGCTTGCACGACCTGCTTGCAGAAGCGTTTCAGGTCCTCGATCGACGTACGTTCTGCCATGGCGTGGTATGCCGCTCGTCGCGACATGCCCAGCCGCATGTCCTGCAGGGTGCGGACAAGCTCTTCGGCGAGGGGGCCGCTCCCAGAGTGTCCTACCCGCGCCAAGGCGCCTTCGAAGCTCATCCCCGACTCGATCGCGATGAGGGTCTGATCCAAGAGGTCGGGGATCTCCCGCTCGATCCGTTCCTGTCGCTCGCGCGCCCGTCCGTCGAGCAGAAGGTCCGGCACGAAGAAGGCAAAGCCGACCGCGAGGAGGCCAAAGACCAACATGCGACCAGAGTGGTCTGCACCGAACATCAGGAGGAAGACGAAGCCGACGCCGGCCGCCAGCCACACCTTGGCCAGCATCATCCGCCGCAGGGTCCACCCAGGGCGGTGGCCGGCAAGCGCCAGGTTGCGCTCGGCCTTCAGGGTCAGCGACGAGATCGTCAGGAGCCTGAGACGGCCCAAGGACTCGAGATCGTTGGTGACCGCGATCCCTGTCGAACGAGGACTCGTCTCGCGGCGACGTCTGGACTCCCGTCCCGCAAGACCCAGCTGCACCAGGTCCAGCGAGACCAGCAGCGACACGCACGCACCCAGGAGAAGGACGGCACCGAGGAGCAACATCAGTACTTCACATCCGTCAGTCGTCGAAGCCAGAAGAACCCCACCACGTAGAGCACGGCACAGATCATGACCAGGACGAGCCCCGCGCCCTGGGTGAACATCGTGAAGAAGCCGGGAGTGCGCCACGCTGAGAACGCGGCCATGCCGAGCGGGAGGATCATCATGACCTGCCCCGAGATCCGACCGTCCGCGGAGAGCGCTCGCACCTGCTTGGCCAGGCCGCTGCGCTCGCGGATCGTGTCACCCACACGGTCGAGCACCTCGCTGAGGTTGCCGCCGACGTCCCGCTGGATGGCGACGGCATCGGCGATCCAGCCGAAGTCCTCGTTGTCCATCCGGACCGCCGTCTCGCGCATTGCCGCCACCAGGTCGAGTCCGAGCCGGCCCTCGTTGACGATGCGAGCGAACTCCTCCGCCGTCGGGGACTGGGCATCTGCGGCTACCGAGTCGAGGGCGCTGGGAAGGCTGTGTCCAGCCCGCAGGGCCGAGGCGATGACCTCGAGCGTCGACTCGAGCTGCTCGCCGAACGCTGCGCGACGCTTGTTGGTCAGGACGCTGATGTAGGTCCGCGACAACAACGGCACCATGATCCCCGCGATGAATCCGAGCCCCGCGCCCCCCAGGGCGTAGCCGAGCATGAAGACACCCACCGTGAGCGCGATGATCGTCGTCACGACGCTGGCCTGGGCCATCTTGATGCCGGCCAGCTCGAGGTTGCGAGCCGGGAAGGGATTCCACCCCCGTTTGCGCAGGACCCAGGCGACGCCGTCCTCGAGGCGGTCCACCCCTTGCTCGAGGGGGCTCTTGGGCGCGGCCCCCGGGGGGAGTCGGCGCTCGTGCGGGACACGAGCCACCGGCGAGGCAGTCAGGAGGTAGACCGCCAGGGACACACCGAGAAGGACGAGGAACACACCCAACGCGAGCATGCTCATGCCCCCGGGTCGAAGAGCGACATGTCGTACTCGACGCCGGCGGCGTCGAACTTGCTGAGGAAGCGCGGGCACAGGCCTGTGGCACGTGCCATGCCCAGCGGTCGACCCTCGACGTCGGTGCCGGCCGAGTGATCGAAGACGAAGGCGTCCTGGAGGGTCACGACATCGCCCTCCATCCCGATCACCTCGGTGACCTGGCTGACACGCCGGCTGCCGTCGCGCAGTCGTTGGATCTGGATGACCACGTCGATCGCCGACGCGATCTGCTCACGGATGGCCCGTAGGGGCAGATCCATGCCCGCCATGAGCACGAGCGTCTCGAGGCGAGCGATCGCGTCGCGCGGGGTGTTGGCGTGCAGGGTCGAGATCGAGCCGTCGTGGCCGGTGTTCATGGCCTGGAGCATGTCGAGGGCCTCGCCGCCGCGACACTCGCCCACCACGATGCGGTCGGGCCGCATACGCAGGGAGTTGCGCACCAGGTCTCGGATCGTCACCTCGCCCTTGCCCTCGATGTTGGGCGGGCGGGACTCGAGCGTGACGACGTGATCCTGCTGGAGCTTGAGCTCGACTGCGTCCTCGATCGTGACGATCCGCTCGTCCGCCGGGATGAACGACGACAGCACGTTGAGCAGGGTCGTCTTGCCCGTGCCCGTGCCGCCGGACACGAGGATGTTGAGCTTGGCCTCGACGCAGCCGCGCAGGAAGTCGGCGAGCGGCTCCGAGAACGAGTTGAACCTGAGCAGGTCCTCCACCGTGAATGGGGTGTCCGAGAACTTGCGGATGGTCAGCGATGATCCCTTGACCGCGAGAGGCGGGATGACGGCGTTGACGCGGGATCCGTCCTGGAGACGTGCGTCGACCAAGGGAGAGGACTCGTCGATGCGACGACCGACGCGGGCGACGATGCGCTCGATCACGCGGCGCAGGTGGTCCTCGTCCGTGAACTGCAGACCACTCAGGACGATGCGTCCCTCGCGCTCGACGTAGATCGTGTCGTGCCCGTTCACCATGATCTCCGTGACGGTGCGATCGTCCAGCAGTCGCTGCATGGGACCGAGCCCCAGGGCGTCGTCCTCGAGCTCCTGCAGGATCGTGCGCCGCTCGTGCTGGGCGAGCACGAGCCGCTGGTCGTCGACGACCTTGGCGAGCTCGGCGCGCACCAGGGCGTGCAGGTCCCCCTCCGTCAGGGAGGGGTCGTTGATGCGGGCACCGATTCGTTCGTAGAGCTCGGCCAGGACGCGTGCCTTCACGTCGGCGAGGCCATCCCCGGTCCGGGTCGGCGCCGGGCTCGTCGGGGCAGCAGTGGTGACCGGCCGCTCGACGGCCACGTGCGAGCCCCTGACTCCGGCGCCGGCGACGGCTTCCGGCCCGGACGGGGTCACGGGGGCGACGCCGTCGTCGAGGACGGCGACCTCGGGGGCCGCGTCCTGCAGGTGCCGGGCGGCCAGGCGGTCGGCAAGGCTCATGACAGTCTCTCCCCCCTGAGGCCGTGACGCACGTGCGCGACGCCGGCGATGGTGTGTGCCAGCGACTGGAACGCCTTGCGGACCTCAGACTTCTTGGTGGCCACGTCGGCCAGGTAGCCGTGGTTGGCGGCAAGGACCACCTTGTCCGACATCGGGACCACGGCGTCGATGGACAGGCCGAGGATGCGCTCCGCATCCCGAACCGTCAGCCCCGCACGGCGGTCCGCCCGGTTGAGGACCACGTGCCGGGCCGAGGGAAGCAGACTGAGGTCTGCCAGGACGTCGATCTCCTTGCGGGCCGCCCGCAGGGTCGCGACGTCGAGGGCCGTCACGAGCACCAGGTCGGTGGCTTCCTCGAGGCTCGACAGGGTCTCCTCCATGAGACCGGCCGATGTGTCGATGACGACGTGACGGAACGACGCGGACAGCTGGCTGATGAGCTTGCGGACCTGGTCGCCCGTGACGTGGCCGTTCTCGGCCGGACCGTTGGCCCCGGCCAGGACGTAGAACCCCGATGCGTGCGTCGTGAGCAAGGTGCGTACACGCATCGAGTCGGAGCCGCCGCTCACGAACGCGTCGGTGACGGTGTGCTCCGGCTGGAGGTCGAGCACTGACGACACGTCCCCGAACTGCAGGTCGAGGTCTAGCAGGGCGACCTCCCACGGCGACGCGGCGGCGAGGGTTGCGGCGAGGACGACCGCCGTGGTGGTCTTGCCGACCCCGCCCTTCGGAGATGCGACGACGACGACCTGGTGCGGCCCTTCGGAGACAACCTCGGTGCTCGCGACAACCGGCCCGCCTTCGGGAGCCGCGACGACGGACGCAGCACCGTCGATCAGGGACTGCAGCTCCCTGTCCGGGACAGAGGATCGTACGACGTCACGGAAGCCGGCCTTCTTCGCGCGCCGGGCCAGGGCTCGGTTCGGGGAACCGACCAGGACCATCACCATGCCTGGGCACTGCTCCAGCACCACGCGGGCGTACTCGAGGGCATTGTCGACCGACATCCCAGAACCGACGAAGATGATGTCGGGCTCGAACTCGCTGCCGCCGGCGTCGAATCGTGCGACATGGGCAGCGCTGCCTCGGTCGATCGACTCGGTCCAGTGCCCGGGAAGCGCGCCGACACGGTCCCCGATCTGGGGATCCACGGCGACGAGCAGGACATTCGTCACCTGATGACGTCCCCCTGGTTGACCACGTCTCGACCCACGTCCGCGTCCTTGCCCTGCTTCGTCAGGTAGATGTGCCCGAACTGGCTGGCATGAACGATCTTGGCGGCATCCTTGCCGGAGACCGCAAGGCGCAGCACGACATCCGTGCCGCCCTCATCTCCGGTGCCCGTGAGGGACTTGGCCGAGTCGAGGACCAAGACCTGGTTGACCGCGAAGCCAGAGCGCTTCACGTCGTCATAGCTCGCCACGACCCCGACCCGATCCCCAGCAGAGACACTGCCATCGAGCCCCTGGGGCGGGGCGAGACGGAGCTGCATCTCCTGAAGCCCCTTGGGCACGGTCACCTTCGAGCCCCCGTCCACCTCGGCGGTGGTGCCGAACCGCTCCGAGACCAGTACCTCGCCCGGCACCAGCGTGGCGGTGGCTACCTTGCCCGACACGTCTGCCAGGCTCTTCAGAGCGCTCGACGGCACGGCGGTCTTGGGCAGCTGTACCGTGTCGACCGAGCCGCTGACCTCTTCGGCCTTGGTGCCGGCCGGCACCTCGCTCGAGACCTGCAGCACGGACACGAGCTCGGCCCCCTCGAAGGCGCGCGCCTTGGCGCCGTTCGCGTACACGACGAGACTGATAATGCCCAGGATCGTCAGCAGCACAGCACCGATCGCCGCGACAGCACGCTTGTTGATGCTCATCT
>JAOPXL010000108.1 GCA_025965175.1 Aeromicrobium sp.
AGTTCAAGGAGCAGTCCGACATCATCGTGGCGAACCGGCTCGTCGACGAGCTCGAGGACGTACGCGATCGGGTCTACACCCGGGACCTCTTCGGCTCGGACTGATCCAGCGCGGACTGACCGGCCAAACGGCTCGTCTCAGCCGCTGAGCTCGTGCGCCGGCTGCGGCGGTAGTCGAGCACGGCCGTGCGTACCGTGTCGACGAGGAAGCCGGCCATCACGACGGCGAAGCTGATGCCCCATAGGGCAGCGACAACCCGGAGCGCGAAAATCATGGCCGCGATTACCCTCCCGGTCGAGTCGCAAACGACGCAGTTCGTCGCGCCGTTGTCCGACACAGAGGAGGGTAGCTCCGGACAGGGTCAGGCTGGGGTTCAGACGGGCGCGCCGACCGCACCCTTGCCGCGGGTTCCCGCATCGCGCCTGCATGCGGCCAACTCCACTCCTCCGTGGGGAGTTCCCTCAACTCATGGAGATCATGCTGGGAGTCGTGGTGGGGGTTGTCGTGTTCATTGTCGTGAGCAATGCGGTGCTCATGACCTGGCTGTTGTGGCGATATCGGAATGAGCAACGACAGCGGTCCGCGGATGACGAGCCCTCGCGGGCCGGGCAACGTCGATCGGACGACGTCGTCTGGCTGAGGCCGCGCCTGCACGGATAGACCTGACGGCGTCGATATCGCGATTCGAGCGGCCGGACGCCCGCATCTCCGACAAGATGCAGACCATGCTCATCCACCACCTGAACTGTGGGTCCATGCGTCCGCCGACGGCACCGGAGATCGTGTGCCACGTGCTCCTGATCGAGACCGATGACGGGCTCGTGCTGGTCGACAGCGGCCTGGGTCGCGCGGACTTCGCCGATCCCAAGCGCATGGGTCCCGCGCGGTTCATGCTGCGCCCGACCCGGGACGACGCCCTCACAGCGGCGGCGCAGATCGAGGCGATGGGTCACTGGACCTCCGACGTCACGCACATCGTGCTGACCCACATGGACTTCGACCACATCGGCGGCATCGCCGACTTCCCGCACGCGGTGATCCACACGACCACCGCCGAGCACGACTGGGCGGTGGTCAACCCGGACTTCGCGTCGAAGCAGCGCTATTCCTCGCGGCAGTGGGACCACCGTCCGACGTTCCAGACGCACGCCGGTCCCGGCGACCCGTGGAAGCACGGACTCAGCGGCGTGCCGGTGCTGCCGGGCATCACGTACGTCCCGATGCCGGGGCACACCAAGGGGCACGCGGCGGTCGCGGTGGACACCGCTGACGGCGGGCTGCTGGTGCACGCGGGGGACGCGGTGTTCGACGCCAGCTCGTACGCGACGAACACGCCCTCGGGCGTACCGCTGAGGAAGGTCGGGACGTTCCGGGCGTTCGAGAAGGTCATGGCGCAGGACCGCAAGCGGGTCGCCGTCAACCACGCGACCCTGTCCCGCCTGCACGCGATCGACGGGGTCACCGTCGTCAACGCCCACGACAAGCGGATCCTCGACGACCTGATCGGGTCCTGACCAGCGTCACCCGCATTCGCCTGCGGCGGGGGCGGCCGGTCCGAGATGATGCACCCGGTGCGCGATCGGCGCATCTCCACCGACGCGATGGGCACGGGCATGGGACAGACCGGACGGCAGCTGCGGCAGCGCACCGTCAAGCAGATGAAGAAGAACAACACCCGGGTAGGCAAGGCGTACGCCGAGCCGACCTTCGGGGCGCGGCTGCGCTACTGGTTCGACCAGACGATGGCCCGCGGCACCTCCGCGCTGGTCGCCTGGCTCGCCGTCGTGACGCTCGTGCTGATCGTCCTGTTCACCGTCTTCGTGACCGTGACGGGTCTCGAGCCCGGAGCGCCGAACGCGAAGGGCGGCTTCCTCGGCCAGCTGCTCGCGACGTTCTTCCACGCCCTCGATCCCGGCACCGTCGCGGGTGACTCCGGCACGTGGCGGTTCATCGTCACGATGCTGGTGCTGACCGTCGCCGGGCTGTTCATCGTCAGCGCGCTGATCGGGGTCATCGCCACCGGCATCGACGACAAGCTCGCCGAGCTGCGCCGCGGCCGGTCGCTGGTCATCGAGACGGACCACACCGTGATCCTCGGCTGGTCGGACTCGGTGTTCGCGATCGTGCGGGAGCTGTCGATCGCCAACGAGAGCCGTCGCCGGGCGGCGATCGTGATCCTGGCGGACCAGGACAAGGTCGAGATGGAGGACGCGATCCGCGAGAAGGTGCCCGACCTCCTGGGCACCCGGGTCGTCTGCCGGACCGGGTCGGGACTCGATGTCGGCGACCTGGCGCTGACCAACCACGGCCAGGCCCGCTCGATCATCGTGCTCTCGCCCGGCGGGGACGAGCCGGACAGCGAGGTCATCAAGACCCTGCTCGCGCTGACCCATGACGGCACCGACCCGCACGTCGTGGCCGAGATCCAGGACCCGCAGAACCTCGAGGCCGCCCGCCTGGTCGGCGGGGAGCGCACCGTCATCGTCGACAAGCGGGAGACGATCGCCCGGCTCATCGTGCAGACGTCCCGGCAGTCCGGTGCCGCCGCGGTATACACCGAGCTGTTCGACTTCGACGGCGACGAGATCTACTTCCACACCGACCCGTTGCTGAGCGGCGGGTCGTACGCTGCGGCGGTCGCGGCGTACGAGTCGGTGTCGGTCATCGGCCTGGTGTCCGCCGGCGGCCGGGTGCAGCTCAACCCGCCGATGGACCGGGTCGTCGGCGGCAGCCAGCTCGTCGTCGTGGCCGAGGACGACTCGGTCCTGGCCGCCACCGCGGGCGCGCGGACGCCGGTCGACGAGTCCCGCATCAACACCGCCCCGGTCAGCGACGAGGCACCCTCCCGGGTGCTGATCCTGGGCTGGAACGAGCGGGCGGCGACCGTCGTGCGGGAGCTGGACAACTACGCCCAGCCCGGGTCCTGTCTGCACGTCCTGACCGAGCTCGGGACGCCCGAGGTCCCGCCGCTGGCCAATCTGTCCGTCACGGTCGACCGGGGGCGTACGTCCGACCGGGCGACCCTGGACCGGCTCGGCGTCCGGGACTTCGACCAGGTCATCGTGCTCTGCTACTCCGACGAGCTGACCGTCCAGCGCGCCGACGCCCGCACCCTGGTGACCCTGCTGCACCTGCGGGAGATCGTCGGCGACCGCAGCGCGGGGCAGCGGCCCTCGGTGGTCAGCGAGATGCTGGACGACCGCAATCGGGCGCTGGCACAGGTCGCCCACGTCGACGACGTCATCGTCAGTGACGAGATCCTCAGCCTGATCCTGTCCCAGCTCTCGGAGGACGAACGTCTCGAGGCGGTCTTCGAGGACCTCCTGGACGCCGACGGGGCGGAGATCTATCTGCGCCCGGCGCGGGACTACGTGACCGCGGGGGACCCCGTGGCGTACGCGACGATCGTCGCCGCGGCCGCCCACCGCGGGGAGACCGCGCTGGGATACCGGATCGCGGCGGACTCCCACGACGCGGACGCGGGCTTCGGGGTGCACGTCAACCCGGCGAAGTCCCGGACGTTCGCGATCGAGGTGGCCGACCGGGTCGTGGTGCTGGCCGAGGACTGAGGTCCTTTCTGGATGCAACTCTTGTTTACAGACGACCTGTCTGGGATGGTTCTTGTATGACCATTCTGGGGATCATCGGCGGTTTTTGGCTGACATGTGCCGCAATCGTCGTCGGCGCCTACTTCGTGATGGAGCGCAATTCCCGCTGACCGCGGCCCTCGCCGTGATGCGGCACACGGCCGCCGCGGCTGTCGATGCGGAGAGATCCTCCGTAGGATCGTTGCACGGGGCAATCGCTTCGTCGTTGTCGTTGCGCCCCCATCTGTTGAGTGAGATCCCTGTGCCTACTCCCACCCGCCGCACCCACTACTGGGTGAGCTTCGCGGTCCTCGCGGTGTCCGTCGCGTCCTACACGTTGATGCAGTCGCTGACGATCCCCGTGCTCTCGGAGATCGAGATCGAGATGGACACGAACCAGAACACGGTGACGTGGGTCCTGACGGCGTACCTGCTGTCGGCGTCGGTGTTCACCCCGATCGTCGGCCGGCTCGGCGACGCGTACGGCAAGCAGCGGATGCTGGTCCTGTCCCTCGCCGCGCTGTCGCTCGGCTCCCTGCTCGCCGCGCTGGCCCCGTCGATCGGCGTGCTGATCGGCGCCCGCGTCATCCAGGGCGTCGGCGGCGGCGTGCTGCCGCTGGCGTTCGGGATCATCCGCGACGAGTTCCCCCACCACAAGGTCGGCAGTGCTGTGAGCGTCGTGTCGTCGCTGCTGGCGGTCGGCTTCGGCGCCGGCATCGTGCTGGCCGGCCCGATCAGCTCGGGGCTGGGCTACCACTGGCTGTTCTGGTTGCCGTTCATCGTCACCGCCGTGATGGCCGTGCTGGCGGTCCTGGTCGTGCCGGAGTCCCCCGTGCGTACCCCCGGCCGCATCGCGCTGCTCCCGGCGTTCCTGCTGTCGGCGTGGCTCATCGCCCTGCTGCTGGCCCTGAGCCAGGCGCCCTCGTGGGGCTGGGGCTCGCCCAAGGTCATCGGCCTGCTGGTCGTGGCAGCCGTCGTCGCGATCGCCTGGATCCGGGTCGAGCTGACCGTCGACGTCCCCCTGATCGACATGAAGATGATGCGCCTGCCGGGGGTGTGGACGACCAACCTCGTCGCGCTCCTGCTGGGTGTCGGCATGTATGCCTCGTTCGGCTTCATCCCGCAGTTCAACCAGACGCCGTCGGCCAACGGGTACGGCTTCGGGGCCTCGATCACCGAGTCCGGGATGCTGCTGCTCCCGTCCGCGGTCTTCACGTTCCTGACCGGTCTGGTGGCCGCCCCGATCGCGCAGCGCATCGGCGCCAAGACGGTCGTCGTGGCCGGCTCGGCGGTCGGCGCGGTTGGCATGTTCATGCTGGCCTTCTTCCACGACGAGAAGTGGCAGGTCGCCACCGCCAACGGCATCGTCGGCACCGGGATCGGCTTCGCGTTCGCGTGCCTGGCCGGGCTGATCGTCGCGGCGGTCACCCCCGAGCAGACCGGTGTCGCCAGCGGCATGAACGCCAACATCCGCACGATCGGCGGCTCCGTCGGCACCGCCGTCATGGCGAGCATCGTCACGGCGCACTTCCTGCCCAGCGGCTTCCCCGACGAGATCGGCTACACCGCCGGCTTCATCGTGCTGGGTGGCGCGCTGCTCGCCGCCGCGGCCGCGGGCCTCGCGATCCCCGGGCTCAGCCCGCAGGAGCTCGAGCAGCGGCTCGAGATGGACCCGGCGGCGGAGTCGTTGGTCGACGACTCGGTCGACGGCGCCCTGGTGCGTCACGGCCGCTGACCCTCCGCGACAATGGGCCGCACATGACCCGCGATCGCTTCCGCCCCCGCGCCACGGTCGCCGTGCTGGCGGTGGGCGTGTCGGCGTTCGGGGTGCTGCAGTCCATGATCATCCCGGTGCTGTCGCAGATCCAGGCCGACCTGGACACCGACCAGGCCACGGTGACGTGGGTCCTGACGGCGTACCTGCTGTCCGCAGCGGTCGCGACCCCGCTGATCGGCCGGGTCGGTGACGCGGTCGGCAAGCAGCGGATGCTCGCGGTGACCCTGGCGCTGCTGGCGATCGGCTCGGCCGGTGCCGCGCTGGCGCCCAGCATCGGCTGGATGATCGCCGCCCGGGTCGTCGCGGGCCTCGGCGGCGGCGCGGTGCCGCTGTCGTTCGGGATCATCCGCGACGAGGTGTCGCGGGAGCGGTCCGGTGCTGCGGTGGGGCTGCTGGCGTCGCTGACCTCGGCGGCGTTCGGTGTCGGGATCGTGATCGCCGGGCCGATCGTGGAGGGGCTCGGCTACGCCTGGCTGTTCTGGCTTCCCGCGATCCTCACCGGCCTGGCCGCGGTCGGCGTCCTGTGCCTGGTGCCAGCGTCCCCGGTGCGGATGGCGGGTCGGGTCAGCGTGCTGCCGGCGGTGCTGCTGTCGGGCTGGCTGGTCGCGCTGCTGCTGGCGCTCAATGAGGGCAATCCCGCCGGCTGGACGTCATCGCTGGTGCTGGGTCTGTTCGCCGCTGCCGCGCTGCTGCTCGCCGCGTGGGTCGCCGCCGAGCGGGCCGCCGCGGTGCCGCTGATCGACCTGGAGCTGATGCGCAGCCGCGGGGTGTGGACCGCGAACGTCGTGGCGTTCGGGGCGGGCTTCGGGACGTTCGCCTCGCTGGGCTTCCTGCCGCAGCTGCTGCAGACGCCGGTCGAGTCGGGCTTCGGCTTCGGTGCCACGATCTCGGAGTCGGGGTGGATCCTGCTGCCGTCGTCGGCGGTGTCGTTCGTCATGGGGTTCGTCGCGCCGCGGCTGGTGCACCGGCTGTCGGCGCGGTACGTCGTGGCGGCCGGACTGCTGGCGAGCGCGGCCGCGTTCGTCGGAATCGCGCTGGTGCACGCCGACCGGTGGCACCTGGGCGCGTGGATGGCGCTGCAGGGCCTGGGCATCGGGCTGGTCGTGTCGAGCCTGGCCGGGGTCGTGCTGGCGTCGGTCCCGGCGCAGCAGACCGGGGTCGCCAGCGGCATGAACGCCAACATCCGGCTGATCGGCGGCTCGCTAGGCACAGCGATGATGGCCGGCATCATCACGGCCCGCGCCGGCGCCGGTGGCTATCCGGTCGAGGCGGGCTATCGCCACGGTTTCCTGGTCCTGGCCGTCGCGATGGCGCTGGCCGCGGGGGTCGCGCTGCTGATCCCGCGGGTGCCGGGGCACCCGGAGGACCGGGTCGCGGACGAGCCGCAGGTCGACGCCGCCCGGGTGTGAGCCCGCCTTTCAGCGCGGCTGGGGGCCGGCGAGCTCGGTGACGAGGCCGCTGAACCGGCGCTCGTCGGTGCGCCCGACGACGACCTGCTTCGCTGTCGGGCTCGCCGGAGCGTCGGCGTTGGTGGTCTCGTCGCGGTGGAGGACGCCGGTCACGGTGGCCGGGACCTCGCCCAGCACGATCGGGGCTCCGGGGTGCGCGGCGGCGAGCTCGGCGAACAGCTCCGGCGTCCGCGCCACGACGACCCATGGGATGCCGGTCGGGGCGATCCACCGGGCCCAGGTGTCGAGGTGGTCCGGGTCGCCGGCGCAGGGGAACGCGATCCGCGGGGCGTACGCGTCGACGGCGTCGCGCAGCTCCTGGCAGCCACTGGCGTACCGGTGGAAGATCGCCGTGATGAGGCCGAGGACGACGAGCGAGAAGATCGCCGCGGCGACCTCGAACGCCGGCGCCAGGAGGATCGACCCGGCGGTCAGGACGACCGAGATCGCGGCGGCGACGAGCCAGACCTGGAAGGTGAACGGCGGCTCCGGGCGTACCCAGATCGGCTGTCC
>JAOPXL010000170.1 GCA_025965175.1 Aeromicrobium sp.
GAGTGGATCGTCGTCGACGGTCGCCGCGCCAAGAACCACCTGCTCGAGGCCAACCTGCGCCTCGTGGTCTCGCTGGCCAAGCGCTACACGGGTCGCGGCATGCTGTTCCTGGACCTGATCCAGGAGGGTAACCTCGGCCTGATCCGCGCCGTCGAGAAGTTCGACTACACCAAGGGCTTCAAGTTCTCGACCTACGCGACGTGGTGGATCCGCCAGGCGATCACCCGCGCGATGGCCGACCAGGCCCGCACGATCCGCATCCCGGTCCACATGGTCGAGGTCATCAACAAGCTGGCCCGTGTCCAGCGCCAGATGCTGCAGGACCTGGGCCGCGAGCCCACGCCCGAGGAGCTTGCGATCGAGCTCGACATGACGCCCGAGAAGGTCGTCGAGGTCCAGAAGTACGGCCGCGAGCCGATCAGCCTCCACACGCCCCTGGGCGAGGACGGCGACTCGGAGTTCGGCGACCTGATCGAGGATTCCGAGGCGATCGTCCCGGCCGACGCCGTGTCGTTCACGCTCCTGCAGGAGCAGCTGCACGCCGTGCTCGACACGCTCAGCGAGCGCGAGTCCGGCGTGGTGTCGATGCGCTTCGGCCTGACCGACGGCCAGCCCAAGACGCTGGACGAGATCGGCAAGGTCTACGGCGTGACGCGTGAGCGCATCCGCCAGATCGAGTCCAAGACCATGAGCAAGCTCCGTCACCCGTCGCGCTCGCAGGTCTTGCGCGACTACCTGGACTGAATCTCACCACCTCCGCAACACCCGGGCAGATCCTCTGCCCGGGTGTTGCATTTTGGGGTTCTGCCACGCGGGGGGCGTGAATGTGGCAGGTTGGGGCGGCCACACTCCCAGACACGGACCGGAGCTCCCCCATGCAGTCCTCCCGTACAACGCCGCGCCTCGCGGCACTTCTGACCACCGTCGCCCTGATGTTCGCGCCGATCGCGGCGCACGCGGATGACATCTCCGGCACTCCCGGACCCGACACCATCACCGGGACAACAGCCTCGGACGAGATCAGCTCGGGCGACGGGAACGACGAAGTGAGCGGTGACGGCGACGCCGGCCCTGGTACGACCGTCAACGGCGGCAATGACGAGATCAACTCCGGTGCCGGCGACGACGAGGTGACCGGCGACGGCGATGCCGTGGGCGGTGGGACCGTGAACGGCGGCAACGACACGATCAGTGGCGGTGCCGGCGACGACAACCTTTCCGGTGACGGCGCGGCCGCCTTCGGTGGGACCGTGAACGGTGGGGATGACACGATCAGGGGCGGCGACGGCAACGACCAGATCGTCGGCGACGGCTTCGGTTTCCTCGGCACCGTCAACGGCGGTGACGACGTGCTGTACGGCGGCGACGGCGACGACGTGATCTACGGCGACGGTGACAGCTTCTGCTTCCTGTTCTTCTGCAGCACGGTCATCGACGGTGGCGACGACGTCCTGTACGGCGAGGGCGGCAACGACGTGCTGCTCGGCGACAGCGGCAGCGACCTGCTGTGCGGTGGCGAGGGTGACGACCTGCTGATCGGCGGCGAGGACGCGGACATCGCGTGCGCGGTCGATGACGTCGTCACGGTCGCAGCGGGCGTCGTCAACGTCCTCGACCTGGGGGCCAACGACGAGCAGCTCGATGACGAGATGTCCGAGGTCTCCCCGCTGATCTACTCGATCGAGAAGATGAACCGGTGCACCGACGCCACGATCGACGCGGAGACCGGTGAGCTCACCTTTTCGGCGACCAGGTCGGGCAACCTCACGTACGGCGTCACTCGCGCTGACGCTGCCTTCACGACCTTTGCCGACGTGCTGATCGCCGTCACGGGACGCGGCCGCTGCGGCGCGGTCAGTGGGAGCAGCAGCTCGGGCAACGCCCCGACGGCTGCGGGCAACACCGTCACGACCGCTGCCTACACCTCGGCCGTCCTGCCCAACACGGGCGCTCCCGAGCACATCATGCTCGGCGCGGCGGGCGGGTTGCTGCTGATCCTGAGCGGCCTGGGCCTCGTGGCCGGCGGCCGGCGCCGCACCCACGCCTGACCTCGCGGCACCACGACGAGAGCCCGCCCGGATCATCCGGGCGGGCTCTGGTCATGCTTCGTCGTGGTGGAGTCAGGCCTCGTCGTCGACCAGCGGGGACGCAGCGAGTCGCTCGCTCTCGTCATGGATCAGGGCGGACACCTCGCGGAGCTTGTCCTCGTGCTGGCGAGCGTGGTGGGCGCAGAACATGAGCTCTCCGCCGCCACCCAGGGTCACGCGAACGTATGCCTGTGCGCCGCACCGGTCGCAGCGGTCGAGGGAGCTCAGCTTGGGGGCTGTCAGTGTTGTCACGGTGACCTTCTCTCTGAGCCATGGGCGGTTGTCTCCTGATCAACATCCAATCACGAGGGCGTATTCCGTGCCGCGCGCTCTGCGAGATGGTGACCTACGACATAGATACTCCCTGACGGGCGCAAACCGACGCAGGCGCGCGGCGGACCGCGTGTCAGACAGGAGTCCATGGCCACGCTGGCTAGGGTGGACGGAGCCACACTCGCAAAGGAAATGATCATCGACAGCACGTACGACGCCCGGAACCTCCTCGTCCTCGAGGGTCTGGAAGCGGTCCGCAAGCGCCCCGGCATGTACGTCGGCTCGACCGACACACGGGGTCTGATGCACTGCCTGTGGGAGATCATCGACAACTCCGTCGACGAGGCCCTGGGTGGGCACGGCTCGCACATCCTGGTCGCTCTCAACGCCGACGGCTCGGTCGAGGTGCAGGACCAGGGGCGCGGCGTCCCGGTCGACGTCGAGAAGAAGACCGGCCTGACGGGTGTCGAGGTCGTCTTCACCAAGCTGCACGCCGGCGGGAAGTTCGGCGGCGGCTCGTACGTTGCGACTGGCGGCCTGCACGGCGTCGGCGCCTCGGTGGTCAACGCGCTGTCGTCACGCCTGGACGTCGAGGTGGACAAGGGTGGCGCGACGTGGGCGATGTCGTTCCGCCGCGGAGTTCCCGGGGTGTTCGCCGGTGACGGTCCCGACGTCGACTTCACGCCGACCAACGAGCTGCGCAAGATCGGCAAGGTCGCCAAGGCCAGGACCGGCACCCGGGTCCGCTACTGGGCCGACCCGCAGATCTTCATCAAGGGCGCCAAGTTCGCCTACGAGGAGCTCGTCGCGCGGGCGCGCCAGACCTCGTTCCTCGTGCCGGGCCTCGAGCTCGTGATCCGGGACGAGCGGGGTGAGGTCCCGAGCGAGGAGAAGTTCCGCCACGACGGTGGCATCGCGGAGTTCTGCGAGTTCCTCGCCCCCGACGAGCCGGTCAGTGAGGTGCTCCGCCTGCAGGGCGAGGACGTCTTCACCGAGACCGTCCCGCTGCTGGACGCCAAGGGCCACATGACGCCGCAGGACATCGAGCGCAATCTCGGGGTCGACGTCGCGCTGCGCTGGGGCACCGGCTACGACACCGAGCTCAAGTCGTTCGTCAACATCATCGCGACGCCCAAGGGTGGCACCCACGTCAACGGCTTCGAGCGCGGCATCACCAAGACGTTCAACGACGTGCTGAAGACGACCCGCCTGCTCAAGTCCGGCGACCCGGACGTCATCAAGGACGATGTCCTGGAGGGCATGACGGCCGTCGTGACGGTCCGCCTCGCCGAGCCGCAGTTCGAGGGCCAGACCAAGGAGGTCCTCGGCACGCCCGCGGTGACCAAGATCGTCAACCAGGTCGTGTCGCGTGAGCTCAAGGCGTTCCTAACGTCGTCCAAGGCCGCGCAGAAGGCCAAGGCGCGGATCGTCATGGAGAAGGTCGTGGGCGCCTCGCGAACCCGCATCATGGCACGGCAGCAGCGCGACACCCAGCGCCGCAAGAACGCCCTGGAGTCCAGCGCGCTGCCGGCCAAGCTCGCCGACTGCCGCAGCAACGACGTCGAGCGCTCCGAGCTGTTCATCGTGGAGGGCGACTCGGCGCTCGGCACGGCCAAGTCGGCCCGGGACTCGGAGTTCCAGGCCCTGCTGCCGATCCGCGGCAAGATCCTCAACGTCCAGAAGGCCAGCATCGGCGACATGCTCAAGAACGCCGAGTGCTCGTCGATCATCCAGGTCGTCGGCGCCGGTTCAGGTCGTTCGTTCGACGTCGACGCGGCCCGTTACGGCCGGATCATCTTCATGGCCGACGCCGACTCCGACGGGGCCCATATCCGCTGCCTGCTGGCGACGCTGTTCTTCCGCTACATGCGCGAGTTGGTCGACGCCGGACGCGTCTACACTGCGGTCCCGCCGCTGCACCGGATCGAGCTCTCGAGCCCTAAGAAGGGTCAGGAGAAGTACGTCTACACCTACTCCGACGCCGAGCTGCAGCGCAAGCTCGCCGAGCTCAAGCGCAGGAACATCGCGTGGAAGGATCCCGTGCAGCGCTACAAGGGCCTCGGCGAGATGGACGCCGGGCAGCTCGCGGAGACCACGATGGACCCACGCCACCGCACGCTGCGGCGCCTGACCGTCGACGACGGCGAGGCCGCG
Source organism: Aeromicrobium sp. (assembly GCA_025965175.1). Taxonomy (GTDB): domain Bacteria; phylum Actinomycetota; class Actinomycetes; order Propionibacteriales; family Nocardioidaceae; genus Aeromicrobium. The sequence continues at coordinate 4,515 of JAOPXL010000170.1, forward strand.
GCCGGGGTCTTCGAGCTCCTGATGGGCAACGAGGTCCCGCCGCGCAAGGAGTTCATCGTTCAGGGCGCCTACGAGATCGACGCCGACAAGATCGACGCCTGAGGGCGGCTGTCAGCCGACGGGGCGCAGCAGACCCGTGTCGACGTCGTAGATGAATCCGCCGACGACGACGTCGTCGCTGATCAGCGGGTGCGAGCGGACCCGCAGGACGTCGGCCTTGACGGTGTTCTCCTGGTCGACGATCGCGCCGAGTGTCATCCAGGAGGCGTCCGAGCCGGAGTTCTCAGCGAGGCGGCCCTTGAGCTCGTCCTCGGTCGAGGACGCCATCGCGCAACGGGTGTGCTCGACCACGAGGATGCGGTCGACCCTGAGAAGGTTGACACCCAGCACGAGGGCCACGAGGGCCTGGTCAGTGACGCGGCCGCCGGGGTTGCGCAGGATCTTGGCGTCGCCGGCCTTGAGGCCGATCATCGCGAGAGGCTCGATGCGTGAGTCCATGCAGGTCACCATCGCGACTCCCGCGTGGGCGATGCCGTCGAATCCGGAGAGGTTGAAGTCCTCGGCGTACGCGTGGTTGGCGGCGAGGATGTCGTCGAAGTCAGCCATGGGGACAGCGTAGCCAGCCCCCATCGGAGTCAGTCCTGGGGCTGGTCGGACGGGCTGCGCAGCAGGACCAGACCGAGCACGGCGGCGATGACCGCCGCGCCGGCGGCCCCGACGAACACCGCGTGGAGCTGCGTGATGCCGGCGTCACGCAGTGCGTCCTTGTAGGCCTGGCACAGGTCGTTGCCGGTCCCGCCGCACAGCGTCGAGGCCGGGGGGATCCGTTCGGAGGCGCGGTAGAACGCCCGGAGCCCGATCGTGGTGAGCGCCGAGATGCCGAGCAGCATCCCGATCATGCGGGCCACGATGAGCAGCGCCGAGGTGATGCCGTGGACGGCGTCCGCGGTGTGCTCGAGCAGGACCGAGTTGACCGGTGCGATCGCGAGGCCGAACCCCAGACCACCGAGGACCAAGGACAGCGTCTCGACCTGGTTGTCCAGAGAGGTCGGCCCCCACGTCGACATGTGCCAGAAGGCCGCCGCGCTCATCAGCATCGCGACGCACGTCAGGACGTTGGCCGGCACCCGGCGCAGCAACCAGCCGCCCAGCAGCGCGCCGACGGGCAGGGCGACGAGGAATCGCACCAGGACCAGCGCGGCGTCGAGCTGGGAGTCCCGGTCGACGGTCAGTCGCGCGAAGAACGGGATGTCGACGAGCGCGGCGATCAGCGCGCTGCCGATGAAGAACGACACCACGAGCGATCCCCACGCGGCCCGGTCGGCCAGCGCGCCCCGGGGGACGAGGGGGCGGGGTGCGCGCCGCTGCCGGACGGCGAAGCCGACGAACGCGACGACGGCGATCGGGACGAGCCACGGTGCATCCGGGGAGGCGGTGCCGCTCTCGGGATCGGCCGAGGCGAACGTCAGGATCACGGCGCCGAGGCCGAGTGTCAGGAGCAGACCGCCCCACACGTCGGTCTCACGTGCGAGGGCAGGCCAGGTGCGCCACGCGAGCAGGGGGTGGCGTGCGGTGAGGACCCGCACCACGAACAGAGCGGACAGCCCGAACGTCGTCAGCGCCAGGGGAGTGAGCCAGCGGGAGCCGCCCGTGACAGGGAGGTAGGCCCGCCCGATCTCGACGTCCTGCACCAGCCGGGTGGGCGCGGCCATCACGAGGGCGAGACCGGCCAGGGCCAGGGCGCCGAGGACCCCGCCGATCCAGTCGGCCCGGTTGCCCGTGACCTTCTGCCGGGCGGCGTTGCGCAGCGGCAGCATCGCGGACGCCAGCACCAGCCCGATCGCGCAGTTGAGCCAGAAGATCGTTCGCCAGTCACCGAAGGCCAGCACCGCCGCGCCGTACAGCGGACCGAGGACGCTGCCGAGCTCCTGGACCGCGCCGACGACGCCGAGCGGCAAGCCGCGCTTGTGCGGCGGCCAGAGGTCGGCCACCAGCGCGAGCGTCGGCGGTATCAGCCCGCCGCCGCCGATGCCCTGGATGAGCCGCCCGGCGACGATCGTCTCGAGGTTGAAGGCCGCGGCCGTCACGATCGAGCCCACGGCGAAGATCGCGAGCGATCCGAGCAGGACCGGCACCCGCCCCCGCAGGTCCGAGATGCGACCGATCAGGGGCAGCACCGCGACGTAGCCGAGCAGGAAGCCCGACACGATGGGCGCGGCGCGCTGCAGCTCATTGAGGTCGAGCTCCACGGAGCTCATCATCTTGGGCAGCGCGAGCACGACGACGTACGTGTCGGCGGCTGCGAAGGAGATCGCAACAGCGGCGAGTCCCAGCAGGACCTTGGAGGCGGGCCTGATCGCCGGGGTGCTGGACACGGGTGCCGGCTCAGGGAGCCTTGATCGTCACCGGAACGTCCGACGTCGCCAGGGCCACGGTGTAGGTGACCTTGCCGCCGCTCGGGTAGAACTGGCCGGCCAGGGTCGCGTCGCGGAGGTCGTCGTCGTCATCGAGGCGGTAGGCGACGGTGAACGTCTCGTCGGCCGCCGCCGACGGGATGATCGTTCGGACGACGTCACCCGGAAGGGTGCCCTTGATCGTCGTCAGGATGTCCTTGCCGTCACGGGTCCTGCCGTCCTCCTCGAGCTTCTGCGTCTTGACCAGGATCTGCGAGATCCCGTCGTCGGTCGAGAGCAGCGAGGCGGGGTCAGGGGCCTTGAGGGAGGCGGGGTCGATCGTCAGGAACACCGGGGCGAGTCCGGTCTTGGCGTAGACCTTCCCGTCGACCGCGATGACGTCGGCACCCAGGCTCGCGCCGCCTGTGACGACCTTGACCTTGCCGTCGAAGGCGGGGGAGTGGTTGCCCTTGCCTGTCGCCGACAGCAGCCCCGTGATGCCGTCCGGGAGGCTCGGCGTCGACAGCGAGATCGTGATGGTCTCGGCACCGTCCAGCGTCTTCTTGGCAGTCGCAAGGCGGGCGGCCAGCTGGTCCGTCCCGCCGTCCTTGCCCCCCTTCGAGTCGGAGGAGCCTGTGCAGGCGGCGAGGACGAGACCGGCCGAGACAAAGGCCAGGGCGAGGAGTCGGGTGCGCACGGGCTCAGTCTTGCACGGGCGGAGCCGGCGTCTCGTGCACGCTGGGCAACGTCGCCGCGGGTCCTGCCACGGCCAGGATCGGCTGGGCGACGGGCACGCCGGAGCCGTCGCGCCGGTCGCTGACGGCGGGCAGCTCGACGGGCGTGCCGCTCGTCGCGCACGCCATCGGGACCCCGTCGCCGACCCAGGCCAGCAGGAGACCATCCTCGCCCTTGAGCAGGCGCTGGCAACGGACGCCGCCGGTGGCCCGGCCCTTGGGCGGGTAGATCGACAGGGGACTGACCTTGACGGCACCGGTCTGCGTGCCCGGCAGGGCGTCGGCGGAGCCCGCGACCGTCACGACGTGGGCCGTCGCGACGTCGCTGACAGCGGCAAACGACACGGCCCGCTGCCCGGCTGCGAGCTTGATGCCGGCGACACCGCCGCCCGAGCGTCCCTGCGGGCGTACGAGCGAGGCGGAGAAGTAGAGCAGCTGGGCGTCGGAGGTGACGAAGGCCAGCTCCTCGTCACCCGTGGCCAGCTCGACCGCGCCGACCAGAACGTCACCGTCGGCCAGCGAGATGACGTCCCACGAGTCGCGTGCCAGTGTCTCGGGCCGCACCCGCTTGACGACGCCCTGGCGGGTGCCGAGCGCAAGGCCCGGGCCGTCGGCGGCAAGGGAGGTCAGGGCGAGCACCGTGCCGTCGAGGTTGGGCAGCTCTCGCACGGGCATGCCGCCCTGCAGGCTGGGGGACTGCGCCGTGGGCGGCAGAGCAGGGAGCTCGAGCACCTGGATGCGCTGCACCCGGCCGTCGGCCATGACCACTCCGATCTCACCGCGGGCCGTCGTGCGCACGGCCGAGACGATCGTGTCGTGCTTGACCCGGCGGTCGAGGTCGCCGAGCGGTGAGTCGTCCGAGGTGCGCGCGAGCAGGCCCGTGGCCGACAGCAGCGCCCAGCACGGGTCGTCCGCAACCTCCAGCGGCGACGCGGCGGTCGCGGTCTGCCCCGAGGACTCCAGGAGCACCGTCCGGCGAGGGGTGCCGAACTTCTTGGCCATCTCGTCGAGCTCCTCGCCCACGACCTTCCGCAGCAGCCGGTCGTCGGCGAGGATCGCGTCCAGGTCCTCGATGGTCTTGCGGAGGTCGCTGATCTCCTTCTCGACCTCGAGCCGGTCGTAGCGCGTGAGCCGGCCGAGCGTCAGGTCCAGGATGTAGGTCGCCTGGAGATCGGACAGGTCGAACACCGTCATCAGCCGCTCCTTGGCGGCCGCGCGGTTGTCACTGGCGCGGACCAGCTGGATGACCTCATCGATGTCGAGCAGCGCGAGCAGCATGCCCTCCAGCAGGTGCAGCCGGTCCGCCGCCTTGGTGCGCCGGAACTGCGTCCGCCGGCGGACGACGTCGAACCGGTGTGCCAGGTAGACCTCCAGCATGGTCTTGAGGCCCAGCGTGCGCGGCTGGCCCTCGACCAGGGCAACGGCGTTGATCGCGAACGAGCTCTCCATCGGCGTGCTCTTGTAGAGCTGCTCGAGGATCGACTCGGGGATGAAGCCGTTCTTGATCTCGATGACCAGGTGCAGGCCCTTGTGCCGGTCGGTCAGGTTCTTGATGTCCGAGATGCCCTGCAGCTTCTTGGCCTGCACGAGCTTCTTGATCGCCTCGATGACCTTCTCAGGACCGACGTTGTAGGGCAGTTCGGTCACGACGATGCCCTTGCGGCGCGGCGTGACGCTCTCGACCCGTGCGGAGGCGCGCATGCGGAACGAGCCGTTCCCTGTCGCGTACGCGTCGCGGACACCCTCGAGTCCGACGATCTTGCCGCCGGTCGGCAGGTCGGGCCCCGGGATGAACCGCATGAGGTCGTCGAGATCTGCCTTGGGGGTCTTGATCAGGTGGCGCAGCGCCTGCACGACCTCGATCAGGTTGTGCGGCGCGATGTTGGTCGCCATGCCCACCGCGATGCCGCTGGCCCCGTTGACCAGGAGATTGGGAAGCGCGGCCGGCAGCACGACGGGCTCGTTCTCGCGGCCGTCGTAGTTGGGCTTGAAGTCGACCGTGTCCTCGTTGATCGAGGCGGTCATGGCCTCGGCTGCACCGTGCATGCGGACCTCGGTGTAGCGCATCGCGGCCGGCGGGTCGTCCTGCGAGCCGAAGTTGCCGTGACCGTCGGCCAGGGGAAGGCGCAGCGACCACGGCTGGATCAGCCGGACCAGGGCGTCGTAGATCGAGCTGTCGCCGTGGGGGTGCAACCGGCCCATGACCTCGCCGACGACGCGGGCGCTCTTGACGTGGCCCCGATCGCTGCGGAGGTTGAGGTCGTCCATCGTGTAAAGGATGCGACGCTGGACCGGCTTGAGCCCGTCGCGCGCGTCCGGCAGGGCCCGGGCGTAGATCACCGAGTAGGCGTACTCGAGGAAGCTCGATCGCATCTCGTCGCTCACGTCGGTGTCGACGATGTGCTCCTCGAAGTCTTCCTCGGGAGCCTGCTTGCTGCTGCGGGCCATGCCTTCCTCTCCTGGAGACGCTGGTCAGACGTCCATTTTTCCCCACGCCGACCCCCGGACTCCCACCGCCACGCCGACACCCGACGCGATAGGTTGGGCTCGTGACCAGCGAGGTGCATGTTGTCGAGCACTGGGAGGCCGACGTCCTGCTCCGGGACGGCAGCGTGGCCCAGCTCCGGCCGATCCTTGCGGCTGACGCCGCGCTGATCGTCGAGTTCTACGCCAGGGTGTCCGAGGAGTCCAAGTACTTCCGGTTCTTCGCACCCTACCCGCGGTTGTCGGACAAGGACGTCGCCCGCTTCACAACGGTCGACAACGACCGCCGGGTCGCCTTCGTCGTGACGCTGCACGGGGAGATCATCGGCGTCGGTCGCTATGACGCGGTCACCGACGACGAGGCCGAGGTCGCGTTCCTCGTCGAGGACGCACACCAGGGACGCGGTGTCGGCCAGCTGTTGCTCGAGCACCTCGCCCAGGCGGGGCGCGAGCGCGGTCTCCTGCGCTTCATCGCCGACGTGCTGCCGTCCAACGCGCGGATGCAGCAGATCTTCCGGGAGATGGGCTACCAGGTCGAGGGGATGATCGAGGACGGCGTGCAGCGGCTGTCGTTCCAGATCGAGCCGACCGACATGGCGATCGGCGTGATGCGGGCCCGCGAGCAGCGTGCCGAGGCCGCCTCGATCGAGCGGATCTTCCGGGCCCGGAGCATCGCGGTCATCGGCGCGAGTCGGCGTCAGGACTCGATCGGCCAGGCCATGGTGCGCAACCTGGTGCTTGGCAACTTCAGCGGAAGCGTCTACGCCGTCAACTCGCAGGCCGAGGCGGTCTCGGGTCTTCCTGCGTACAAGACCGTGCAGGACATCCCCGGCGACGTCGACATCGCGATCGTCGCGGTCCCCGCAGAGTCGGTCAACGACGTCGTGCTCGACTGCGCCGCCAAGGGCGTCCACGGGCTCATCGTGATCTCCGCCGGCTTCGCTGAGGAGGGACCCGAGGGGCGTCAGCGCCAGCGGGCGCTGCTGGGGCTGAGCCGGTCCTACGGCCTGCGGCTGATCGGGCCCAACTGTCTGGGCTTCATCAACACGGCCCCCGACCTGCAGCTCAACGC
>JAOPXL010000178.1 GCA_025965175.1 Aeromicrobium sp.
TCTCGGCGACCGACTGCCGCACGACCTCGACGTCCCAGCCCGTGACCATCTGGGTCAGGTAGGCCCGCATCTTCTCGAGCTGGTCGTGGTCGGCGCCGCTGATCGAGAACATGAAGTTGGCGTAGGCGCTGCGCAGCACCGCCCGGCGGCTGAGCAGCCCGCCCTCGTAGAAGGGCTTGCCGAAGGCAAGTGTGCTCGACTTGGCGATGATCGTCTTGTCCAGGTCGAAGAATGCGGCTGACCTCGTGGGGCTCACTCCTTCAGGATAGGGGCGTCCACACGCCGGCGGGTGACGCTCGGCCGTCCACAGGCCGCGACTTCGTGCTTTCGGACCCTGGCCCCGGCCGGGGATCGTCGTACGCATGACGGATCCGACCTCACCCCTCATCGTCACGACGGACGAGCAGCTGCTCGACGACGCCCTCCGCTGGTGCGCCGCGGCGGGGGCGATCCCCGACCTGGCGCACGACGTGACGGCGGCGCGACGGGCGTGGCGGCAGGCCGCGGCGGTCATCGTGGGCGAGGACCTGGCGGCGTCGCTGTCCCGCGCCGAGCTGGTGCGGCGTCAGCACGTCGTGCTCGTCGCGCGGGAGCCCGCGCAGTGGTGGCCCGTCGCGATCGCGCTGGGCGTCGACGCGGTGTGCTCCCCGCACGAGGAGGACCGGATCCTGGAGTCGCTGTCGTCGGCGCTCGACGGTGGGGGCGAGGCCGCCGTCGTCAGCGTCGTCGGCGGATCGGGCGGGGTGGGGGCGTCGACGTTCGCGGTGTCGCTCGGGCTGGCGGCACACCGGCGGGGCCTGCGACCGCTGGTGCTCGACGCCGACGCGCTGGGCGGCGGGCTCGAGCTCGTGATCGGCGCCGAGCGGGCGGACGGCCTGCGGTGGCACGACTTCGGCGCGACCCGGGGCCGGCTCAACGCGGGATCGCTCGCCGACGTCCTGCCGACGCACCGGGGCGTCGCGACGTTGTCGTGGCGCGCCACACACCGGGGTGAGCTGCCGGAGGCCGTCGGGTCGGTCCTGACTGCGGCGGTCCGCGGCTTCGACGTCGTGGTCGCCGACGTGCCGCGCCACCTGGGCGACCACGGGGCGGAGATCGTGGGCCGCTCCGTGCTCAGCATCGTGCTGGTGCCGGAGGAGGTCTGTGCCGTCGCTGCGGCCCGCCAGGTAGTGGGACGGCTGCGAGACCTCGCCCCGTCGGTCGCGGTGCTCAGCGTGCGTCGTCCCGGTGGGATCGGTCCGGCCGCCGTGGCTGACGCGGTCGACGCCCCGGTGCTGGCGAGGATGCGGCCGGATCGTCGCGTGCGAGGTGGCGTCGACCGGGGGCACGGTCCCGGCCGGTCACGCTCGGTGCGGCGTGCCGCCGGGGCCGTGCTGGACGCCCTGGGCCTGGAGCCGTGATGGCTGACCTGCCGATCCTCGACCGAGTGCGCCGGCGTCTCGCGGCCGAGGCCGCCGAGCCCACGCCGCACAGCGTGGCGGAGGCGTTGCGGGCCGAGCAGCAGGTCGCCGGCAGCGGCACCGTGCTGGCGCTGGTCGACCAGCTGCGCAGCGAGACACGGGGGGCGGGGCTGCTCGACCCGCTGCTGGCGCTGCCCGGCGTCACGGACGTCCTGGTCAACGGCGCCGCCGCGGTCCACGTCGACCGCGGTGCCGGGCTGGAGCGCACGTCGGTGCGCTTCGCCGACGAGGACGCCGTGCGCCGGCTCGCGCAGCGGCTTGCGGCCCAGGCGGGTCGGCGGCTCGACGACGCGAGCCCCTGGGTCGATGCCCGGCTGCGGGACGGCACCCGGCTGCACGCCGTGCTTGCGCCGCTGGCCCGGCCGGGCACGTTGATCTCGCTGCGGGTGCCTGCCCGGCGCACGTTCAGCCTCGGGGAGCTCCACGCCGCGGGCTCCCTGACCCGTGACGCGCTCGACTGCCTGCGGGCCGTCGTGCTGTCCCGGGCCGCATTCGTCGTCTCGGGTGGGACGGGATCGGGCAAGACGACCCTGCTGGCGGGCCTCCTGGCCGAGGTCGACGGCCGCGAACGCATCGTCGTGGTGGAGGACGCGACCGAGCTGCGGCCCGACCACCCGCACGTCGTCGGGCTGGAGGCGCGCCCGGCCAACGTCGAGGGCGCGGGGCTCGTGACGGTGCGGGACCTGGTCCGTCAAGCGTTGCGGATGCGGCCTGACAGGTTGGTCGTCGGGGAGGTGCGCGGGGCCGAGGTCGTCGACCTGCTGGCCGCGCTCAACACGGGCCATGAGGGCGGGTGCGGGACGGTCCACGCCAACGCCCCGGTCGACGTGCCGGCCCGGTTCGAGGCGCTCGGCGTCGCCGCCGGGCTGCCCCGCGACGCGGTGCACAGCCAGCTAGCGGCCGGCATCGACCTCGTGCTCCACCTCGGGCGTACGTCCGCGGGTCGCCGCGTCCTCGACCAGGTCGCCGTGATGCGCCGCGGGTCCGACGGCGTCGTGACGTGCGTACCCGCCGTGACGTTCGTCGACGGGCGCGCGGTGCAGGGCCCGGGCCATGACCGGCTCCGCCAGGTCCTGTCGTGACGGTCGTCGCCGCGCTGGCCGCCGGCCTGGCGGTGCTGCTCCGGCGGCCACCCGACACGTGGTGGGTCCGCCACCGGCTGGGCGTGGGCGGTGGGGTGGCGGCGCGGCCCGCGGCGACGACCGGGCTGGTGCTGCTGGTCGTGATCGGCGGCCCGGTGGTGGTCGGGCTGCCGGGGCCTCGCCTGGTCCTGGCGCTGACCATCGCGGGGGCCGGTGGGTTCGCGCTCATCCAGGTGCGGGCGTCACGTGCCAGGGCCGTGGTCCGGCGCCGACGGGCCGAGGTCGCCGACCTGCTCGGGCTGATGGCGGGCGAGCTCCGGGCCGGGATCCTGCCGGCGCACGCGCTGGCCGGGCTGGCGCCGGACTTCGGGTTCCTCGCTGCTGCGGCCCGCTCGGCCCACATCGGGGGCGACGTCCCGGCGGCGCTGCGTGCGACCGCGTCGGCCCCGGGACGCGAGCTGCTGGGCGAGCTGGCGGGGGCGTGGCACGTCGCCGAGCGTGCCGGCGCCCCGCTCGCCCGGGTCCTGGACCGGCTCGAGGAGTCAACACGCGCCGAGCGCGAGATCGAGCGGGAGGTCGAGTCCGGGGTGGCGCCCGCGCGGGCCACGGGTCGGCTGATGGCCGTCCTGCCCGCCGTAGGGATGGCGCTGGGGTCCGGGATGGGCGGCGACCCGCTGGCGGTCCTGACTGGCACGTGGGCCGGGGTCCTGTGCCTGGCGGCGGGCGTCGGGCTGGCGTGCACCGGTGTCGGCTGGGTCGAGCGGATCGCGGACTCGGTCGAGCGGGCACCGTGATCCCGGGGCTGCTGGTCGCCCTCGCGACGTGGTGCCTCGTGCCGGAGCCCGCGAGCGTACGGGCCCGACGTGTCCTGCAGCCGGCCCGGCCCGCGCGGCGGGTCGACCCGGCCCTCGCCGCGGCGCTCATGGCGCCGCTGGCTGCGGTCCTGCTGCTCGGCGTGCCGATGGGAGTGCTCGCCGGTGCGGTGCTGGCTCCGCTGGCCCACCGGCAGCTCGGTCGGCTGGAGTCCAGCGCGTCCCGTCGCAGGGCCGCGCTGGTGCGTGCGGCGCTGCCCGGGGCGCTGGACCTCATGGTCGCGGCGCTGGAGGTCGGACGACCACCCGTGACGGCGTTCGCCCTGGCCGCGGAGGCCACGTCCGAGCCGCTGGGCCCCGAGCTCGCCCAGGTCGCCGGCCGGCTGGCGATCGCCGCCGACGAGGACACCGTGTGGCAGGCGCTGGCCGCCGATCCGGGGCTCGCGCCCGTCGCCCGGGCGTTCCGCCGCGCGGCCGTGTCGGGCATGCCCCTCGCGCACGTCGTCTCGGGCGTCGCCGAGGAGATGCGCCGTGAGCGCAGCGCGTTGCTGCGCGAGCGCAGCCGCAAGGTCGCGGTCCGGACGGCGGCACCGCTCGGGGCGTGCTTCCTGCCCGCGTTCTTCCTGATCGGGATCGTGCCGACCGTGCTGGCGACGTTCCGGACGTTCTCGTGGTGAGTCCACAGCCGGCGATCCGGCGCGGGTTGTCCCCAGCCGCCGCATCCACGTCGCACATCCGATGGTCCGCGGCACATCTTCTGTCGACCGCTTCACCCGAATGGAAGGACCACCTCATGAACCTCAATCCCCGCCGCGGCGAGCGTGGCATGACGACCGCCGAATACACCGTCGGCACGCTCGGCGCCTGCACGATCGGCGGCGTGCTCGTCAAGATCGGCCAGTCCCCCTGGTTCGGCGACCTGGTCAAGGACCTGCTCGACAAGATCCCGAGCATTCTCCCGTTCTGACATCCGGTCCGGGGCGGCGCCGGTCGCCGCCCCGGGCCCTCCCGAGAGGACATCGCATGACACGTCTGGTCAGCACGATTCGCGGGTGCCTGCCGGGGCCTCGCACCGACCGCGGCATGGTGACCGCGGAATACTCCGTGGGCACGTTGGGTGCCGTCATGATGGCCGCGGTGCTCTACAAGCTCGGTCTCCTGGGGCTCGACGGTCCGTGGTTCGAGCACCTGCGCGAGATCATCGAGCGCGCCCTGTCGTGGCGCAGCCTGATCGACAGCTTCAAGGGCGTCCCGAGGCTCGGGATCCGGTTCTGATGCGGCGGGAGCGCGGCATGGTCACGGCCGAGCTGGCCACGATCGCGCCGTTCGGGGTCGCGCTCGCGTTCCTGCTGCTCTGGGTCGTGTCGCTGGGATTGACCCAGGTGCGCATCGCGGACGCCTCCCGCGAGGCGGCCCGCATGATCGCTCGCGGTGAGTCGACGAGCGCCGCCGAGACGGTGGCCCGCCGGCAGTCGCCGGATGGCGCGTCGGTCCGGGTCACCTCGGACGGCGGCACCGTGTCGGTGACGGTGCGGGCGACCTCGCGGATGCCGGTCCCGTTCTTCTCCGGGGTGGGCTCCCGGCAGATGGAGTCGACGTCGCTCGCCGCCGAGGAGTCCCCGTGACGGGGCACGTCGTGCGGTCCGAACACGGCTCTGCGACGGTCCACGCCGCCGCTGTGGCGGTGTTTCTGGTCGTCGCGGCGATCGTCCTGCTCCAGGTCGGGAGCCTGGTCCGCATGCGTCACCAGGTCGCGGCGGCCGCCGACCTCGCCGCACTGGCGGGGTCGCAGGCCAGCGTCCGGGGCGAGGACGGGTGCGCGGCGGCTCGCACGATCGCCCGGCGCAACGGGGCGGAGCTGTCGGCGTGCCGGATGGACTTCGACGTCGCGACGGTCAACGCCCGGGCGGTGAGCCCGCCGTGGTGGGGGAGCCGGTGGGTGACCAACCAGGACGCCCGCGCAGCCCCCGACTTCTATCTCGACTAACCGCTGGCAGTGACGTTTGGGCCCCGGATCGGGGGTCCACGGGGCCCGAACGTCACTGCCAGCGGGGCTCAGGCGGGGGCCCCGGCGAGGAAGGCGTTCAGCAGGCGGATCGCGCCGGCCTTGTCGAGCGGCTCGTTGCCGTTGCCGCACTTGGGGGACTGGACGCAGGAGGGGCAGCCGTCCCGGCACTCGCAGGCCGCGATCGCGTCCCGGGTCACCCGCAGCCAACGGGGCGCCACGTCGTAGCCCCGCTCGGCGAAGCCGGCGCCACCCGGGTGCCCGTCATAGACGAAGACCGTCAACTTCCCGGTGTCCGGGTGCAGCGCTGTCGACACCCCGCCGATGTCCCACCGGTCGCACGTCGCCAGCAGGGGCAGCAGCCCGATCGCCGCGTGCTCGGCAGCATGCGCCGCGCCGGGGACGTCGTCGTGCTCGAGTGCTTCTGCCACCGCGACGGCGCCGAGCGTCCACCACACCGCCTTGGTCTGCAGCGTGCGTGCGGGCAGCTCCAGCAGCTCCTCACCGAGGATGCCGCCGCCGGTCGTGCTGCGCTTGAGGTAGGACACAACCTGGTTGACCACCTCGACGGAGCCGAACGACATCGCCGCGGCGCCCCACGGCGTGGTCCGCTCGGTCTCAGTCACGGCGATCTCGGTGACGGACCGGGCCATCGTCGAGTAGTCGGGATCGGCGCGGTGGACGATCGCGATGCCGTGGTCGACGTCGTACTCGTCGACGACGTGGTTGTCGCCCTGGTGGACGTAGACCGCGCCCTCGTGGACCGTTGAGTCCGCCGAGCCGCCGTCGACCGTGCCGATCAGGCGCCCGGTCACGGCGTCGACGATCTGCACCGGCGCCCCGCCGCTCGAGCGGATGTCGGCCAGATCGCTGGCCCGTTCCCGCTTGGTCCAGAACCAGCCGGCCGGGCGCCTGCGGAGCCAGCCAGCGTCCTCCAGCGCGGCGACGCCCTCGGCGCTGCGAGGCCCGAACACCGCGAAGTCGGCCTCGGTCAGGGGCAGCTCCTGCGCCGCGGCGGCCAGGTGCGGCCCCAGGACGTACGGGTTGTCGGGGTCGAAGACCGACGCCTCCACTGGTGCCCCGAGCAGCGCCTCGGGGTGGTGGACCAGGAACGTGTCGAGCGGGTCGTCGCGGGCGACGAGGATCCCGATCGAGCTGCGCCCCGACCGGCCGGCGCGCCCGAACTGCTGCTGCAGGGCCGCCCGGGTGCCGGGGAATCCGACCGTGATGACGGCGTCCAGCCCGGCGATGTCGATGCCTAGCTCCAGCGCGTTGGTGCTCGCCAGGCCGAGCAGGTCGCCGCTGCGCAGCCGGCGCTCGAGCTCGCGGCGCTCCTCGGGCAGATAGCCGCCGCGGTACGTCGCGACGCGGGGGACCAGCTCGGGATCGATCTCGCCGAGCCGGCGCTGGGCGGTCGACGCGACGGACTCGGCGCCACGGCGCGAGCGTACGAACGCCAGTGTGCGCACTCGCCCGATCACGAGGTCGGTCAGCAGCTCACCGGCCTCCGTCGTGGCCGAGCGGCGGACCGTGCCAGCGGTGGGGTTGCCGATCGGGTCGATGCCGGGCAGGAGCGGGGGCTCCCACAGGGCGATGGTTCGTGCGGCGTGGGGCGAGGAGTCCTCGGTGACCGGCACGACCTCGAGCCCCGTCAGCCGGGCCGCGAACACCTCCGGGTCCGACACCGTGGCCGACGACAGGACGAAGGTCGGGTCGGCACCGTAGTAGGCGCAGATCCGTCGCAGCCGGCGCAGGACGTGGGCGACGTGGGCGCCGAAGACCCCGCGGTAGTGGTGGCACTCGTCGACCACGACGTGGGTCAGCCCACCGAGCGCCCTGGCCCAGCGGGCGTGGCCCGGCAGGATCGAGTGGTGCAGCGTGTCGGGATTGGTCAGCAGATAGTTCGCGTGGTCGCGGGCCCAGGCGCGCTCCTCGCGGGAGTTGTCGCCGTCGACCGTCGCCGGCCGGGCGAACGCCGCCGCTCCGGCCAGCCGGCGCAGCTGGTCGGCGGCCAGTGCCTTGGTCGGAGCGAGGTAGAGGACCGTGGGCATCCGGTTGCCGTGCAGCGAGCTGCCTGACCGCCCGCCCGCCAGCCCGGACAGCGCCGGGGCCTGGAACACCAAGGACTTGCCCGACGCGGTCCCGGTCGAGATGACGGTGTGCCGGCCCGCGTGCACGTGGTGCAGCGCCTCGGCCTGGTGGCCCCACAGCGTGTCGATACCCTCGGCGGCGTACATGTCCCGGACCGCCGGGTGGACCCATTCGGGCCACGGCTCGACGACTGCCTCGCGGGCCGGGACACGCTCGACGTGGGTGACCCGCTCGCCGTAGCGCTGCACAAGGTCGGCGGGGTCCACCCCCCGAGTCTCCCAGAGCCCGCCCAGCCGGGTCCCCGGCATGTGGGATCGTCACCGGCGCGGGCACCCGGATCGTGATTGAATGCTCGCGAGCGAAGGAGCCCCATGGAGCTGGCAGTCACGTCCCGGACGGACGGCGATTTCGAGATCGTCGAGGTGGGTGGAGAGATCGATGTCTACACCGCGCCGCGACTTCGCGAGGCCATCGTGGCGGCGATCGACGAGGGTCACACCCGGTTGATCATCGATGTGCAGAAGGTCGACTTCCTCGACTCGACAGGTCTCGGCGTGCTGGTCGGCGCCCTCAAGAGGGTCCGTGCGGACGACGGATCGCTCGACATCGTGTGCACGCAGGAGCGCATCCTCAAGATCTTCCAGATCACGGGGCTCGACAAGGTCTTCGGTCTTCACCGCTCTGTCGACGAGGCGCGCTCCAGCCAGTCGTGATCCCGGTCACACCAAACCCTGGGTCCTCCATGTAGCGTGCGTCACGCGGTCTGCCCACCAGGCCGCTGCACGTCCTTGCCTTATCTCTGGAGGATCTTTCATGGCGAACGCGACACTTGTTGCGGCAGCCGGGGACCTCGACCTCTCGAACGACAACACCTATGTGGTGTACGGCGTCGCGGCGGTCGGAGTCATCGCGCTGATCATGGCCGCGGTATTCCGCGCCGAAGTACTCAAGGCATCCGAAGGCACTGCGAAGATGCAGGAGATCGGACAGGCCGTCCAGGAGGGCGCGCAGGCGTACCTCGGGCGCATGTTCAAGACCCTGGCGGTCTTCGCCGTGCTGGCATTCGCGCTGCTGTTCGTGCTTCCCGGCTCGTCCGAGATCCGGATCGGCCGGTCGGTGTTCTTCGCGCTGGGCGCCGGATTCTCGGCCACGATCGGCTACCTCGGCATGTGGCTCGCGACGCGCGCCAACATCCGCGTCGCCGCTGCAGCGCAGAACGAGGGCCGCGAGGTCGCGATGAAGATCGCGTTCCGCACCGGCGGCACGGTGGGCATGCTGACGGTGGGCCTCGGCCTCGTCGGCGCCTCCGCGGTCGTCCTGATCTACGGGGGAGACGCCCCCGCGGTGCTCGAGGGCTTCGGCTTCGGCGCCGCCCTGCTGGCGATGTTCATGCGAGTCGGCGGCGGCATCTTCACCAAGGCCGCGGACGTCGGCGCCGACCTGGTCGGCAAGGTGGAGCAGAACATCCCCGAGGACGACCCGCGCAACGCCGCGACGATCGCGGACAACGTCGGTGACAACGTCGGCGACTGCGCCGGCATGGCGGCCGACCTCTTCGAGTCGTACGCCGTGACCCTGGTCGCCGCGCTGATCCTCGGCTCGGTCGCGTTCGGCGCGCTGGGCCTGGTCTTCCCGCTCGTGATCCCGGCGATCGGCGCCGTCACAGCGATCATCGGCGTATACCTGACCCGTCCGCGGGCCGGCGAGGGTGGACTGACGACGATCAACCGGTCGTTCTACCTCTCGGCGGGAATCTCGGCGCTCGCGTCGGTCGGCGCGGCGTTCCTGCTGCTGCCGACCAAGTTCAGCGACAGCTCGATGGGCTTCGCCAGCAAGACCGAGTCCAACCAGCTGGTCACGCAGTTCTTCGGGACCGAGAGCTCGGCCGACCTGGATGGCAACCCGCGCCTCATCGCGATCATCGCGGTCCTGATCGGCATCGTGCTGGCCGCTGTGATCCTGGCGCTGACGGGCTACTTCACCGGCACCGAGACCCGTCCGGTCAAGGATGTCGGCAAGACCTCGCTGACCGGCGCGGCCACCGTCATCCTGTCGGGCCTGTCGGTCGGCTTCGAGTCGGCGGTCTACACCGCGCTGGTCATCAGCGCCGCGGTCTTCGGGGCGTTCCTGCTGGGCAGCGGCTCGATCATCCTGTCGCTTTTCGCCGTCGCCCTCGCGGGCTGTGGCCTGCTGACGACGGTCGGCGTCATCGTCGCGATGGACACCTTCGGGCCCGTCAGCGACAACGCGCAGGGCATCGCCGAGATGTCGGGCGACGTCGACGAGGACGGTGCGCAGATCCTCACCGAGCTCGATGCGGTGGGCAACACCACGAAGGCGATCACGAAGGGCATCGCGATCGCGACGGCCGTGCTTGCGGCGACCGCGCTGTTCGGCTCGTTCGCCGACGCGATCAAGGAGGAGTTCTCCAAGGTCCTGCGCTCCTTCGACGTCACCAACGCGGCGGGCATCAAGGACTTCGAGGCGTTCGCGAAGGACATCACCTCCGGCGAGGTCGACTCGCTGCGTGGTGTGCTCAACGTCGGCGACCCGAGCCTGCTGGTCGGCCTGATCATCGGCTCGGCCGTCGTGTTCCTGTTCTCAGGTCTCGCGATCAACGCCGTCGGCCGTGCCGCCGGTGCCGTGGTCTACGAGGTCCGCCGCCAGTTCCGCGAGATCCCCGGCATCATGGAGGGGACCGGACGTCCGGAGTACGGCAAGGTCGTCGACATCTGCACACGGGACTCGCTGCGCGAGCTCGCGACGCCGGGCATCCTGGCGATCTTCGCCCCGATCGCCGTTGGCTTCGGCCTCGGCGTGGGACCGCTCGGCGCGTACCTCGCCGGCGCGATCGCGACCGGCACGCTGATGGCGGTGTTCCTGGCCAACTCCGGTGGTGCGTGGGACAACGCCAAGAAGCTCGTCGAGGACGGCAACCACGGTGGCAAGGGATCGCCGGCGCACGAGGCCACGATCATCGGTGACACCGTGGGTGACCCGTTCAAGGACACCGCCGGACCGGCGATCAACCCGCTGCTCAAGGTCATGAACCTGGTGTCGCTGCTGATCGTCCCGCTGGTCATCAAGCTGACGTACGGCGACGATGCCAACGACACACTGCGCTACATCGTGGCCGGCGTGGCCGTCGTGATCATCGCGGGAGCGGTGTACGCCTCCAAACGTCGCCCGATCGCGCTGGACACGCAGGAGCCCCCGCATGACGGTGTGCAGGAGCCAACGGTAGGCATCCCCGCCTGACAGACCCGCGAGTGGCGCAGATCAAAGAAAATGGGACGGCGTGTCGTCCAGATCTGCGCCACTCGCGGACGGGTTTGCGCCTCTGGAAGGGTGGGGGCGTGCTTCCTGACGAGTTCGTCCCCGCCCTTCGTTCTGCCCTGACCCGCGCTTCCTTCACGGTCGACGACGTGTACGCCCTGCTGGGCGATGACGCGCACCGCGCGCTGGGCCGCAACCAGACCGTCCCGGCGCTGCGGGCCACGCGGGGCGGCGGCCCGCTGGCGACGCTGGTCCGGCTGTTCGCCCTGCAGGTCCCGGTCGCCCGGGCCGACGCCGATGCCGCGCTCCCGGAACTGGTCGAGCCGCTGGTCGCGGCCGGGATGCTTGCGGCGTCCGGCAGTGAGGTCCGCGCGCTGGTGGACGTGCGCCCGTACGGCGACGAGTCCCACGACTGGTGGATCGTATGCGATTCCACGCCGGGCCTGGACTCGGGAGGCCAGTCGTCGCGACCCATGGACCCCGAGCACGTCCTGGGAATCAGCGAGGCATCCTCGTCCCTGGCCCAGCTTACGGTCCGTGCACCGGTTGGCCGGGCCCTCGACATCGGCACGGGTTGCGGGGTGCAGGCCCTGCACCTGGCGCAGCACGCCCGCGAGGTCGTCGCGACCGACGTCAACCCGCGCGCGCTGGCGATGGCCTCCCTGACGGCTCGGCTCAACGGCCTGGACGCCGAAGTCCGCGACGGCAGCCTGTTCGACCCGGTGGCAGGGGAGGCGTTCGACCTCATCGCGACCAACCCGCCGTTCGTCATCTCGCCCCCCGGCAGCGAGATGCTGGTCTATCGCGACTCCGGGATGCCCGGCGACAGCGTCGTGCGGCACCTGGTCGAGAACGCCGACACGCACCTCACCGACGGTGGCTGGTGCCAGATCCTGGCCAACTGGGCGCATCGTGCCGGAACCGACTGGCAGGACCAGGTCGGCGAGTGGCTCGGCGGGCGCCCGGTCGACGCGTGGATCCTGCAGCGCGAGCTCGTCGACCCTGCGGCGTACGTCGAGATGTGGCTGGCCGACGCGGGGCTCGCGACGGCACCCGACTACGTCCAGCGGTACGACGCGTGGCTCGACTGGTTCGCCGCCGAGCGGATCGAGGGGATCGGCTTCGGCTGGCTGAGCCTGCGCAAGACGGCGGCGACCCCCGTGCACCGGCTCGAGGAGTGGACTGGGGAGATCGCGCCGCCGGTCGGCCCGGCGATCGCGGACTGGGGCCGGCGCACCGATCTGCTGCGCGCGCTCGACGATGCGGCGCTGCTCGACCACGCGTTCCAGCAGGCGCCCGACCTGGTCGAGGAGACGCGCGGGCCGGTCGGGGCCGAGCACCCCGAGACGATCGTGGTTCGGCTGCAGCAGGGCGTGCGCCGCGGTCGGCAGGTCGACACGGTCGAGGCCGGCCTGGTCGGCGCGAGCGACGGCGACCTGACCTCCGGCCAGATCCTGGATGCGCTGGCGTCGCTGCTCGACCGCGACGCCCACGACCTGCGGCGGATCTACGCCCCGTCGGTGCGGGAGCTCGCGGAGGACGGATTCCTGACCTGAACCCGACCCGTTCGGCGGTTTCAGCAGGATGTGGATGGTCGTTGTTGCTGGTGTGGACTGGTCCCCGTCGGACGTTGTGCCGCGTCCCACGTGCGGGCGTCACCACCGGCAGGGGATGCTCGAGTCATGGCCTCTCCGCAGCAGGGACTCATCGACCATGACGACTACGACCTCGCGGGCGTGGTGCTGGAGAGCTGGGACGCGTTCCTGGGTCTTGTCGAGGACGCGGACCTCTCCGCCTCGACCCGGCTGAAGGGCTGGACGGTCCGCGACGTCGCGGTCCACCTCGGTACGTGGGACGGCGAGTCGGCGCTGACCTCCGTCCTGGCGAGCCTGCGGTCAGGCGACGTCGACACGGCACTCGACCCGGACGCGTTCAACCGGCGGGTTATCGCCGCCCACGGGGACGCCGAGGATGCCGCGGTGCGGGAGGCGCTCGCCGCGTCACGCACCGATGTGGCCGAGCTGCTCAAGTCCGACGAGGGGCAGCAGCGCGGCGGCGACCCGGTCTCGAGCGTGCTGGGCCCGATGCCGTTGCTCACCGTGGTGCACGCCGGCTGCTACGAGCTCGCGGTCCACGCCCTCGACATCGCCGACGCGGTCGACGGCACGTGCCCGCCGGTGCTCCTACGGCACGGTGTCGCGGCGCTGACCGACTCGACGGGGTGCCTGGCCGCCCGGGAGGGCATCGACGCGACGATCGGGATCAACGCCAAGGAGGCGCCGTGGACGTTCACGGCGCACGCGGACGGCGGTTGGACCACCGACCGCATCGACGGGGACCCGCACGGACCGCGGGTCTCGGGCAGGGCGGAGGACCTGCTGGAGGCATCGGCCGGTCGCGCCGACCCGGTGCGGCTCGTGACGTTGCGACACCTCAGGATCAAGCACCTTGGCGGACTGCTCGGCTTGACGCCGATCATCGACCAGGTCCCCGGCCTGCCAGGTGGACGGACACTGAAGACCGCCGCCAAGACCCTCGGCAACCTCTTCCACCGCTGACGCGTGGGTTGCGCACGGTGACGCGTGGGTTGCGAACACGAGCGCCCGTGCGTAGCCCACTCCTCAGCAGGCGTAACCCACTCCTCACCGTGCGTAACCCACTCCTCAGCAGGCGTAACCCACGCGTCAGCGATGGCGTTGGGGGAGGTCCAGCTGCAGCACGGTGAGGTCGAGCCAGCGACCGAACTTGGTGCCGACCTGATCCATCTGACCGACGACCCGGAAGCCGCGACGCAGGTGCAGATCGACCGACACGGCGTTGGACGACTCGATCATCGCCATCATGCGGTGGAACCCGGCCTCACGAGCGTGCGCGATCAGCCGGTCGAACAGCGCCGACGCGAGCCCGCGGCCGTGGTGGGACGCGAGCACGTACAGCGAGTTCTCGACCGTGTGCCGGTAGCCGGACTTGGGGCGCCACGGCCCGTACGACGAGTAGCCCGCCACGACGCCGTCGACCTCCGCGACCAGGACCGGGAAGCCCGCCGCCTGCCGGTCCAGCAGCCAGCGGCGCCGGTCGTCCAGGTTGACCTCGGACTCGTCCCAGATCGCGGTCGTCGTGCGGACCGCCTCGTTGTGGATCGCCAGCAGCCCCGGCAGGTCCGTTTCGGTCGCCTCGCGCACCGTCATCGTGGGGTCCCGTCGATCGTGGCCAACTCCGGCGACGGCCGCCACCGGGGGATCATCTGGCCGAACAGTGCGAGGAGTGCGATCAGCGTGGCGACCGAGCCACCGACGACGAACGCGCCCCACGCCCCGACTCCGTCGATCGCGGCACCGATGAACGGCGAGCTCGCGGCCCCGCCGAGCGTGAACGCCGTGCCCTGCCAGCCCATCGCCTCCCCCCGACGGCGCTCCGGGACGAGCTTGGCGATCCACTCGCCCGCGGCGGTCATGGTCGGGGCGCACAGGAAGCCCGTGGGGATGACCCACAGCGACAGCGACCAGACTTCCCCGCCGAGCCCGACCGGGATCGTGGTCAGGCCGAGCGCGAGCAGGAGGTACGTCGGACGGATCGAGGTGTTGAGCGCGCCGTAGAGCAGACCGCCGAGGAGGGACGACAACCCCCAGAGGCCGTACGTGATGCCGACCGACCCGACGGCGTCGAGCTCGCGCAGCTGCGAGACGATCCCGAGGTCCGTCGCGATCAGCGCCACCATCGTCCCGGCCGAGATGAGGAAGAGGAACACCAACGGGACCGAGATCCACTGACCGTCGAAGGGGTCCTCGGCGCCGTCCTCGACCGGCTTCGGCTCCGAGCGGGTCGGCGGGTCGAGCCACAGGAACAGTGCCCCGGCGATCGCCTCGCACACGCCGATCGTGATGAGCGCGGGACCGCCGCCGGCCTGAGTGACGATCAGGGCGCCGACCGCGGGGCCGATGATGAAGCTGCCCTCGGCCAGGACGCTGTCGGCGGAGAACGCGGTGCGCCGCTGGTCCTGGTCGACCATGACGGTCAGGGACAGCCGCACGATCGAGAAGATCGGGATCAGGAAGATCCCCATGAGGAACGAGATCGGGATCAGCCAGGCGTACTCCACGACCGTCGCCAGGGGATACAGCACGGCGACCGCGACGATCGACGGCAGCACCGCGCGACGCAGACCGATGCGGTCGATCGCCCGACCACGCCATGGCGCACCGATCGCGATGCCGAGCGTCGTGGTCGCCGCGAGCACGCCCGCCTGGGTGTAGGTCCCGTCGAGCTCACCCACGACGTACAGCGTGAAGACCAGCGGCGCGGCCATCGCCGGGATGCGGGCGAAGAACGCCGCGACGAACAAGGTCCGCACGGATCGGTCCGCCCACAGCCGCGCATATCCAGAAAATGCCACGGGACAGTATTTCACCGCCCCGCACCCCCTCGGTGACCGTGCTCCTTGACGGCACGCGTTAGCGTATGCCCCGTCCGCCCACCTCAGGAGTTTTCGTGACCAGCCTCGTCATCGTCGAGTCCCCCAACAAGGTCCGCAGCATCGCGGGCTACCTCGGGGACGGCTATGTCGTGGACTCCTCGGTCGGCCACATCCGCGACCTCCCCCGCGGCGCCGACGAG
>JAOPXL010000216.1 GCA_025965175.1 Aeromicrobium sp.
ATCACTTCTCGCCCGAGGAGAAGCGCGCCGACTTCGAGTACTACGACCCGATCACGACGGGCGACTCGACGCTGTCGGCGGTCGTGCAGTCGATCATCGCCGCCGAGGTCGGCTACCACGACCTGGCGCTGCGCTACTTCCTGTCGGCCCTGTTCGTCGACCTGGCCGACCGGCATCACAACACCGCCGACGGCGTCCACGTGGCGTCGACGGGCGGGGTGTGGAGCGCGCTGGTCAGCGGCTTCGGCGGCTTCCGCGACCACGGTGGCGTCTTCACCCTCGACCCGCGCCTGCCCGAGTCCTGGGAGTCACTGACCTACCGGATCACGCTGCTCGGCACGCGGGTACGGGTGACGGTCCACCACGACCACGTCGAGCTCGCGATCGAGGAGGGCAAGGAGACCGAGCTGGTCGTCCGCGGCCAGCGCATCGCAGTCCTGCCGGGCGATCCGGTCGTCGTGCCGCTCGTCGGGCAGGGTCCCCGGATCGAGGGCGAGCCGGAGCCCGTGCCGGGACGCCGGCGCTCCGACGGCACGATCATCGCCGCGATCGTGCCGGGGAGCTGACCGACCTCACGTGCTGGGTGGCGCCGAGGTGATGACCTTCTTCCAGGGTCCGTCGGGGACCTCCTCGGCCTCGACGAATCGCCAGTCGACGCGGTCGTCCGTGCCGTCCAGCTGGGAGAAGTTGAGGCAGCCGTTGATCGCCGGGGAGACGTCCATCCCGGCGCCGTTGAACCTGCGGTTGACGGGCCGGGCGTCGTCGTCACCGAAGACGTACGTCGCATCGTGGTACTGCCCCGGACCGGCGTCCTGGATCTGCCCGAAGCAGTTCCGGCCGTCCCGGCGCATCTCGACCCACCGGTTCTTCATGAGGCTCCTCGACCGGGTCGTGACCCAGTCCCGGTAGGGCACGTCGTCGGCCCAGGGGATGACCCGGCTGCGGTGCCGGAAGCCGGTGGCGTCGTGGAGGTCGTCGTAGGGCAGGTCGAGGTAGAACGGGTTCTGCCTCGGCGTCATGGAGGTCGGGAAGTAGCCGTTGCGGGCGGTCCGCTTCTCGGTCTTGCACTGACTGCCCACGAAGGTCCCGTCGCAGCCGCCGTAGCTCTGCTGCCAGCTGTCGTCGTACGTCGAGAGCACCTGGCTGCCGTCAGCGGCGTCGGGGTCGGAGACCTCCCCGACCCAGAACGTCGTGGCGACGATCTCGGTGTGCCACGGGTAGGTGGGATGGCGCGCCCCCCCGGTGATCGTGACGAGGAACCCACCCACGAACCCGATCAGCAGGAGCAGACCCGCTCCGGTCAGTCCGGCGCCGTCACGGCGATCCGCGCGTCGGCGACCCGTCGTCATCGTCACCGCCGCCCGCGACGCCGACCGAGCCGCAGCCCGGACACGTCAGCCGTCCGGCCGCCCCGCCGAGGCATGACCCGGCAGGCCGGTCGGTAGGGCATGCGATGACTTCGCATGTCACGACGCCGGCATCTCGGCCATGGCCGGCGTGGGCGACTCGTTCCCCGGCGTCGTGAGGCTCTCCGCGACGCGCCGGATCATGGTGTCCAGCGGTGTGCTCGGGACGTACCCGACCAGGTCGTGCGAGCGGGTGTTGTCGGGCACCCGGCGCCGCGCGTCCTCGTAGCCGGCGGAGCAGGCCTCCTCGTACGGGACGAGGACGACGGGGCTCGTGCTGCCGGTGACCGCCAGGATGCGATCGGCGAGCTCGAGCATGCTGACCTCCTCGGCGCCGCCGAGATCGAAGGCCTGCCCCTTGGAGTGCTTGTTCTCGGCCAGCGCGACCATGGCCGGCACGACGTCACCGACGTACGAGAAGCAGCGCGTCTGGCGGCCGTCCCCGTAGACGGTGAGCGGGCCTCCCCGGAGCGCTTGTCCCACGAGACGCGGGACGACCATGCCGTGGCGACCGGTCTGCCGCGGGCCGCACGTGTTGAACAGCCGGGTGATCGTGACGGGGAGGCCGAGCTCGGTCCAGTACGCGTGGGCGAACGCCTCGTCGATGCTCTTCGCCGTCGCGTACGTCCATCGCGACAGCACCCGCGAGCCCAGGATGCGGTCGGCGTCCTCAGCCAGCCGGTCGGCGGTGCTCTTGCTGTGGAGCTCGCTGGTCGAGGCCAGCAGCACCTCGGCGCCGGTCTCCCGGGCGGCCTCCAGAACGACCTCGGTGCCGTGGACGTTGGTCCGCAGGCTCGACAACGGGAAGTCGACGAGGAGATGGGCCCCGACCGCGGCGGCCAGGTGGAACACCCGGTCCGCCCCCCGCGTTGCCCCCCGCACCGCGGCGGGGTCGGTGACGGATCCTTGATGCATCTCCAGGCCCGGGTGGTCGGCGACGGCGGCCAGGTTGCTGACCGTGCCGGTCGACAGGTCGTCGAGGACGATGACCTGGTCGCCGCGCTGCAGCAGCAGCTCGACCAGGTGGCTGCCGATGAAGCCCGCACCGCCGGTGACGACGCTGCGCGTCGTGGTGGCCCGCATCACGGCGCGACCCGGCGGGTGGCCACGGCCTCGACGACGTCGGTCACCGCGATGTCCAGCGTGCGGCAGACGCCGGCGAGCTCGTTGACCCCCGCGATGTTGACGGCGCGGAACGTGTTCTCCAGGAGCTTGGTCATCTCGGCGGAGCCGAGCGACGGGACACGGCGGACGTCGGTGGCGTAGCGGCTGAGGATGTCCGCCGCCCGCTCGAGGCACTCGGGGGTCGCGCCGCCGACGACGCGCGGCACGGACCCCTGGGTGACCGACTCCTGTCCGGGGTCGATCCGCTCGGCGCTGAACGTGATGTTGATGTCCCGGCCCGGGACCAGGCCACGGCGGACCAAGGGGCCGAGCAGGAGGTCCGCGGTGCAGCCGACGTACGTCGTGGAGGTCAGCATCAGGAGCTGGCCCGGCACGGCACGGTCGACGACGGCGGCGCACGCGCCGCGCAGCATCTGCAGGTCCGGGGCCCGGTAGGCGTGGACCGGGGTCGGGACGCACACGATGACCGCCGCCGCCCGGGGAAGTGCTGCGACATCGCCGGAGATCTCGAAGCCTTCGTCGCCGAGGGCACCGCCCAGCCGTTCGTGGTCGCCGGTGGCGAGGTCGAGGTCACCGGTGCGGATCGCCTCGAGCCGCGTCGGTGAGACGTCGATGCCGATGACCCGGCTGCCCGCCGCGTGGCACGCGAGCGCGGTGGACAGTCCGACGTGCCCCAGCCCGAGGATCGCGACGTCCGCGTCGAAGCCCGGCCGGCTCGCAGGGGCTCCTCCCGCGCGACGGGCGGGGCTGTGGACCAGTGGCTCGATCGGCACGCCGATCGGAGTGTCGATGACGGCCATGACTGCTCCCTGGAGACATTGCGCGACGAGTGCGGAAGGTGCTGTTCAGTGACTCTGATCCGGCTCGAACCCCTCTGACCCGATTTCGCCGAACCGCTACGGGACCCCGCAGGTGACCGCATGCGGGTCCTTGCGGACCTGCATCAGGACTGGTGGAACGCCCACCCGGATTGCGGGTTTGCCCTGCAACCCGAGGCGTATCTTGAGGCTCAGAGAGAGGGTTCAGGGGAAGGGGCTCGACATGTGGTGGCTCGTCGCGGCGTTGGTGCTCATCCTCGGTCTGGGCACGATGTGGTGGTGGCGTCGTGCCGGCCACGCTCGCGCCCAGCATCGTGGGCGAGCGACCGGCCGCGTACGGCACCACGATGATGCAGCTGACCTGTCACCGCGACCAGCCCGGCGCCATCGTCGCCGGCACCTGGCACCTCGGCGCGCCGGACCGGCCAGCGATCGTCATGCTGCTGGACGCCGGCACGCGGCCGGCCACGGGCTGCCGCAGTCACCGGCTCCCGCTGTGGACGGCCGCGTCACCCCTGGCGTCTGACCCTGCCTACGGGTGGTGGGTGTTGCCCTCGGTGAGCTGTGGCGCCTCGACCCGGGCCAGCGCCGCGACGAGGTGGGACCGCGAGCGTACGCCGAGCGTGCGGTAGATGTGGGTCAGGCGGAGCTCGACGGTGCGGACCGAGAGATAGAGCGAGTCGGCGATCTCCCGGTTGCGGAGTCCCTCCTGCACCTGGCGGGCGATCGCGATCTCCTCGTCCGTCAGCAGTGCCAGCAGGCTCTGCTCCTCCGCCTCGACCGCGGTGCTGCCGTTGCGGTGGTCGGACCAGCCGATCGCGCCGGCCATGTCGAAGGCCTCGTTCATCGTGGTCCGGGTGCGCCGTGCCTCGTTGGGCAGATCGAGGGCTTCCTGACGGTCGGCCATGGCCAGCAGCGTCCGGGCCCGCTCGTAGGGCGAGTCACTCGCACCGAACATGTCGAGCGCGGCCGTGAAGGTCGGCATCGAGGCCTCGTCGGTGCTGATCAGGGCGCGGCACCGGGCCAGGGCCAGGGCACCCCACCGGCTCTCGTGCGCCGCGAGCCGCCGGTCCAGGGCCAGGGTGACGCCCTCGGCTTCACGGTGGCGGCCCGTGACGTGGCACGCCTCGACGTAGTCGGCCCAGTGCCGCAGCATCGCGGGATTGCGGAACCGGCCGGCGAAGCCGCTGACCTGCCGGAGCAGAAGGACCGCGGACTCGGGGTCACCGTTCATCAGCGCCATGGTGCCGCGGAGCGCGAGCGCCCTGGCCCGGGCCGCGGGCGAACCCTCGATCGAGGCAAGCTCGAGGCACTGGTCCAGGTGGTCGGAAGCCTCCCGGAGCTGGCCGAGCGACTGGCAGTTCCACGCCAGGAGGTAGGAGTACATCGACGAGCGGCGGCTGACCCAGGGGGAGTCCTCGGCCCACGAGTCGATCGCGCCCCGAGCCCGGCGGAACTGTCCGGCGCCGATCTCGTTCATAATGAGCGCGTAGCGGGCCAGGTCGATCCAGATGTGGTCGACCGAGCGCGGGTGGTTGAGCACGGTGTTGAGCAGTGTCCGGGCGTCGTCGTAGTGCTCGCGGTGGGTCTGGATCCGGCCCTGCATCAGCAGGTCGGAGGGCGCGTAGGCGGCCATGTTGTCCAGATCGGGCGCGATGTAGCCGTTGGGCGGGCGACCCTCGATCGCGTCCAGGGTCTCGCGGGTCGTGGCGACGAGGTCCGTGGTGTCGGGCCCGAGGCCCTTGCTGAGCTGGGGGAAGCTGTCGAGCAGGTTACGGGCCTCGTCGGTCTCCCAGCGCTCGCCGCGGAGGCACGCCGCGAGGCTCAGCAGGCGGGCGGCGCTGTTCGGGTCCTGGCTGGCGTGGAGCCCCACCAGCGCGCGAACCTCGTCGTCCGCGATTCGCTGGGAGCGGAACATCTGGTCGACGAGCTTGAACGAGCTGAGGTGCAGGGCGTGCTTGGGCGTGATCGCGTCGGGCCGGGCGCGGGTGCTGTAGCGCGCCGCGAGCGTCACGTCACCGGCCCGCAGGAAGCGCTCGCACAGCTCGATGACCGCAGGCAGGTGGTCCTCGAGGCGCTCGGACTTGCGCAGCGCCCGCTCGGCGAGCTCGACCGCGGCGTCCAGGTGGCGCAGCGAGACCATCTCGGCGGCCCCGGCGAGGAGGTCGTCGATGCCGGACCTGTCGTACGTCGCGAAGCTGCGGTGCCAGGCCGCCAGCGGCTCGCTGTAGGGCCGGGTCGACCTCTCCAGCGTGGCGTGGCGCTCGCGTCGCGAGTGGGTGTCGCTCGACCAGTAGACGTACGACCGCACGCGCCGGTCGTGGAAGCTGAGATACGGGCCCTGCCGGTGCAGCATCCCGGTGGCGACGAGGTCCTCGACGGCATCGGAGAGCTCGAGCCCCGCATCGGCGATCGCCCCGCTGTGCGTCAGGGGCGCCAGGGCGAGCGAGTCCAGGATCAGGCGCTGTTCGTCGGTCAGCGCCGCGATCTGGGGGGCCGCCACCTCCCGCAGGGCGTGGTTGAACCTCGGCGGCAGCATGAGCCAGGCCGATCCGTGCAGCTGCTCGGGCTCGATGAGGCGCAGGCTCTCCTCGAGGATGCGGGGGTTGCCGCCGGCGAACCACGCCAGGATGCGCAGTGTCGACACGTCGGAGTCGATCGCGAGGGCCTCGCCCAACGCCACGAGGCCCGCGACCCTGACCGGGACCAGGCGGACGGTCGGGATGGCGGCGAGCGGGCTGTTGCCCGGGATCGTGCTCGCGGTCAGGACGAGGCGCAGGCCGGTCCCGGCGAGCCGGCTCGCCATCAGCCCAAGCAGGGTCTGGCTCTGCTCGTCGGCCAGGTCGATGTCGTCGACCATCAGCACGGTCGGGGGCAGTCCCAGGCCCTGGATCAGCGCGATCAGGTCGTGCGCGGCGGCGAAGAGCTGCGTCGGCTCGTCGGACCGGAGCTCGAACCGACCGCCGAACTCGGCCACTCCCTCCCGACGCACCCCGTCCAGCACCGAGGAGATGCCGGACAGGGGGAAGTCGCGCTCGGCCGGGTTGATGCGGACCAGGACCCGCGGGAGCCCGACCTCGTCGGCGAGGGCGCCCAGCAGATGGGTCTTGCCGATGCCCGGCTCACCGCGCACCACCAAGGCCCCCTCCTGGGGGCCGCGTGCCATGGCGATGACGCGGCAGAGCGCCGCGGCCTCCCTCAGGGTCTCCATGGGGGTGCACCGAGCGGGGTTCGCTCGGCGGCTGTGTCCAAGATCCTTGGCGTCTTCATCACCGGGACTTCCTATGAGGGCAGTATCTAACGGTCTAACACGCTCCAATTGTTTGTTCAACAGACGCAATCCGGAGGCGAATGGGGATATTGGGCCGTATTCTTCTAGGTATAGGGACTTTGGTCCGGTGTGTTCCGTCGTGCGCGGCACCCTGTCGTGAAACCATCGAGCCGTGATCACCGTGATGTGGAAGACCAGCTCCGGCGACAGTGGTGAGGTGCAGCTGGCTGGTGGCGACAAGTGGACCTTCGGGCGCAGCGGCGGGGCCGAGGAGCCGACGGTCGGCGTCGACGACCCGCTCGTCAGCCGGGCCGCCCTGGTGATTCGGGACGCAGGTCCCGGGCCGGTCGTCTTCCGGGGTCAGCGCGACAACGGCGCCCAGGTCGCCCTGGTCAGCGTCATCGGGTCCAGGCGGTGGATCGACGAGGGCACGGCCGGCAACCTGACGGCCGAGGAGAACCGGGTCGAGCTGACCCTCGGGGACAAGGTGCTGGTGACGGTCGACGTCGAGTTCCAGGACCGCGGGACCGTCGTGCAGCGGCAGGCGCTCTGAACGCGGGGGGTCGTAGGGTCGACCCCATGTCGTTCGCTTCCGGATTGCCCAAGGCCGAGCTGCACGTCCACCACATCGGGTCCGCGTCGCCGCGGATCGTGTCAGAGCTCGCCGCCCGGCACGAGGGCGACACCCCGGTCCCGGCCGATCCGGCGCTGCTGGCGGACTACTTCCAGTTCACCGACTTCGCCCACTTCATCGACGTCTACCTGTCGGTCGTCGACCTCGTGCGTACACCCGAGGACCTCTGGACGCTGACCTACGAGGTCGCCCGCGACCTGACGGCGCAGAACGTCCGCTACGCCGAGCTGACCCTGACCCCTTACACGGCGATCGCCCGCGGGATCGCCGCCGAGGCCTACTGCGAGACCGTCGAGGACGCCCGGCGCGCCGCCGAGGCCGAGCTCGGGATCGCGCTGCGGTGGTGCTTCGACATCCCCGGTGAGTCCGGGCTGCCGGCCGCCGACGTCACGCTCGACACAGCGCTGCGCCTGCGCCCGGACGGGCTGGTCAGCTTCGGCCTCGGCGGTCCGGAGATCGGGGTGCCGCGGCCGCAGTTCGAGCCGCACTTCCAGCAGGCGATCGCCGCGGGGCTGCGCAGCGTGCCGCACGCGGGGGAGTCGACCGGGCCGGAGACGATCTGGGACGCGGTCAACCTGCTGGGCGCCGAGCGGATCGGGCACGGCATCGCGGCGGCGCAGGACCCCGCGCTGATGGCGCACCTCGCGGAGCACCAGATCACGCTCGAGGTGTGCCCGACGTCCAACGTCTGCACCCGGTCGGTGCCGTCCCTGGCGGAGCACCCGCTGCCGGTCCTCGTCGCGGCCGGGGTGCCGGTGACGATCAACTCCGACGACCCGCCGATGTTCTCCACGACGCTCACCGACGAGTACGAGGTCGCCCGCGAGCTGCTGTCGCTCGACGACGCCGGCCTGGCCGAGCTGTCCCGGACGGCCGTGCGAGCCTCCTTCGCCGACGACGCCATGAAGCGCGACCTGCTGGCCGAGATCGACGCCTACGCCGGGTCTTGACCCCTGTTCATCCCCGTGCTTGTCTATAACCAGAAGGTTATGGAGAGTGGGCCATGGAAGACGACCAGCTGGACCTCGTGTTCGGTGCCCTCGCGGACCGCACGCGGCGGGCGATCCTGGCCGGGCTGGCCCGGGCCGACGCCAACGTCGCCGACCTGACGGCGATGTTCACGATGTCCCAGCCGGCGATCTCCAAGCACCTCAAGGTGCTGGAGGCGGCGGGGCTGGTCTCACGCACCCGGCAGGGGACGATGCGCCTCAGCCACCTCGAGGCCGAGCCCCTGCGGGACGCCACCGGCTGGCTCGCGGACTACCGGACGTACTGGACCGAGAGCTATGAGCGGCTCGACGAGCTGCTCGACTCGCTCGACTCGCTCGACTGACCTGTCCCACCACAAGAGAAAGACACGACCCAAGGAGATTCCCATGAGCACCACGAAGAACACCGTCGAGATCGACGACGACGGCACGCACGGCATCACCATCGTCCGCGAGTTCGACCACCCCGTCGAGCGCGTGTTCCGCGCCATGACCGAGCCGGAGCTCCTCGCCCGGTGGATCGGGCCGCGCGGCTACGACAACGTCGAGGTCAGCAACGAGGCCCGCCACGGCGGCACCTGGACCCTGGTCCAGCGCAACCCCGAGGGCCAGGAGTTCGCGTTCCGCGGGGTGTTCCACGGCGACCCGACCCCCGAGCTGACGCTGCGTACGTTCGAGTGGCTCGGGATGCCGGGGCACGTGTCGTTCGAGTCGCTGCGGGTCGAGGACCTCGGTGGCGGCCGTTGCCGGGTGCGGACGACGTCGGTCTTCCTGGCTACGGCGGACCGCGACGGCATCCGGGAGATGGGGATGGACGGCGGGGTCATCGAGGGCTACGAGCGCCTCGACGAGGTCCTGGAGTCGATGTAGCTCGGTGGCGGCCTACGCCGCTGCGGGGGCCACGGGGACCCGCACCAGCAGGACGCCGGGCTGGACCGTGGCGGTGATGGTCTGGCCGTCGCCCACGGGGTCGCCGTCGAGCTGCATCGGCATGGGCTTCTCGGCCTGGATGTGGACGGTGCGGCCGGTGAGCCGGTCGAGGCGCTCGTTGGTGCGCCGCTGGCGGCCGACGACCCGGACGATGATCGCGAGCCAGCCGATGAACCGCTTGGGGGCGATCACGACGACGTCGAGCATGCCGTCGTCGATCTGGGCGTCGGGCAGCAGCGGGATGCCGCCCTGCAGGAAGCCGACGTTGCCGACCACGACGGTGCGGGCGCGGAACTTGCGGGGCTCGCCGTCGTCGACCGAGATCTGCACCTTCATCGCCGGGAAGCGGGCCGCCTTGACGCCGCTGACGAAGTACGCCAGCCAGCCGACCTTGCTCTTGAGCTGGTCGTTGACACCGGTCATGATCGCGGCGTCCATGCCGAGACCGGCCATGACGAGGAACGTCGTGTTGGCGCCGGAGTCGGTCTCAAGCGTCGCCAGGTCGACCGCCCGGTCCTGCCCGCCGAAGACGACGTCGAGCGCGTCGCGGCTGTTGAGCGGGATGCCGAGGTTGCGGGCCAGCAGGTTGCCGGTGCCGTGCGGCAGGATCCCGACCGCGACACCGGTGCGGGCGGCCTCCTCGCACACCGCGCGGACCGTCCCGTCCCCACCGGCGGCGACGATCAGGTCGACCCCCTCGTGCAGGGCGGCGTTGGCCTGGCCGTGGCCCGGGTCCTCGATCGTGGTCTCGAACCAGATCGG
>JAOPXL010000003.1 GCA_025965175.1 Aeromicrobium sp.
CTGCGTAGGCTGAGCCGTCTGATTTACAGTCAGATCCCTTTGGCCACTCGGGCAACCTGCCGGGGTGTTGCCGGGGCAACGACAAGCAACACTATCGCAGCCGATTAGGCTGAGAGAAATCAGACCCGCCGCAATGCTTCAGGAGCACCCATGGCCGACTCTTCCTTCGACATCGTGAGCAAGATCGATCGTCAGGAGGCTGACAACGCACTGAACCAGGCGGTCAAGGAGATCCAGACCCGGTACGACTTCAAGAACACCGGGGCGGAGATCAAGTGGAGCGGCGAGTGGGGCATCGAGATCACCGCCAACGCCGACGAGCGGGCGCTCGCGGTGCTCGATGTCTTCAAGGACAAGCTCATCAAGCGCGGCATCTCGCTCAAGGCCCTCGAGGAGGGTGAGCCCCGGCAGTCCGGCAAGGACGTCAAGATCAACTGCGACTTCGGTGAGGGCATCAGCCAGGAGCAGGCCAAGAAGGTCTCCAAGCTGATCCGCGACGAGGCCCCCAAGGGCATCAAGGTGCAGATCCAGGGCGACGAGCTCCGGGTGACCAGCAAGAAGCGCGACGACCTGCAGGAGGTCATCGCTCTCCTCAAGGGTGCCGATCTCGACTTCGCGGTGCAGTTCACCAACTACCGCTGATCCACGCCCAAGAACCGGCCAGAGTCGCAGAAGCAGCGGCTCGGTGGACACTCAAGCCGCAGGCCCCGTCACCCAGCCGGAGTCACTCACCCTGATCGGGCGAGGAGCAGGGGCCGTGCGCTCAAGCCGCCTGTGTGGTCCCGCCTTCGTCGCTACGACCGAGGAACTCCTCGGGGCCGTTCGCGGCCCCGGCGCCGGAGTCCAGCCAGGCCTGCAGCCCGGCCGGGTGGCGAGTCTCCATCTCGTCGAGCAACACCTGGCGCAGTGAGACCACGGAGGCACGTCGTCCGAGGGTGCACGTGGACATCAGTGTCAGGCTCCGCCGCCAGACCCTGCAAAGCTCGACGTCGGTCATGCTTCGGACCTCCCGGCTCGTCGCGCTGTACAGCCCCGCAGTGGGCTCCTCCGGCTCGGGTCGCGCAGCGGCTGCTCGGACCGTAGGAGCGCCCGATGAGCATGCGGACCACGCCGCGGTCACGACGTACGTCGCGATGCTGGCCAAGGCCAAGGGCGGGGAGAGGACGAACAGCCCGCAGAACCCCAGACAGGTCACCAGTGAGCACGCCCCGAACCGCACGGCGACGCGCAGCTGGACCCGGAGGGCTCCCATGGTGTCCGCGGTCATCGCCAGCGCAGTGACGGTTGACAGGCCGAAGACCAGGCCGATCGCCGCCGCAGCCATGGTCCCCGACATCGAGGTGACGGCGAGCGCTGCTGGCGCGATGAGGACCAACGCCCACAACTGCGGCCAGCTCCGCGGCAGCCGCGCGCCGCGTCCGCGAAAGGACTGGGGGGAAGGCATGTGTGCTCCTGGGGGTAAGGTCCACAGGCAGTACCCGATAGCAGTCAGCGCAACCCGGCGATTCGGGCGTCCACCAATACCGCTGAGGTGAGCCGAACGCCGCGGCCTCGGCGCGCGCGAACTTCGCGGCGTTGAGGCGGCGGATGAGGCGAAACGGTGATCCCGCGATGCGGTTGAGGTGCGCCGTGTCCGCGGGCGACAGGCCCTTGTAGGCCCACGGGACGAGCACGTTGACCTGCGCGAAGGACAGCCCGCCGCGGAACTTCTCGGCCTCGAGGACGGCACACTCCTTGCCGGGGACGTGGCGCTCGAGAATCGCGATGGCGTCGGTCTCCTCGCGCGCCAGGTGGTCCCCGAGGTCCCGTCGGGCCCTCGACGAGCGAGCCGACGAGCCGGGCGAAGCCGTCGGTCACGGCCGCGAGGAGCGGATCGATCCGGGCGTGCTCCGCCTCCATCTTGGCCAACGTCGCCGGCGCGTCGAGGTCCCCCGCCCGGGTGGCCTTGTCGATCAGCAGCGGCCAGAGCTGGTTGTCCTCCTTCTGGTGGTGGTCGTGCAGCAGCTCCCCGAACGTCCGCCAGCGCGCCTCCAGGCGCTGCCACGCTCGTCGACGGCCAGCCGGCCAGCGGCTTCGACGAAGTCGTCCAGATCGCGGCGGAACGCGTGATGCAGGACGTACATCATGATCAGATCGGCGGGTCCTTCCGGCGCTGCGGCCTGGCCCGGCAGCATCAGGGGTACCGGGTTCGCGGGGGCAGACATGGTTCACCTTCTTTCACGGGAACGGCGTCGGTACGCCGTCGGCCACGCTCACCGTGGCAGCGGCGACTGGGGGCGCTCTGGGACGCGACTGGGGTCCGGATCCGGGATGCCTACGGAAGGTAGTCGAGGAGCAGGGCCGGCCACACGCTCAGCGCCAGGAGCCCGGCGGTGCCGAACAGGACCGTGGCCTTGGCGAACCGGACCGACACCGGCGGGGACGGGCTGACGTACGGCTCGCCGTCGGGCACGTCGCACAGCGTGACGATGAAGCGCAGGTAGTAGGCGAGCCCCAGCATGACGTTGACGCCCATGACGACGGCGAGCCAGAGGTGGTCCGAGTCGACGACGGGGCGGATCACGACGTACTTCGTGACCAGGCCGATGACCGCCGGCGGGAACCCGGCCAGCGTCAAGGTGGCGAACACCAGCGGCAGTCCCATCCACGGGTCGCTCCGCACGAGCCCCCGCAGGTCCTCGATCCGGGTGCTGCCGCGCAGCCGGAGCAGCACCGCGAGGGCCGCGAACGCGACGAGGTTGGCCAGGGCGTAGACCGCGAGGTACTGCACCGGGGCGGGGAGCCCCTCCGTCGTGAGGACCGCCGTCGCGGGGGCCAGCAGGAAGCCGGCCTGCGCCACGGAGGACCACGCCAGCAGGCCGATCGCCTCGCTCTGGCGCAGCGCGCCGAGGTTGCCGATCGTCATGGTCACCGCGGCGACGACGGCCAGCACGGGTTGCCAGGTGCCGTACGCCGACGGGAACGCGACGCTCACGAGGGCCAGCAGCGCACCCAGCGACGCGGCCTTGGAGACCGTCGAGAGGAACGCCGCGACCATGACCGGCGCGCCGGCGTACGTGTCGGGGATCCACACGTGGAACGGCACGGCACCGAGCTTGAACAGCAGTCCGATGACGGTCAGTGCAACCGCGACGGCGACGACGCTGTCGGGCACGTCGGCCGTCGCGAGCCCCTTCCTCAGGTCGGCGAAGTCGAGCGATCCGACGATGCCGTAGAGCAGCGAGGCGCCCATCAGGCTCACGGCGGTCGAGACGACCGAGGCCAGGAAGAACGTCCACGCGGACCGGATCGCGCGTCGGTCGCCCTGCCGCAGCCCCACCAGGGCGACCGACGACAGCGACAACAGCTCGAGCGCCACGATCAGCGTCACCAGGTCCCGCGCCGCGACCATCAGCAGCGCGCCGGCACCGGCTGCGAGCAGGAGGAAGTGATACTCCCCCGGCGGCATCGCGGTCTCGAAGTTCATGACGTTGGACGCCACCAGGACGAACAGCAGCCCGGCCAGGACAATGACCGACAACGCCACGGTGGAGGTCGGCATGTCGCCCCGGCGCAGGACCAGGTGAGCGCCGGCCAGGACGGTCGCCGCGCTGGCGGTCAGCCCGGAGCCGAGCCACGTCCGCCGGGTGAAGAAGGCGTCGACCATGAGAGCCACGAGCGCACCCAGGCCGAGGATCGCGGCGGGGCCGGCGAGCGCCCAGTCGATGGGGATGTTCATCGCGCCACCGCCACGAGCGCCGAGTCGTACAGGTCCAGGATCAGCGCCGGCCACAATCCGAGGACGACCACGGCGATCGCGAGCGTGCCCAGCACGACCGACTCGCGCACGCCGAGGTCGCGGTCGGCGTCCGCCGGCACCGGCTCGCCCTGGGCGATCCGGCGGATGGCGCGGACGAAGTAGGCCGTCGTCAGGGCGACGCCGAGCAGCGCGAGGCCCAGCGCGGTCCAGGCGACGGGCTTGGTCAGCACGTCACCGACCTCGTACGCCGCACGGAGCGCCAGCACCTCGCCCCAGAAGCCAGCCAGCCCGGGGAGCCCGAGGCTCGCCACCGCCGCGAGCACGAACGCGACGGCGAGCCACGGCGCACGTCCGTAGAGCCCGCGACCGATCGCGGCCATCGACGTCGTGCCGAAGCGGTCCTTGAGCGATCCGGCGGTGAAGAACAGCATCGCCGTGATGACACCGTGGGCGACCGAGCCGAACACCGCGCCGGTGAGGCCCGCCTCGGTCCCGGTCGACAGGGCGATGACCACGAAGCCCATGTGCCCGACGCTGGAGTAGGCGATGAGTCGCTTGAGGTCGTCCTGGCCGTAGCACGCGAGCGCCGCCCAGACGATCCCGACGGCGCCTCCGAGCGCGAGGTAGGGCGCGACGTCCTCGAACCGGGCCAGGCTCGTCCCCAGCAGGATCAGGCCGTAGGTGCCGAGCTTGAGGAACACCGCGGCGAGCAGCACCGAGCCGACCGTCGGCGCCTTGCCGTGCGCGTCGGGCAGCCAGGTGTGCAGCGGGACGACCGGCGTCTTGATTGCGAAGCCCAGGCAGATCAGGACGACCGCGGCGAGCGAGGTCGATCCCATCCCGAGGATCTCCAGCGAGCCCGAGTCGAGTGCGACGACCACGATGCCGACTAGCAGGAGCGCCGAGCCGGTGACGGTGAACAGCAGGAACTTGGTGGCCGCAGAGCGAGCACCGTCCGTGGCCGCTCTGCGGCCACCGTTCTCAAAACCCCCACGAGTGCTGTCCGCACCCGACGAGCTGGAGCTGGAACTCCCCCACCACGCGATGACGAACCACATCGGGATCAGCGCGAGCTCGAAGAACACGAAGAACAGCAGCAGGTCCAGCGAGC
>JAOPXL010000023.1 GCA_025965175.1 Aeromicrobium sp.
CCGGGCTCCTCGACGCCCATGTCGGCGAGCATCTCGGCGCGCATGATCTCGGCGTCCTCGTCATCGCCCAGCTCGACCAGCTCGGCCTCGGACTTGGCGTCAAGGAAGATCGCCTCGGACGGAGCGACGATCTCACGCATGCGGGTCTTGAGGTCCTCGTCGCCGAGCTCGTCGGCGTCGCAGTTGAAGACGTACACGAACTTCTTGGCCGTCATGAGGTGCAGGTCGCGCAGCAGCTCCAGGTCGAGCCCGGCCTTCAGCACACCGGTGCCGGCCTCCAGCGCGTCCTTGGCCTTCTTGGCCTCCTCGAACGGTGCGACCAGTGACTTGTCCTTGCGGGACTCCTTGTCGAGGCGCGGCAGAGCGTTCTCGATGGTCTGCAGGTCGGCCAGGGCCAGCTCGATCGAGATCGTCTCGATGTCGTTGGCGGGGTTGACGTCGCCGTCGACGTGCGTCACGTCCTCGTCGCGGAACACGCGGGTGACCTGGCACAGCGCGTCGGACTCGCGGATGTGGGACAGGAACTTGTTGCCCATGCCCTCGCCCTCGGACGCACCGCGGACGATGCCGGCGATGTCGACGAACTGGACCGTCGCGGGGAGGATCTTCTCCGAGCCGAAGATCTCAGCGAGCTTGCCCAGGCGCGAGTCCGGGACGCCGACGACGCCGACGTTCGGCTCGATCGTCGCG
The DNA here is from genome assembly GCA_025965175.1 of Aeromicrobium sp. GTDB lineage: Bacteria > Actinomycetota > Actinomycetes > Propionibacteriales > Nocardioidaceae > Aeromicrobium. Next base: position 691 of record JAOPXL010000023.1, read on the forward strand.
AACGGGTAGTTCGCCGCGAGGACGTTGTTCTTGGTCAGTGCGTTGAAGAGGGTCGACTTGCCCGCGTTGGGGAGTCCGACGATGCCGATGCTGAGAGCCACGAGGGACGATCCTACGTGTTCAGCGGCGGTCGAGGCGAAACGCCCGGAGCTCGAGGTCGTACCAGTCCCGCCGCACTCCGAGGTCGACCATCCCGAGTCGACGGCAGACACCCTGCGACGCGACGTTGTCGAGGTCGGTCACCGCGTACAGCTCGGGGATGTCCATGGCGAACGCCCGCTCGACGAGCGCCGTCGCCGCCTCGATCGCGTAGCCCTGACCCCATGCGTCGGGGTGGAAGTGCCAGCCGATCTCCATGTCATGACGGTCGTACGTAGCGCTGCTCGGGATCGGCACGAGCAGTACCATCCCCAGCGGCCCGCCCCCGCGCAACGAGACGAGGAAGATCCCGGCAGCGGGGTGGTCACCGACGCGCTCGGGCTGTCGGGCTATCCGGGCCACGGCCTCCTCCCGGTGGGCCATCGCGGTGCCGGCGCCGCTCCACTGCGCCACCTCGGGCCGCCGGAACATGTCGAAGAGGAAGTCGGCGTCGCCGCCCTCGAACGGCCGCAGGGTCAGGCGGTCGGTCTCGACGGTCATTCCCCGTTCCTATCAGGTGGCTAGGCTCGCGGCCATGACCGTCATCAAGATCAATGCCATCACTGTCCCGGCCGGATCCGGCGACGAGCTCGCCCACCGCTTCGCTGCCCGCGCGGGTGCCGTCGACGGCGCCGAGGGTTTCCAGGGGTTCGAGCTGCTCAAGCCGACCGACGAGCGCGAGCAGTGGCTCGTCGTGACCCGCTGGGCCGACGAGGACTCGTTCCAGGCGTGGGTCAGCTCGCCGGAGTTCGCCGAGGGTCACCGCTCAGCCGTCGAGCGCGCCGGCGGCGAGGCGCCCAGGCCGGTGTCGAGCCACAGCGAGCTGTGGAGCTACGAGATCGCAGGCGGCTCAGCGGGCTGAGTGGCGCAAACCGCTCCCCGAGTGGCGCGAATCTGGACGACACGCCGTCTCAAAATCTTGGATCTGCGCCACTCGCGGTTCTCACACGCGGCGTCAAACACTTGGTGGGTTCGATGGGTGGAGAGCCCGGCACAGGGTCGGGCCAACCACAGAGAGGGAGCTCACGATGACGCTCTTCATGGACGTTCACAACATCGAGGGTGGAGTGACGGCCGACGATGTCGCCGGCGCCCACGCCGCCGATGTCCAGACGCAGGACAAGTTCGGCGTCAGCTACCTGAAGTACTGGGTCGACGAGGAGGCCGGCAAGATCTTCTGCCTGGTCGAATCCCCCGACGCCGAGACAGCGCACACCGTGCACCGGGAGGCACACGGGCTCGTCGCCGACGAGATCTACCCCGTCAAGGAGTTCTCCTGATCCGTCCGGAGGCTCGAGATGGGCGGCGGTCAGTGGCAGTATTTGCTGCAGCATGAGCACCGCCGTCCATCTTCTCGGACGTCCGAGCATCATCCGGACGTCATCCGGCGACGCCTACCAGTTCCGCAGCCGCAAGAGCTGGGCCGTGCTGGCCTACCTCGTGCTGGGTGAGCGGCCGCCGAGCCGCAGTCAGCTCGCCTCGCTGCTGTTCGACGAGGCCGACGACCCGGTCCGGGCCCTGCGCTGGAGCCTCGCCGAGGTACGTCGTGGGATCGGCGCGGGCAGCACGGTCGACGGCGACCCGGTGGTCCTGCGGCTCGCGGACGACACCATGATCGACGTCGACGTCCTGACCCACGGTGCGTGGGAGGAGGCCGTCACGCTGCCCGGGTTGGGGGCCGAGCTGCTCGACGGATCCGCGATCCGCGGGGCACCGGTGTTCGAGACCTGGCTGCTGTCCCGGCGCCGGCAGGTCGCGGCCGCGTCCGAGGCGATCCTGCACGAGGCCGCGCTCGGGACGATGTCCCGCGGGGAGACCGACCGGGCGATCGACTACGCCGTCCGGGCCGCGACCATGAGCCCGCTCGACGAGAACCATCAGGCCCTGCTGATCCGGCTCTACCGGCGCAGCGGCGACCACGCCGCGGCGACCCGTCAGTACGAGGCGTGCCGCGAGACCTGGGCGCGCGAGCTCGGGGTCGCTCCGGGGCCGGCCGTCGACTTCGCCCTCCAGGAGGAGCTGCCGCGCAGCCGCGAGACCGCGGACGAGGACACGATCGCGGCGACCGTGGAGGCCGGGGTGGCGGCGGTCTCGGCCGGCGCGACGTCGTCGGGACTGTCGTCCCTGCGAGCGGCAGCGCAGCTGTCCGACCGAGCCACGTCGAGCCGGCTGCGGGTCCGCTCCCAGCTCGCGCTCGCGGAGGCGCTGATCCACTCCCTGCGCGGCCACGACGAGGAGGGCCTGGCGATCGCCCACCGGGCCGGGGCGATCGCGCAGGAGCACGGGCTCCGCGAGGAGGTCGCCCAGGCCCGCACCGAGCTCGGCTTCGTCGACTTCCTCCGCGGCCGCTACGACCGCGCCGAGCAGTGGCTGACCGAGGCGCTCGAGCTGGCCGCCGGGTCCCCCGCCACCGAGGCCAAGATCATGACGTACCTCGGGTGCACCGCGAGCGACCGCGCGTCGTACCTCGAGGCGACGGCCTGGCTGGACGCGGCCGTCGATCGGTCGCGCGCCGCCGGGAGCGCCCACTCCGAGGCGTACGCCCTGGCGATGCTGGGTCGCATCAGCGTCCTGCGCGGCGACCTGACGACGGCGATCGATCGGCTCGACGCAGCGATCGGGCTGGCCGAGCGGGACCTCTGGCTGGCGTTCCTGCCCTGGCCGCAGGCGCTGCGGGGCGAGGCCCAGCTCGCGCTGGGCGAGGCCGACGCCGCGGCCCCCCTGCTGCACCAGGCGTTCGCCCGCGCGTGCCAGCTCGGCGACCCCTGCTGGGAGGCGCTGTCCGCCCGGGGCATCGCTCTGGTGGCCGAGGCGCACGGCGATCCGGCGCGCGCGTTCAAGATCCTGGCCGACGCGCGGGCCCGCTCGACCCGGCTCGCCGATCCCTACGCCTGGGTCGAGGTCCACGTGCTCGACGCGATGTGCGAGCTGGGCGTACGTCATGGCCACGACCAGACCCGCACGTGGATGCTGGCGATGCGGGAGATGGCGTCGCGGTCGGGGATGCGGGAGCTGCTCGTCCGGTCGATGCTGCACGGTGCGGCGCTGGGCGACGACGGCGACCTGGCCACTGCCCGGCTGCTCGCCGCGGACATCGACAACCCGGCCCTGCATGACCTGCTGTCCGCGTCGGTCGCCTGAGAGGAAACTGTCCGGGGTCACACGCATGCTGGGGTCATGGAAGCCTTCCCCCTCCTCCTGACCGCCCTCTTCGCCCTCGCCGCCGGGCTCGCGATCGGCATGCTGATCGGCAGCCGTCGCGCCCCGTCGGCCACGGCCCACGACCTCGGTTTGTCGACCGCCGCCACGGCCCGGGCGGTCGAGCCGGTGCGCGAGAGCCTCGACCGGTTCGGCGAGCGTCTGCGCGACCTCGAGGCCAGCCGCATCGAGTGGCACGCCCAGCTGCGCGAGCAGGTCGACGCCGTACGTCTGACGAGCGACTCCCTGCGCAAGGAGACCGCGTCGCTGGCCACGGCCCTGCGCCGTCCCCAGGTCCGCGGTCGTTGGGGCGAGATGCACCTCAAGCGCACCGCCGAGCTCGCCGGGATGCTCGACCACTGCGACTTCGACCTGCAGGTCAGCGTCAGCAACGGCGACTCGCTGCTGCGCCCCGACATGGTCGTCCGGCTCGCCGGTGACAAGCGGGTCGTGGTCGACTCCAAGGTCCCCCTGGACGCCTACCTCGACGCGGCCCAGGCCGAGGACGAGGCCGCCGGAGCGGAGCACCTGCGCCGCCACGTCCGTCAGGTCCGCACCCACATCGACCAGCTCGCCGCCAAGGCGTACTGGTCCCAGTTCGACCGGGCACCGGAGTTCGTCGTGCTGTACGTGCCCGGCGAGTCGATCCTGTCCGCGGCCCTCGAGGCCGAGCCGACCCTGCTGGAGTACGCCTCGGCCAAGAAGGTCGTCCTGGCGACCCCGACGACCCTGATCGCGCTGCTGCGCACGGTCGCCTACGCATGGACCCAGGAGCAGCTCGCCGCCAACGCCCGGGAGATCCAGACCATCGCGCGGGAGATGTACGACCGGATCGGGACCGTCGCGGGCCACGTCGACCGGCTGGGCCGCTCCCTGGAGGGCACGGTCAAGTCCTACAACGACGCCGTGGCCTCGATCGAGTCCCGCTTCCTGGTCACGGCGCGCCGGTTCAACGCCCTGCACGTCTCCGACACGCCCGTCGACTCCCCGCGGCTCGTCGAGTCGACACCCCGCTCATTGACCGCTCCCGAGCTCGTCGATGAACTAACGTCATGACCATGTCTCAGGCGGTGTCCCGCACACCAGCAGACTTGGCCCGGCACGATCTCTCGGCCCGCCAGGCGAT
>JAOPXL010000028.1 GCA_025965175.1 Aeromicrobium sp.
TCGAGCGCCACCACTGGCGCTTGATGTTGTCCTTGAGCTCGACGCCCAGCGGGCCGTAGTCCCAGGCGGACTTGGTCCCGCCGTAGATCTCGCCGCACTGGTAGACGAATCCCCTGCGCTTGCTGAGACTGATGACGTTGTCGACGGTCGATGCCATGAGGGGATGTTCCAATCCGGCTGGGTGTCGGCGGGCCTGTGCACGACATCGTGATGACGTACGCCCGAGGTGCGACTCACCTTATCGCCAGCCGTCACGACCGCCCCCGGTGCGGTCGGGCCGGCCCCGGTCGGTTTGACAATGATTCCCACTCCGGTTGAGAATCATTGTCATGAGGAAGCTTTTGGCCCTGCTGGCCGTCGTGCCGCTGGTCGCACTTCCTGCGGCCTGTGACGCGTCCGCGAAGGACGACGGGAGGACGTCGGTCGTGGCGTCGTTCTACTCCTTCGCGTGGGTCGCCGAGCAGGTCGGAGGCTCCTACGTGTCGGTGCAGAACCTCACCTCCCCCGGCACCGAGCCGCACGACCTCGAGCTCAAGCCCAAGCAGGTCGCAGCGGTCCAGGACGCCGACGTCGTGCTGTACGAGAAGCACTTCCAGGCCGCGGTCGACGAGGCGGTCGACCAGGCCGGCCGGTCCGGGAAGGACACGATCGACGCCGACGCGGTGCTGGACGTCCTGCCCGTGCAGGAGGGTGCCGAGGACGAGGAAGGGCACGACCACGGGGCGGAGGACCCCCACACGTGGCTCGACCCGACCAACATGATCGCGATCGCACAGGCGGTCTCGACCCGGCTCGCCGCTGTCGATCCGCCCCACGCGAACGCCTACCGAGCCAACGCCGACGACCTGGTGGCGCGGCTGACCACCCTCGACGAGAAGCTCACCGCGGGGCTGAGCACGTGCGAGCGCCGCACGATCGTCACGAGCCACTCCGCGTTCCAGTACCTCGCCCACCGCTACGACCTGACCCAGGTGCCGATCGCCGGCCTCGACCCCACCAACGAGCCGTCCCCGTCCCAGCTCGGCGACATCACGAGGCTGGTCCGCTCCGAAGGCATCACGACAATCTTCACCGAGGAGCTCGTCAGCCCGGCGATCGCCGACACCATCGCGCAGGAGACCGGGGCGACCGCCGCTACGCTCGACCCGATCGAGGGGCTGTCGGACGACACCGCCGGCGAGTCCTACCTGACCCTGATGAACAAGAATCTCGCCACCCTGCAGAAGGCCAACGACTGCTCATGACCACTCCCCTCAAGGCTCGCGGCGTCACGGTGTCGCTCGACGGCCGGCCCGTGCTGCGCGGCGTCGACCTCGACGTCGCGGCGGGCGAGTTCGTGGCGCTGCTGGGCGCCAACGGGTCGGGCAAGTCGACCCTGGTCCGGGCCGCGATTGGCCTCGTCCCGATGAGCGCCGGCTCGGTCGAGCTGTTCGGCACGCCGCTCGCGCACTTCAAGGACCGCACCCGACTCGGCTACGTGCCGCAGCGCTCGCGCGCCGTCGCCGGCGTCCCGGCCACGGTGCAGGAGGTCGTGATGAGCGGCCGCCTGTCGCACCGCCGGTTCTTCGGCCGACGCAGCCGCGCCGACACCGTCGCGGTGGCCGCCGCGATCGAGCGGGTCGGGCTCGCCGGACGTACGCGATCGTCCCTCAGCGACCTCTCGGGAGGTCAGCAGCAGCGTGTCCTGATCGCCCGTGCGCTCGCGTCCGAGGCCGAGCTCCTCGTGATGGACGAGCCGACCGCCGGGGTCGACCACGACAACCAGGAGTCGCTGGCCGAGCTCCTCGGCGGACTGGTCCACGACGGCGCCTCGGTGCTGCTCGTGGCACACGAGCTCGGCCCCCTGCGACCGCTGATCGACCGGGCCGTCGTGGTGCGCGATGGATCGATCGCGTACCACGGTCCGGTCGACGACCTGATCGGCGAGGACCACGCGCACGTCCACACCCACGACGCGATCCCGTCGCTGCCCGTGGGCCTGACCGGCGAGGGGGTGTGGCGATGATCCAGCTGCTGGACTACGACTTCATGCGTCGGGCGTTGATGGCGGCTGTCTTCACGGGCCTCGCGGCTCCCGCGATCGGCACGTTCCTGGTGCAGCGCCGCCTCGCCCTCCTCGGCGACGGTCTGGGCCACGTCGCCCTCACGGGCGTCGCTCTCGGTCTGGTCACCGGAGTGGCGCCGATCCTCACCGCGGTCGTGGTCGCCGTTCTCGGGGCGGTCCTGATCGAGCTGCTGCGGATGTACGGCCGCACCAGCGGTGACGTCGCGCTCGCGATGTTGTTCTACGGCGGCATCGCCGGCGGCATCCTGCTCGCGAACCTCGCCGACGAGAGGGCCACGAGCCTCAACGGCTACCTGTTCGGCTCGATCACGACCGTGTCCGACAGCGACCTGCGGCTCGTGGCGATCCTCGCGGTCGTCGTCATCGCCCTCGCGATCGGCCTGTCGCCGCAGCTCTTCGCCGTGTGCCAGGACGAGGAGCACGCGCGCGTCAGCGGAGTCCCGGTGCGGGCCTACAGCATCCTCATCGCGGTCCTCGCGGCCGTGACGATCACGGTGGCGATGCGCACCGTGGGCCTGCTGCTGGTTTCGGCCCTGATGATCGTCCCGGTCGCCGCCTCACAGCAGCTCACCCGCAGCTTCCGCACGACGCACCTCGCCGCGATGGTCATCGGCCTGCTCGCAGCCCTCGGCGGCGTCGTCACGAGCTATGAGATCAACACCCAGCCCGGGCCCACGATCGTCATGATCGCGCTCGCGGTCTTCGGCCTCGCCGCCCTGGTCGCGGCGGCCGCCCGTCGGGTCCGCGCCCACCGTCGTACAGCAGAGATCTCCTGAGGAGGACCCAGATCATGGTCGAAGCACCCCGCAACACCCGCCAGCGCCGTGCCGTCGTGGCGATCCTCGACGATCTCGACGGGTTCGCCAGCGCGCAGGAGATCCACGACATCCTCAAGCAGCGCGGTGAGTCCGTCGGCCTCTCGACGGTCTATCGCAGCCTGCAGGTCCTCGCCGAGGCGGCAGAGGTCGACGCGCTCCGCAACGCCGACGGCGAGGTGCTCTACCGCCAGTGCAGCGCGGGTCACCACCACCACCTGGTGTGTCGTGCCTGCGGCCGCACGGTCGAGGTCGAGGGCCCGACCGTCGAGCGCTGGGCCGACAGGATCGCCGAGGAGAACGGGTTCCGCGACGTCGCGCACACCCTCGAGATCTTCGGCACCTGCGACCGCTGCACGAGCAACCGGGACCTGCCATGACGATCCGCGTCCTCACCGGCGACGAGCTCACGGCCCAGGACGTCTACGACGTGTGGAAGATCCGCGATGCGGTGTTCGCCTTCGAGCAGCACGTCGAGGACACCGACGTCGACGGCCTGGACCTGCTCCCGACCACGACCCACCTGTGGCTCGAGGACGCCGACGGCCCGACGAGCTATCTCCGGGCCTGCGTCGCGGACGACGTGCCGCACATCGGCCGGGTCTGCACCCGCAAGGACCGTCGGGGGCTGGGCCTCTCCGGGCAGCTTCTGAGGGAGGTCACCCGGCGGTGGGGCGACGGGGAGCTCGTCCTCAACGCGCAGGCCTACCTCGAGCGGTGGTACGAGTCGTTCGGCTACGCCCGCTCCGGCGAGGAGTACGTCGAGGCCGGCATCGACCACGTGCCGATGACCCGCCCCGCCGGGCGCTAACGGTCCTCGGTGACGGCGTTGATCGCCTCGGCGACATCGCCCTTGACGACCGTCGCGTAGTCGTCGACGGCGTCCGCGGCGGACTGGAACGGAGCGGCGTACGAGAACGAGTAGCCCTGCGACCCGTCGATCCGGTCGGCCAACGTCGTGGCCTGGTCGATGACGTACTGGACGGCGTTCCGCACCTGCGCCGCCAGCTCCTCCTGTCCCGCCGGCACCTGCACCCGCACGAAGGTGTCGCGGGCCCTGACGAAGGCCGGGATGACCTGGCTCCGGATCGGCGCACTGTTGGTCACGGTCGCCGTGCCGATCAGCTCGGTGACCCGCATCCGGAGGACACCACGGGCCGCCGCGATGAAGTCGAGGGCGATGTCGGCGCGACGCAGCTCCCGGCTGAGCTGCCGGTAGGGCTCCAGGAACGTCCGCTGGGCCTCCTGCGCCTCGGCGTACGCCTTCGACTGCTCCCGCCCGTACGCCGGGGCCCCGGCGAGCTTCGGCGGGTCCTCGATCGCCTTGAGCACGACCCGGCGCAGCTTGCCGGGATCCGCCTCGCGGACGCCGTTGACCTCGCGCGCGACCTCGGAGCGGAACGTGTCGATCTCGATCAGGTAGTCGTTGGCGATCCGCTCCGCGCGGGTGACCTGGTCGGTCTGCCGCTGGTCCTGGACGATGACGAGCGCTCCCACGACGCCCGCCAGCAGGACCGTCACAAGGACGGGCAGGAAGGCGGCCAGCCGACGACCCCGGACACTCACGACACCACCGTCGCAGCGCGGCGCCGCCGGGTCAACGTCAGCTGTCGACGTGCGGGGCGACGGCGTGCAGGCGCAGGCCGTACGTCACGGCGTCCACCAACGCCTCCCACGAGGCCTCGATGATGTTGGCACCCACGCCGACCGTGACCCAGACGTCCTTGCCGTCGGTCGTCTCGATCAGGACCCGGGTGATGGCGTCCGTGCCGTGGCCCTGGTCGAGGATCCGCACGCGGAAGTCGGTCAGGTGGAAGCGGGCGACATCGGGATAGACCTGCTCGATGGCCTGGCGCAGCGCGTGGTCGAGGGCGTTGACGGGGCCGTTGCCCTCGCCGATGACCGCGAGGCGCACTCCCCCGGCACGCAGCTTGACGGTGGCCTCCGAGAGCGCCTCGGCGCCACGCGACGACTCGGCCAGGACACGCCAGGACTCGACGTCGAAGAATGACGTCCGGAACCCGTCCATCTCCTCGGCGAGCAGCAGCTCGAACGACGCGTCCGCCGCCTCGAACGTGTAGCCGGCCTGCTCCATCGCCTTGACCCGGTCGGTCACGCGGGAAAGCCGCTCGGGATCGCCCGCGAGGTCGTAGCCGAGCTCCTTGCCCTTGAGCTCGATCGTCGCCCGGCCAGCCATCTCGGAGACCAGCAGGCGCATGTCGTTGCCGACCAGCGAGGGGTCGATGTGCTGGTAGAGGTCGGCATCGACCCGGATCGCGCTGGCGTGCAGCCCCGCCTTGTGCGCGAACGCCGAGACGCCCGTGTAGGGCTGGCGGGCGTGCGGCGGGTAGTTCGTGATCTCCGAGACCGCGTGCGAGATGCGGGTCGCGTCGGCGAGGGACCCCTCGGGCAGGATCGACATGCCGAGCTTGAGCTCGAGGTTGGCGACGCAGGTCACGAGGTCGGCGTTGCCGGTGCGCTCGCCGTAACCGTTGATGCAGCCCTGCAGGTGGGTCACGCCGGCCTGGACCGCGGCCATCGAGTTGGCGACGGCGCAGCCCGTGTCGTTGTGGGCGTGGATGCCGAGCCGGGCGCCGGTCGTCGCGACATCTGCGACGATCTCGGCAACCCAGTGCGGGAGCATGCCGCCGTTGGTGTCGCACAGCACCGCGACCTCGGCACCGGCCTCGGCTGCCGTGCGCACGACCTCGAGCGCGTAGTCGCGGTTGGCGCGGTAGCCGTCGAAGAAGTGCTCGAGGTCGACGAAGACCCGCTGTCCCTCCCGGCGCAGGTGGGTGACCGAGTCACGCACCATCGCGAGGTTCTCCTCCAGCGTCGTGCGCAGCGCCAGCTCGACGTGCCGGTCGTGGCTCTTGGCCACGAGGGTCACGACGGACGCGCCGGAGTCGCGCAGCGCCCCCAGCTGCGCGTCGTCGGCTGCCGGGCCACCGGCCTTGCGGGTCGACCCGAACGCAGCCAGCGTCGCGTGCCGCAGCTCGAGCTCCTTGGCGGCGAGCTGGAAGAACTCGGTGTCCTTGGGGTTGGACCCAGGCCACCCGCCCTCGATGTAGCCCACGCCGAGGTCGTCGAGGTGACGCGCGATGTGCAGCTTGTCCTGCACCGAGAGGTTGAGCCCCTCCTGCTGCGCGCCGTCGCGCATCGTCGTGTCGTAGACGTGGAAGTCGCTCACGACGTGGTGTCCTGCGTTCACTGGTTCGTCCTTCGTCCGTGGCCTGCGGTCAGGCACTCACATTCCGGTCTCGGCAACAAAAAAGCCCCCCATGACATGGGAGGCAGCGCGTCGGGGCGAGAAGTTCAGAGCCCGGCGCGCCTGTCGATAATGATCGAGACGTTCTGCACGCACGCCAGTCTAGACTGATCGACCTATGACCGCCAGACCCGTCCCCCGCTCGGCGGAGCCCAGCGTGATGTACGCCGTCATGACGGCCGAGCCGCTCGAGTCCGAGGACCTGATCCCTCTACCCTCCCCCCAGCTGCTGCGCCGCTACGGCACATCCGACGTGGCGATGCGTCGCCTCCGCTCGCGCCACCACCAGTTGCTTGTCATGCGCCGGTCGAGCCTCGACGACGCCGCCCGGACCCAGCTCAGGACGCGCGTCGAGGCGCTGCGTCGGGCCGAGGCACATGACGGGGTCGTCATCGACCTGACGATCCCCCGGGCCGTCGAGGAACGCTCCGACGAGGTGTCCCTCGAGCACGCGACCCAGTGGTACGTCGTGGACTACGCCGGGCTCGAGGCCGGCCTGCTGACGACGGTCGGCCTGACATCGTTCGGGCTGCCGGAGGTCGACGTCGAGGAGGTCGACCAGCAGGGTCACGCGATGTTCAGCGCCGTCCTGGCCGGGCTGGTCCACCGGCTCATCGCCGAGTGGCCCGCCAATGACCCGGTCGGCACCGCGACGATCACGCTGCGCGACATCGCGTACGGCCTGGGTGACCCCGGCGCCGCCGGGACGCCGGGCAACCGGTCGGTCGACGTCGCGATCGACTACGACCCGGACCGGCAGCGTCTGGTGGTCCGCGTCCTCGGCGACCCCGCCACGACCTTGTTCGCCCCCTGACACCTCGCCCGTCATGGACGCGAGCGGGGTCCCAGGTTGGCCAGGGTCTCCGGACGCAGGATGGCCTCGAGCCGCTCCGGCGGGAGCAGCCCCCGCTCCAGGACCAGCTCGGCGACACCACGGCCGGTGGCCAGGGCCTCCTTGGCGACCTCCGTCGCGGCGGCATAGCCGATGTAGGGGTTGAGGGCCGTCACGAGGCCGATCGAGTTCTCGACCTCACTGCGCAGGAGCTCGACGTTCGCGGTGATCCCGTCGACGCACCGGGTGGCCAGCACCAGGACGGCCTCGCGGAGCCGCGAGATCCCGGCCGACAGCGAGTAGCAGATGACCGGCTCGAACGCGTTGAGCTGCAGCTGGCCGCCCTCGGCGGCCATCGTCACGGTCATGTCGTGGCCGATGATCTGGAACGCGACCTGGTTGACGACCTCCGGGATGACGGGGTTGACCTTGCCCGGCATGATGCTGGACCCGGCCTGCACCGCCGGCAGGTTGATCTCGTTGAACCCGGCCCGCGGTCCCGACGACAGCAGGCGCAGGTCGTTGCAGATCTTGGAGAGCTTGACCGCGACCCGTTTGAGCGTGCCGGACAGCTGCACGAACGCCCCGCAGTCCTGGGTCGCCTCGATCAGGTCGATCGCGCTCTCCAGGGGCAGACCGGTCAGCATCGCGAGGTGCTCGCAGGCCGCCGGGACGTAGCCGGCCGGGGCGTTGAGCATCGTGCCGATCGCCGTCGCTCCGAGGTTGATCTCGTGCAGCAGCAGCACGGCCTCGCCGAGACGCGCACGGTCCTCGGCAATCATCAGGGAGTACGTCCGGAACTCCTGACCCAGCGTCATCGGCACGGCGTCCTGCAGCTGAGTCCGCCCCATCTTGAGCACGTCATGGAACTCGTCGGCCTTGCGGGCGAACGAGTCCTGCAGGACCTGCATCGCCCCGAGCAGGTCGTGCGTCGCCAGGATCACCGCGATCTTGACCGCCGTCGGGTAGACGTCGTTGGTCGACTGGCTGAGGTTGACGTGCTCGTTGGGGTGGACGATGCCGTACTCGCCCTTCTTGTGCCCCAGGAGCTCCAGCGCCCGGTTGGCGATGACCTCGTTGGCGTTCATGTTGGTCGAGGTCCCGGCGCCTCCCTGCATGACGTCGACGACGAACTCGCTCGCGAGGTGGCCGGCGCGGATCTCCTCGCACGCCTGCGTGATGGCGGCGTGCCGGACGTCATCGAGCAGCCCCAGGTCATGGTTGGCGGCCGCGGCGGCCTGCTTGACCGCGGCCAGCGCCTCGACCAGGTAGGGGCTCGTGCCGATCTGGATCCCCGTGATGGGGAAGTTCTCGAGCGCCCGGAGCGTGTGCACTCCCCAGTAGGCGTCGAGAGGGACTTCGCGGTCACCGATCAGGTCATGCTCGGTTCTCGTGGCAACGCTCATGCTTCCTCCAGTACGCGGAGCACGTCGTTGGGCCCCACGAGCCCGACGATAGAGCACGGCGACGCCACGAGGTGACGCGGATCACTGTACTGAGGAGTACAGCGCCCGGGTTGCTGCGCTCCCGCTTCAGCGACTCCGTCGCTGCCGGGCTAGGCCCGGGGGCTTGCCTCGCTTCACCCGGTCATTGCCGTCAAGCAGGGAGGATCTGGTGGAGCCAGTCGTGACGGTCCTCGGCGCGGCCGTACTGGATGTCGACCAGCGCCGACCGGATGTCGGTCGTGACCTTGCCGGGCTCGCCGTCACCCGAGGCGACCTCGCCACCATCCCACTTCAAGGAAGCGACGGGGGTCACGACGGCAGCCGTGCCACAGGCGAAGACCTCGGTGATCGTGCCGTTGGCAGCACCCTCGCGCCACTCGTCGATCGACACGCGACGCTCGACGACTTCGTGGCCGAGGTCCCGCCCGATCTGCATGATCGAGTCGCGGGTGATCCCCTCGAGGATCGAGCCGGACAGCGACGGCGTGACGATCGACCCGTCGGACTGGACGAAGTAGAGGTTCATCCCGCCGAGCTCCTCGATCCACTTCTGCTCGGTGGAGTCCAGGAACGCGACCTGGGCGCAGCCGTGCTCGGCGGCCTCCCGCTGCGGCAGCAGCGACGCGGCGTAGTTGCCACCGCACTTGGCGGCACCCGTGCCGCCCGCGCCGGCGCGGGAGTACTCGCTCGACAGCCAGATCGAGACGGCCTGCACACCGCCGGCGAAGTAGGCGCCGGCGGGTGAGGCGATGACGGAGTAGGTCACGTGCTGGCTGGGACGGACACCGAGGAACACCTCGGACGCGAACATGAACGGCCGCAGGTAGAGGCTCTTCTCGCCGCCGGCCGGGACCCAGGCGCGATCGGCCTCGACGAGTGCCTGGATCGAGCCGAGGAACCAGTCGATCGGCAGCTCAGGCAGCGCCAGGCGCTGGGCTGACCGCTGCATGCGAGCCGCGTTGGCCTCGGGCCGGAAGGCCCATATCGAGCCGTCCGCGTGAACGTACGCCTTGAGGCCCTCGAAGATCTCCTGCGCGTAGTGCAGCACCGCCGTGGCGGGATCGATCTGCAGCGGACCGTAGGGCACGACCCGGGCGTTGGCCCAGTCCGTCTCGGGGGTCCACTCGGCCAGGAACATGTGGTCGGTGAAGTGGTTGCCGAAGCCGGGATCGGCCAGGATGGCGTCCCGCTGCTCGGGCGACTTCGCTGCCGCGCTCTGCTCGAAGCTGGCGGCGAACGGGGTGGTGGTCATGGTGGTCACACTAATACTTTCTCGGTCGGAGGGATCGGTCGTCAGGCGACCGGTACGCCTCCGGCCACGCCTGCTTCCGACAGGCGCCGCGTGATGGCCTCACCCACCTCCTCGGTCCTGCGCGGGGCAGTGCCGCGCTCGGCGATGTCCGCCTCGACGGCGGTCGTGATCGCGGTGGCGGCCTCGGGGTAGCCGAGGTGCTCCAGCAGCATGCCGCCGGACAGGATCGCGGCGGTCGGGTCGGCCTTGGACTGGCCCGCGATGTCGGGGGCCGAGCCGTGGACGGGCTCGAACATGCTGGGCGTGCTGCGGTCGGGGTTGACGTTGCCGCTCGCGGCCAGGCCGATGCCTCCGGTGATTGCGGCGGCCAGGTCGGTCAGGATGTCGCCGAACAGGTTGTCGGTCACGATGACGTCGAACCGGGCCGGATCGGTCACGAGGAAGATCGTGGCGGCGTCGACGTGCAGGTAGTCGACCGAGACGTCGGGGAACTCCGGCGCGACGGCGTCCACCGTGCGGGTCCAGAGGTGACCCGCGTGGACCAGAACGTTGTTCTTGTGGACCAGCGTGAGCTTCTTGCGCGGACGCGCCTGCGCCCGGGCGAAGGCATCGCGGACGACGCGCTCGACGCCGTACGCCGTGTTGATGCTGACCTCGGTCGCGAGCTCGTGCGGCGTGCCGACGCGGATCGCACCGCCGTTGCCGACGTACGGCCCCTCGGTGCCCTCGCGGACCACGACGAAGTCGATCTCGCCGGGGTTGCCGAGCGGGGTCGCGACCCCGGGGAACAGCTTGGACGGCCGCAGGTTGACGTAGTGGTCGAGCGCGAAGCGCAGCTTGAGCAGCAGCCCGCGCTCGAGGACGCCGGACGGCACGCTCGGGTCGCCGATCGCGCCGAGCAGGATCGCGTCGTGCCCGCGGATCTCCTCGAGAACCGAGTCGGGCAGCACCTCCCCCGTCGCGTGCCAGCGGCGTGCTCCCAGGTCGTAGTCGGTCGTGTCGAACGCGATGTCGTACGACGGCGCGACGACATCGAGGACCTTGAGCGCCTGGGCGGTGACCTCGGGGCCGATGCCGTCTCCGGCCACCACTGCGAGTGAGAACGTGCGAGTCATGGCATCCACCCTACGACTCGACATCTCAGGATGTGAAACCCGGGTATCAACATGTGATCAGTCAGTTGTCGTCGGGTCGGTCGACCAGCTCGAGCTCGTGCCGGGGCGCGTCGTCGCGCAGGTGGGCAGGTCCCCACTCGATCAGCTGAGGTTCATACATGACGTTCTCCTTCGGTTCGGACGGCCGGCGGCGCGGGTCCGGCGGTGTCCCGCCGTCCTGCACGCCACACATGTCCGGAGATCGTCCGGGAGAGATCAGAAGTGAGGGACCAGGACCTTCGGTGAAAGATCGTGAATCCCAACCCTGCGGCGGAACGGCGGGCCAACGCCGAAACTCCGCGGCAGGGAGTGGCCCTAAGAGGCCCTGCCGCGGCAAGCGATGAGTACTACGAGCTGCTTCCGCATGGTGCAGCGAGCGTACGCCAGCCGGTGGGGCCCCGTCTCGCACATCCCGCACCCGTCTCACCCGCCGAGACGTCGGGCTCATGGAGCGGGACGCGTTCGTGAAAGACTGCCGCGGTGAGCGCACCTGCGGAAGTCCCTGACCTCGTCGCGAGCACGCTCGACCTCTCGCGCCAGCGAGGCTTCATCAC
>JAOPXL010000190.1 GCA_025965175.1 Aeromicrobium sp.
TCTGACCCCAGAGGCAAGCCTGGGCGGTGCATGAGTCGCCCTTCCGGCGACGGAAGGGCGACTGTTGCACCGCCACGCCCGGGGAAAGGCGACTGTTGCACCGCCCCCGGCGGGGATCAGGGGTCCGCACCGCGCCGGGGCAGACCAGGGTGACCCCGATGCCGTGCTGCTCCAGGTCGAACCGCAGGACCTCGCTGACGCCGCGGAGGCCGAACTTCGCGGCGCTGTAGGGCGCGTGGAGCGGCAGGCCTAACAACCCCGCGGCGGACGAGACGTTGACGACGTGGCCACCGTTGCCGGCGTCGATCATCGCGGGCACCAACGCCGACATGATGTGGATCGGGCCCATCAGGTCGACCTCGACGCACGTGCGCCAGTGCTCCGACCGCAGGTCCTGGATGCGCCCCCACGTCGAGATCCCGGCGACGTTCATCACGACGTCGACGGGACCGGCCTCGAGGGTCCGGTGAGCGAAGGCCATGACGGCATCCTCGTCGGAGATGTCGAATGCCTCGTGGTGCACCACGGACGGCCCGACCAGGGCGATCGTCTCGGCCAGACCGGGGGTCGACGTCGGTCAGCGCCAGCCGCGCACCCTTCGCGGCGGCCTGGATCGCGGCCGCGCGGCCGATGCCGCTGCCGGCGCCGGTGATGACTCCGGCCGCGGAAGGTGGTCTGGGGCCTGCAGGCACCTCCGGGCGTGAGAAGTGGGACGACCGTACCATTTGCGTGTCGCGCCCCTGGGTTGTCCGACGCGGACACTAGCGTGAGCACCACGACGTTCGAGCAAGGGTGGAGCACCTGTGAGGTCCAACAAGTACGCCGGTCCGTGCGGTGAGTGCGGATCCGCCGTCGCCGCCGCAGCAGGTCAGCTGATCGGTCTGCCCGGCAGCTGGCGCACGATCTGCCTGGGCTGCTCCCCGACCCCGCCGCCCCGTCGGGACCATGACGGCTGGCACCGCACGCCGCTGGCCTCGCTGGACTTCGAGACGACGGGCATCGACCCGCAGACCGACCGCGTCCTGAGCTACGCCCTGCTCGACGACCGCGGTCACGACTTCGCCGGCCTGATCGACCCCGGCGTCGCGATCCCCGAGGCCTCGGCCGCGGTCCATGGTCTGACTGCCGAGGCACTCGCGGGCGCTCCGGGGCCGGTCGACGCGATCGCCGAGATCGTCGCCTGGATCCAGGACCTGATCGAGCGCGGCATCGGCCTGGTGGTGTTCAACGCCGCCTACGACCTCACGATGCTGCGCGCGGAGGCGGACCGCTGGGGACTGGCGCAGCCGGACTGGGAGCGCCTGTTCGTCGTCGACCCCTTCGTCATCGACTGGGGCATCGAGCGCGGCGGTCTCGGGCCGCGCCGGCTGAGCGATGTCGCGGCCTACTACGGCGTCCTGCTCGACAACGCCCACGACGCCGTGGCCGATGCCCGCGCGGCACGGGACATCGCCTACGAGATCGGCATGCGCCACCCGACCGTCGCGGCCGGGAGCCTGGAGAGCCTGATGCTGCGCCAGGTCGTCTGGTTCGCCGGACGGGCCGAGGACTGGAACCACTACGCCCGCAAGGTCGGCCGCTCGCTCGACGATCCCGCGGGATGGCCCCTCGCCCGGCGGGACGCCTCGATCATCCTGTCGGCGTGACCCGGCCGGCTCAGGAGTCGAAGCCGAGCCCCACCGAGTCCAGCGCCCGCAGCAGCAGGTTGCGCTGTCCCTCGCGGTGATCGGCCCGGTCGAGCGACCACCGGGTCAGGTTGATGCCGGCGCTCGCGATCGGCTCGGGCGGGAACGGCAGCGGCATGGTGCGCACCATCTCCAGCTCGGTCCGCTCGGTGGTCAGCCCCGACAGCCGGTCGAGCATGACCTCGGCCGCGAAGCGGGTAGCGCCGACACCGAGACCCGTGAACCCCGCGGCGTACGCGACCCGGCCGCCCCTCGCCGTGCCGTGGAACGCGCAGAACCGCGTCGAAGTGTCGATCGCCCCCGCCCACCGGTGCGTGATGCCGAGGCCCTCGAGCTGCGGGAACAGCGCGAGCAGGTGCGCCACCAGCGTCCGGTGGCTCGCGGGCCGGTCCTCGTACTCCGCCCTGACCCGGCCGCCGAAGCGGTAGATCGCGTCGTAGCCGCCCAGCATGATCCGGTTGTCGGCGCTCAGGCGTGAGTAGTGGAACTGGTTGGCGAGGTCCGCGAGCCCCTGCCGGGCCGTCCACCCGATCGACGCGAGCTGCTCGGTGGACAGTGGCTCGGTGACGATGACGTAGTCATAGACCGGCACGGTGTGCAGGCGGGTCCGGCGCACCAGGGACGGGAAGACATTGGTGCCAAGCGCGACCCGCTCGCTGCGCACGAGCCCGTTCGCGGTCCGGACCGTGACGGGCCCGCCGGCCCGGTCCGAGTCGAGCCCGGTGACGGCGGAGTGCTCGTGGATCTCGACGCCGAGCTCCACGGCCGCCCGGGCGAGCTCCGTCGCGAGGCGTGCGGGGTGCACCAGCGCGGTGCCCTCGCGCTCCCAGTGGGCGGCGAGGAACAGCGGGCTGTCGATCGATGCCCGGGCGGCGGCCGCGTCGAGGAGCTCGCCGCCGGCCTCCTGCGCGAGCCACGCCACCTGGTGCGGCTCGACGGCCACCGTCATGACGCCGGTGCGCTCGAGGTGGCAGTCCAGGCCGAGGTCGGCGACGTCGCGGACGATCGCCGCGAGGTTGTCGTCACCGAGGCGGGCCAGGGTGTCGTACTCCTCGGGCCAGCGCGTACGTCCGTTGGCCTCGCCGTGGGTCAGGCTAGCCTCGCAGAATCCGCCGTTGCGTCCCGACGCCGCCCAGCCGATCGTCTCGGCCTCGAGCAGGACGACCTGCGCTCCGGGATTGCGGCGCTTCGCGAGGACCGCGGTCCACAGGCCGGTGTAGCCGCCGCCGACGACCGTCAGGTCGGCGTCCGCCGTCCCGGTCAGCGGCGGGTGTGGCACCATCTCGTCGCGAACGTCCTCCAGCCAGAAGACGCCCTGCTGGGAACCGGCCAGCGCCCGGTCGACCACGCGGGCGTCGGGAGCGTTCCGCTCGTACGCGGTGTCGTGGGTAGTCATCGGCTCGGGATCTCCTGAGGGCTGACACGAAATCCGGCGTCATCAACCGGGTTGGCGACGAATC
Organism: Aeromicrobium sp.; assembly: GCA_025965175.1. Classification (GTDB taxonomy): domain Bacteria; phylum Actinomycetota; class Actinomycetes; order Propionibacteriales; family Nocardioidaceae; genus Aeromicrobium. Next base: position 3,146 of record JAOPXL010000190.1, read on the forward strand.
TAGTCGTCATCGGGGCCGTCCACCACGTCTGTTGGCTAGTCTCACGGGTGTGGACCATCCTGACCTGGTGCTGCACGGCGCACGGATCTGGGCGGACGGCGCGTGGGCGGGATCCTTCCTCACCGTGACCGACGGCCGGATCGGCGTCCTGGGCGAGGGAGACCACCGCTCGTACGTCGGGCCGTCGACCGAAATCCGGGACCTTGGCGGCGCATGGGTCCTCCCCGGGTTCCAGGATGCGCACGTCCATCCGGTCCAGGCGGGCACCGAGATGAACGCGTGCGACCTGTCCCCCGGCCACGACGCCGACTCGTACGTCGGGCTGGTCGCGCGCTACGCCGCCGCGCACCTTGACGTGCACTGGATCCTCGGTGGTGGCTGGTCGATGGAGGCGTTCCCCGGCGGGACCCCCACGGCGGACCGTCTCGACGCGGTCGTGGCCGACCGACCGGTCTACCTGCCCAACCGGGACCATCACAGCGCGTGGGTCAGCTCCGCCGCGCTCGAGCTGGCCGGCATCTCGGCGGCCACACCCGATCCTGTCGACGGGCGGATCGAGCGGGACGGGTCCGGGCGGCCGACCGGCACCCTGCACGAGGGTGCGATGGACCTGGTCGGGCGACTCGTGCCCGCGCCGACGGACGAGCAGCTCATGCTCGGTCTCCTCACGGCGCAGGAGCACCTGCACTCGCTCGGCATCACGGGGTGGCAGGACGCGCTGGTCGGGACCGGGCTCGGCATGGCGGACACTCTGGAGACCTATCTGGCGGCCGCCGGCGTCGGTCGGCTCACCGCCAAGGTCGTCGGTGCCCTGTGGTGGGACCGCGAGCGCGGGGTGGAGCAGGTCCCCGAGCTGCTGGCCCGGCGGGACGCGGCCCGGACGGGTCGGTTCCAGGCGACCAGCGTCAAGATCATGCAGGACGGGGTGTGCGAGACCTACACGGCGGCGATGATCGATCCCTATCTCGACCGTCACGGGCACGCCACCGACAACCACGGCCTGTCGTTCATCGCAGCGCCGGACCTGGCGGCGTACGTGACCGCGCTCGACGCCCACGACTTCCAGGTCCACGTCCATGCCCTCGGTGACCGGGCGGTGCGGGACAGCCTGGACGCGGTGCAGCGCGCGATCGCCCGCAACGGGCGACGCGGCAACCGGCACCACCTGGCCCATGTCCAGGTCGTCGCCGCCGAGGACGTCCCGCGCTTCGCCGCCCTCGACGTGACCGTCAACGCGCAGCCCCTCTGGGCCTGCCGCGACGACCAGATGGACGACCTGACGCTGCCGTTCCTCAGCCCGCCGGCGCGGAGGCAGCAATACGTCTTCCGGTCACTGATCGACGCGGGCGCTCGCATCGTGTTCGGCAGCGACTGGCCGGTGTCCTCCCCGGACCCGTTCGCCGGGATGCACGTCGCCGTCAACCGCATCGCCCCCGGCGACGGGCGCGGCCCGCTCCTGGCCGAGCAGGCGATGACGGTGCCGGAGGCGATCGACGCCTACACGGCAGGCAGTTCCTGGATCAACGGCAGCGAGGCGTCGACCGGGACGATCCGGCCGGGCCACGCCGCCGACCTCGCGGTCATCGACCGGGACGTCCTGGCGATCGACCCGACCGAGATCGTCGACGTCCAGGTGCTGCAGACCTGGGTCGACGGCGTGCAGGTCTTCGGGCGGTGAGGACTCAGGTGCGGGCGCGGACGATGATCGCCTCGGCGAGGGTGTCGGGCGCCTGCTCGGGGATCCAGTGCCCGACCCCGGCGAGCTCGATGAACCTGTAGTCCGCGTCGACGAAGTCGCCGCACGCCTCGGCCCCGGCCCGACCGATCGCCATGTCGTCGGCGCCCCACACGAACGTCGTCGGCACCCGGACGTGCGGGGTGTCGGCGAGCGCCGGGGTCATCGCGCGGTACCAGTTCAGCGCCGCCGTCAGGGCTCCCGGCTCGGCCAGGTGGGACACGTAGCGGACGACCAGCCCGACCGGGACGGTGTCGCCGTACATCGCGGTCAGCCGCCGCGCCCCGTCGGCGAGCAGCAGGTCCTCGGCCTTGCCCTCCTGGCGGAACAAGCCGATGTAGGCGGCCTTGGCCTGCTGGTCGGGATCGTTGCTCAGTGCCTGGTTGTAGGCCCCGAGGTGCGGCAGCGACACCGCGGTCAGGGTGCGGACGCGGTCGGGATGCTCGGCGGCGACGACCCACGCGACGGCGCTGCCCCAGTCGTGCCCGACGAGGTGGAACGTGGCCAGCCCGAGGGCGTTCGCCAGGCCGATGACGTCGGCGGCGAGGAGCCCGATGTCGTACGCCTCGACGCCCGTCGGTCGCGCGCCGGGGGAGTAGCCACGCTGGTCCGGGGCGTGGACCCTGAACCCGGCGTCAGCCAGACGCGGCGCGACCTCGAGCCAGGACAGCGAGGTCTCCGGGAAGCCGTGGAGCAGGATGATCGGGTCGCCGTCCTCGGGCCCGGTCGAGCGGACGTCGAAGGTCAGGTCACCGACCGTGACGGGGCTGGAGTCGTACGCCATGGGGTCCTCCTGCGGTCATTCGAAGATGTCACCGATGCGGGCGACGGCCTCGCGGTCGAGCACGGCGGCGGTCTCGGGGTCGGGTGCGCCCCCACCGCGATCGTAAGGCAGCCACCACCGGTCGCCCTCGTCCCGCGGCGACTCGGAGTAGTCGTCGATGGCCTCGGCGAGCAGCTCCTCCATCCTGACGTGCAGCCGCGCCGACAGCTCGTCGACGCTCTCGGCGGCGGTCGGCAGCAGTGGCTCGCCGACCATGATCGTGATCGGCAGCCGGCGCCGCAGCGTGCGGTGCCCGTCGACGGTCAGGATGCGGTGCCCGCCCCACACGACGATCGGGACGAGCGGGACGCCGTGGTGACGGGCGATCCCGGCCGCGCCCCGTCGGAACGGCTTGAGCAGCCAGGACCGGCTGATCGTCGCCTCGGGGAAGACGCCGATCAGCTCGCCGGCGGCGACCAGGTCGAGGCCGCGGCGCGCCGCCCGCCAGCCGGCCTTCCGGTCGACCGGGATGTGATGCATCGCGCGCATCAGCCGTCCGGCGACCGGCAGGTCGAAGACCGACTGCTTGGCCATGAACCGGACGTACCGGCCACGGGTCCGGGCCGCGTACTCGACGAAGGTGAAGTCCAGGAAGCCGAGGTGGTTGGCGGCGACGACCCCGGGACCGTGGGCCGGCAGGTGCTCGGCGCCCCGCACGTCGAAGCGGTAGCCCATGAGGCGGAAGGCCGCCCCGACGATGCGGTTGGCGACCCGGTAGGTCAGGTCGCGTCCCGGCGCGGCCGCGGTCAGGTCGTGACCTTCCGGGCCGGGAGGCGTGGCCAGCAGTCCGTGCGGATCGTGGGGGTCGAAGCCCGAGCCGGCCGTCAGGGTGCGCCTCTCGCGCTGGAGGATCGCGGTGGCGAGGAAGAAGATCGCCAGGATGTAGAGCGACATGATCGCCAGTCCCGTGATGGTGGCGCCCTTGTCGACCCGGCCGGCCTCACCGAGGGCGATGATGCCGTCCGAGACCAGGAACAGCGCCCCGCCGACGCCGGCCCGCAGGTCGCTGGCCAGCGAGATGGCGGCCGTGCCGACGAGCAGCGCGGCGTACACCGGGATCGGCGCCCGAAGGTCGGACTCGAGCCCGCCCCAGCACCACGCCACCAGGCCGATTGCCGCGACGTCGTACGCGATCAGGATCCACGGCTTGCGGCGCAGCTGGTCGAAACCTCCGCGTTGGATGAAGAACGTGATGAACGTGATGTGTGCCGCCGCGAACGCGGCCATGCCGACGATGAAGAGGTCCTCGATCTCGAGGAACAGGTCGCCGACGAAGCAGAAGGCCAGCGCGACCACGAGCAGGCGGGGACCCTTCTGCTCGACGACCCACACCCCCAGCAGGGTTGCGACGAGGCACTTCGTAATGCTGTCCCACGGCTCGACCCCCGCCCCGTTGAGGACCAGGTGGACGACCGAGGCGATCCCGAAGGCGATGAGCCACGGGCTCTTGACGGTTGGCACGGAAGTCACCGTACCGCTCGGCGGGGTTGACATCGGCGACGTTCG
>JAOPXL010000196.1 GCA_025965175.1 Aeromicrobium sp.
GGCCGCCAGGCGTCGTCGACGGTCGTGTAGAACAGGTGCGTCGCGCCGGCGGACCACGTGGCGCCGCCGCTCGTGCCGGCGATCTCGTCGGGCAGCACCTCTCCGGTGCGCAGGTCCTTGACCTTGACCGTGTAGCGCTCGTCGCCCTGGGTGTCGACCGACCACGCGAGGAGGTTCTCGTCGTCGCTGACGCTGAACGCGCCGAGCGAGAAGAACTCGTGGCCGTCGGCCTCGACGTTGGAGTCGAGCAGGACCTGCTCGCCGGCGATCTCGGTGCCCGCCTCGAGGACCGGCGGGTCCCAGTCGTCCGGGTCGCCGATGGGGCAGCGGCACCGGATCGCGTACTGCTGTCCCTCGACGGTGCGGGCGTAGTACCACCACGCGCCGCGGCGCACCGGCACCGACAGATCGGTCTCGAGCGTCCGAGCCTTGATCTCGTCGAAGATCTGCTGCCGCAGCGGCTCGAGGTGGGCCGTCGCCTCGTCGGTGTGGACGTTCTCGGCCTCGAGGTACGCCAGCGTCGCCGGGTCCTCCTTGTCGCGCATCCACTCGTAGTCGTCGACGAACGTGTCGCCGTGGTGAGTGCGGGGCTGGGGACGCTTCTCGGCGTGGGGGACAGGCGCGGTCATGCCTGCAACGTACCGCTGTGCCCCGCACCGAGATCGGGGTCGTCAGCCCGGAAGGTGTGGACCGGACCCGGCGGGGTCCACCGTGTCTCGAACCGGACCGTCACCCGGCCCAGGCCCGAGCCCCAGACCCACCCGTTCCCGTGTGCCGTGTGGTGGACGTCCATGCCGGGATACCACCGGGTGGGGCGCGTGGCCGGGTCCTCGGCCGGCTGCTCGTCCTCGACGGTCTCGGCCTCGTCCTCGACATCGGCGAACAGGTCGTCCTGCACCCAGTCGGCCAGACCGCTGACCCCGACGCCGATAAGGCGCAAGCCGTTGCTGATGTCCTCGCCGGCCAGCAGGTTGCGCGCCATCGTGGCGAGGATGCGGGCGTTGTCGGTCGGGTGGGGCAGCGTCGACGACCGGGTGTGGGTCTCGAAGTCGTGGTGCCGCATCTTGAGCGTCACCGTCCGCCCCGACAGGCCGTTCCTGCGCAGACGGGCCGAGACGCTGCGGGCCATCCGCTCGATGATCGTCTCGAGCCGCAGCCGGTCGGAGATGTCCTGCTCGAACGTGTCCTCGACGCTGATCGACTTGGCCTCCCGGGATGCGACCACGGGTCGGTCGTCGTCGGCACGGGCAAGGCGGAACAGCGATCTGCCCGAGGCCTGACCGAGCAGTCGTACGAGCTCGTCCTCGCTGGGGCGGCGCAGGTCGTCGACCGTCGCGATGCCGACCCGGCGCAGCCGCTCGGCTGTCGCCGGTCCGACCCCCGGGATCGCCGTGGCCTGCATGGGCCCGAGCACGTCGGCCTCGGTGCCGGGGCGTACGACGTAGATCCCGTCGGGCTTGTTGATCTCGCTCGCGATCTTGGCCATGAGCTTGGACGACGCGACCCCGACCGAGGCCGTCAGACCGCCGGTGACGTCCGCGATGTCGGCGCGGATCGCGGCCACGACATCCTCCACCCTGGCGGGGTCGAAGTCCGCGCCGGCGCCGAGGTCGACGAAGGCCTCGTCGAGCGACAGGGGCTCGATCAGCTCGGACTCCTGGCGCAGGCGCTCCATGACCAGCCGGCTGGCCTCGCGATACGCGTCGAACCGACCGCCCAGGAAGGCCGCGTGGGGACACCGGGCCCGGGCCTCGGCCGTGCGCATGGCGGACCGCACCCCGTGGACGCGTGCCTCGTAGGACGCCGTCGCCACGACACCACGGGGGCCGATGCCGCCGACGATGACGGGTCGACCACGCAGGGACGGCTTGTCTCGCTGCTCGACCGAGGCGAAGAAGGCGTCGAGGTCGAGGTGCAGGATCGACGCCGTGGACCGCATGCGTCCATTGTCGCGCGGGCCCAGGACGGCCGCATCGTCCACACCCCCACGGTCGTCCGCCGTCCTCCACAGATGCGTCCCTGGCCCCTGACGACCGTCCCGCCGGCCACCAGCGTGGACAACATGACACAGACACCCTCGGTCTACACCGCCCACGACATCCCCGACCTCATCAACGTCCTGCCGACGCTGTTCGGCTTCCGGCCCCGCGAGTCGCTCGTGGCCGTCGCGACCTACGGACCCCGTCGGCGGTTCGGCTTCCGGCTCCGACTCGACCTTCCGGCGCCGGAGCACGTCGACGAGGTCGGTCGACTCATCGCGGGCCACCTGCGCCACCAGGGCGCTGAGGGTGCGATCCTCGTCGCGGTCACCCGGCAGCAGCAGGTCGCGCTGGACCTGCTCGACGCGATCCACGCCGAGCTGGACGAGATCGACCTGATCGTGCGGGCCCGCGCAGACGGCGAGCGCTACTGGACTGACGAGCCCGGGTTCCCGGACGACGGGATCGAGTACGAGACCTCGGGCCACCACCTGGCGATCGTGCAGGCCGTCGCCGCGGGACAGGAGATACTGCCCGACCGGCAGGCCCTCGTCGACCGGTTCGCGCCACCGACGGGGGAGCGGCTGCGGTGGCTCGACCACGCCGCCGACACGATCCTGGACGAGATCCTCCCGCAGCTGACCACGGCGACGCCCGAGACGGTGGCGCACGCAGGGATGGCCGTGCTCGGGCCGATCATCGACCGCAGCACGGCCGGCGAGAGCATCAGCGACGGTGACCTGCTCCGGTTCGCCGCGTGGGTCTCGTCGATCAGCGTGCGTGACGCGGTGTGGACCCGCATCACGCGGGACAACGCCGCCGACATGCTGCGCCTGCTGGCCCACGTGAGCCGCAGCGTCGTCGAGCCGTTCGAGCCGGCCGTCCTGAGCCTCGCGGCATTCGCGGCCTGGCTCACCGGGGACGGCGCCCAGGCGCTGATCGCCGTCGAGCGCGCCATCGAGGCCGACCCCGACTACTCCATGGCCCACCTCATGCTCGACGTGCTGGAGCGGGCGGTGCCGCCCGGCTCCTGGACCGGATTCACGGCAGGAGCCGACGAGTCGCCCTAGGCTGGGCGCATGGGACAGGATGTCGAGGCTCGGGAGTTCAGCCGCGAGGACCGCACGCTCTACCGGGTCAAGGTTCGCAGGTGCCTCGACGTGTTCGCCCGGATGCTGAGCGAGCGGGACTTCAGCTTCGAGCACACCCACGTCGGGATCGAGATCGAGTTCAACCTCGTCGACGAGCACGGTGACCCGGCCCTCACGAACGCCGAGGCGCTCGACGCGATCGCCGATCCGGACTTCCAGACCGAGCTCGGCCTGTTCAACGTCGAGATCAACGTGGCACCTGCGCGCATCGAGGGCGCGGGGCTCGACACGTTGCAGGCCGCCCTGCGGGACGACCTCAACTCCGCGCAGGAGAAGGCGGCCGGCATCGGCAGCCACCTGCTGATGATCGGGATCCTGCCGACCCTGCAGGAGGGGCACTTCAGCCGGGACGCGATCTCCGCCAACCCGCGCTACCACCTGCTGTCCGAGCAGATCCTCGCCGCCAGGGGGGAGGACATCGAGATCGTCATCGACGGCGTCGACCGGCTCGACACGACGGCCGACACGATCATCCCCGAGGCCGCGTGCACCAGCACCCAGCTGCACCTGCAAGTCGAGCCCGACGACTTCGCCCCGATGTGGAACGCCGCGCAGGCGATCGCCGGAGTGCAGGTCGCGATCGGCGCCAACTCGCCGTTCCTGCTGGGCCGTCAGCTTTGGCACGAGACCCGCATCGCCCTGTTCGAGCAGGCGACCGACACCCGCAGCGAGGAGCTCAAGACCCAGGGCGTACGCCCGCGGGTCTTCTTCGGCGAGCGGTGGATCACCTCGGTGTTCGACCTGTTCGAGGAGAACGTCCGCTACTTCCCGGCCCTGCTGCCGATCGTCGACGAGGAGGATCCTGTCGTGGAGCTCGAGGAGGGCCGGATCCCGACGCTCTCGGAGCTACGTCTGCACAACGGGACTGTCTACCGGTGGAACCGGCCGATCTACGACATCGCGAACGGCCGGCCGCACCTGCGCATCGAGAACCGCCTCCTCCCAGCCGGCCCCACCGTCGCGGACACGATGGCCAATGCCGCCCTGTTCTACGGGCTCGTGCGCGTCCTTGGCACGAGCGATCGGCCCGTCTGGTCCCAGCTGTCGTTCCGGGCCGCGGAGGACAACTTCCACCAGGCCGCCCGGGCCGGCATCGACACCGAGATCTACTGGCCCGGCGTCGGCGCCGTGTCGGTCCGCGAGCTCGTCCTCCGCCGGCTGCTCCCGCTGGCACACACCGGTCTCGAGCAGATGGGTGTCGACACCGCCGTCCGGGACCGGCTGCTCGGCATCATCGAGCAGCGGTGCATCACGGGGCGCAACGGTGCGACGTGGCTGATCGACGAGCTCGGCCACCAGCTGGGGTCGACGGGCGACCGTTCCGCGGCGATGCGGGCGACGACCCAGGCGTACGAGGCGCACATGCACGGCGGCGATCCCGTCCACACATGGCCGACACGCGCCTGAGAACACCCTGAGATGGATCGCCTTGGCGGTGCGTGCCACACTTGGAGCAGAGGTTGACCACAGGCCTCATTGTTGCGCCCATCTACCGTTTGTGAGGTTGACGTGCCGGTGAATCCCGCTTCAGGATCACGACTCAGGGCCGTCACGAAGCTCCTTCCTGGGTCGTCCAAGGATGAATCCTCAGAAGAACCTGAGAACGACGCACCACCTGCGGAGAAGGCTCCGCCCACGACCGCGGCGAAGAAGGCCGTGGCCAAGAAAGCTTCGGCGGCCAAGAAGACGGCTGCCACGACGACCACATCCCCTGCGAAAACAGAAACGACCGTGACGAAGACTTCCACGAGCACCGCCAAGAAGACCGCTGCCGCCAAGGCCCCCGCCAAGAAGGCTCCCGCCAAGAAGGCCGGAGGCCCCGAGGAGTCCCAGATCCCCGCTGCGGTGGATCTGGCGGACGCCCTGGAGACGCCGCCGGTCGCCGGCACGGTGCAGGTCGACGCGCAGGGCAAGAAGATCCTCCCCGACATCCCCGACGCGGAGTTCGAGAAGGACCTCGCGACGGACCCGACGCTCAAGGAGGACGAGAAGTCCTCCTACACGCTGTCGGCGGCAGACGAGTCCGACGAACCGGTCCAGCAGGTCATGGTCGCCGGTGCGACAGCCGTCCCGGTCTAGGACTACCTCAAGCAGATCGGCAAGGTGTCGCTGCTGACCGCCGGTCAGGAGGTCGAGCTGGCCAAGCGCATCGAGGCGGGCCTGTTCAGCGAGGAGAAGCTCGCCAAGGGCGGGCGCATCTCGGAGAAGACGCGCGAGGAGCTGGAGTGGATCGTCGTCGACGGTCGCCGCGCCAAGAACCACCTGCTCGAGGCCAACCTGCGCCTCGTGGTCTCGCTGGCCAAGCGCTACACGGGTCGCGGCATGCTGTTCCTGGACCTGATCCAGGAGG
>JAOPXL010000215.1 GCA_025965175.1 Aeromicrobium sp.
GGCTGCCGAGCCGCTTCCGCGCCCAGCAGGCACGCGGTGCGAGCATCGGCAGGGTGCTCAAGGCCGTCGCCCGGGTCAAGGAGGTCGACGAGGACCTCATGGACCTCATCGGCCGGCGCCTCATGGAGCGGGACGAGCTGGGCGCCGACGTCGCCCGGGCGGTGGGGGCTGCCGGGGACCGGCGGGTGTCGATGGCGCAGATCCACCGCGCCGTCGCCGAGGGGATCGACGCCGTGCCCGACGCTCCCCCGACCCTCCGGGCGTTCTTCGAGCACGTAGAGACGGTGCCCGCGTGGGTCGACATGGACCTGGTCAACGAGGGTGCCCGCGTCTATCGCCGCTTCGGGCGCAATGCCGCGGACGTCCTGCTCCAGCTGTCGCTGATCGGCGGCTACCGCTTCGGTGGCCCCACCGACCTGCTCGTGGCGACCGGCGGGCTGAGCGGCAACATGACGATGCGCCGGCTCGGCGAGACGCAGAAGTGGGGGATGGCGATCTCCGAGCACGATGCGATGCGGCCGGGCCACGAGGGGTTCCGCGTGACGGTACACGTCCGGCTGATGCACGCGCTGGTCAACCGCCGCTTCGAGAGCGGCGACCGCTGGGACGTCGCCCGCTGGGGGCTGCCGATCAACCGGTCCGACCAGGCGGCGACCCTGGGCCTGTTCAACGGCACCCTGCTGCTCGGGGTGCGGGCGCTCGGCGTTCGGGTCACGCGCGCCGACTCACGTGCCGTCATGCACCTGTGGAAGTACGTCGGCTGGCTCATGGGGGTCAACGAGGACTGGTTGTTCGACGACGAGCGTGAGCAGCACCGGTTCAGCTATCACGTGCTGCTCGCCCAGGACGGGGTCACCGAGGCGGGGCCGCAGCTGTCGAACGCCATCATCGACGCCCAGCTGCAGCTCCACCACCGGCGGTTCGCGCGGCTCGGTCGGGCGTACGAGAAGGCCCGCCTGCTCAGCATGCTGCGGGTGTTCCTCGGCCGGCAGGGGCTCCGCGACCTCGGCCTGCCGGTCCGACTCCCCTGGGCCACCGCTGCCCTCGTGCCGCTCAACGTCGTCCGCCACCACGTCCTCGGGCGTACGTCGTGGGGCGAGGCGCGACTCCACCGCCGCGCCACCCGGGCCCGCGAGACGCTGACTTTCCGCTACTTCGGACCGGACGAGGCGGAGGTCGGCGGGCTCCCGACCGAGTAGGTCGCTGGCTCAGCTCCCAGGTCAAGATCGCGCGCTCAGGCGTGGCGCCGTCGTGCCACCTGCGGGGAGTGCCGCCCGGTGCCGTGCAAGATGGGAGGCATGCAGATCACCCGCTTCGGCCACGCCGCCATCCTCGTGGAGGCCGCTGGCACCCGTGTCCTCATCGACCCCGGCAGCTTCAGCGTCGACGAGACCTTCGCGCTGGAGGGTCTCGACGCGATCGTCGTGACGCACCAGCACGCCGACCACCTCGACCAGTCCAGGGCTCCGGCGCTGGTCGAGCGCAATCCAGGCGCCGTCCTGGTCTGCGACCCCGAGACGGCGGTGCTGGCCGACCTGGGCGACTGGGTCGTCAACGCCGAGGGCCTGGAGACCGTCGTCAAGGGCATCACGATCCGCGGGGTCGGCGAGGTCCACGCCGAGATCCTCCCCACGCTCCCCCGCGTCGCCAACGTGGGCGTCCTGATCACCGCGAAAGACGAGCCCGCCCTCTTCCACCCGGGAGACACCTACGAGCACGCGCCCGAGGGCGTCGATGTCCTGGCGCTCCCCCTGTCGGCACCCTGGGCCAAGTCCAGCGAGACTGTCGACTTTGTGCGTCGTGTGGCACCCTCGATGATGTTCCCGGTCCACGATCGGACGATCTCCGAGCTCGGTTACGGCCTCTACTGGAGCCAGGTCTCGGGACACGGCGGCGTCGAGGACGCTCGCCTGCTGGGTCAGACCGACGACACGAGGGTCTGACACCGAATATCCGCACCACGCAGGGGCACCCCGCGGGGAGTTGAGATATCTCATATCTGAGATAAGGTGATCGACATGACTGTGCGCGAAGACTATCTGGGCCGTATCGGAGCACTCATCAGGGATGCTCGACATCACAGCGGTCTCACGCAGGCCGAGCTCGCGACCGAGCTGCGGACGAGCCAGAGCGCCGTCAACCGGATCGAGCAGGGCCAGCAGAACCTGACCCTCGACATGCTGGCCCGCATCGGCAGCGCCCTGGACTCCGAGCTCGTGCGGGTCGGCACGTCGGGACCCAGCCACCTGCGCGTGGCCGGTGGGACGAAGCTCTCGGGTGCGATCGACGTCAAGTCCAGCAAGAACGCCGGCGTCGCGCTGCTGTGTGCGTCGCTGCTCAACGCCGGCACCACGATCCTGCGCAAGGTCGCCCGGATCGAGGAGGTCAACCGCCTCCTCGAGGTGCTGACCTCGATCGGCGTCAGGGCGACGTGGCTCAACGAGGAGAACGACCTCGAGCTCGTCGTCCCGGCCGATCTCGACCTCGCCGCGATGGACGCCGACGCCGCGCGCCGCACCCGCAGCATCATCATGTTCCTCGGACCGCTGATGCACCGCTACGACGACTTCGAGCTGCCGTACGCCGGCGGCTGCGACCTCGGCACCCGCACCGTCGAGCCGCACATGACGGCCCTGCGGCCGTTCGGCCTCAAGGTCGTGGCGACCGAGGGCAGCTACCACGCGACGGCGGCCGAGGGCGTCGGCCCGGAGCGGCCGATCGTCCTGACCGAGCGCGGCGACACCGTGACGGAGAACGCGCTGCTCGCGGCCGCCCGCTACGACGGCGTCACGGTGATCCGCAACGCGAGCCCCAACTACATGGTCCAGGACCTGTGCTTCTTCCTGGTCAAGCTCGGTGTCGGCATCGAGGGCATCGGCACCACGACGCTACGCATCACCGGCGCCAAGGACATCAACTGCGACGTCGAGTACGCGCCCAGCGAGGACCCGATCGAGGCCATGAGCTTGATCGCCGCCGCGATCGTCACGAAGTCGAGCATCACGGTGCGTCGTGTGCCGATCGAGTTCATGGAGATCGAGCTGGCGCTGTTGGAGGAGATGGGCTTCCAGTACGACCGCACGGCCGAGTACAAGGCCGAGAACGGCGAGACCCGCCTCGTCGACATCACGACGTACGAGTCGCAGCTGCACGCGCCGATCGACAAGATCCACCCCATGCCGTTCCCCGGCCTCAACATCGACAACCTGCCGTTCTTCGCCGTCATCGCGGCGACCGCCGACGGCCAGACGATGCTGCACGACTGGGTCTACGAGAACCGGGCGATCTATCTCACGGAGCTCAACAAGCTGGGCGCCCAGGTCAAGCTGCTCGACCCGCACCGGGTCCTGATCGAGGGACCGACGCACTGGAGCGGCGCCGAGCTGATCTGCCCGCCCGCGCTGCGCCCCGCCGTCGTGATCCTGCTGGCGATGCTCGCGGCCAAGGGCACGTCGGTGCTCCGCAGCGTCTACGTCATCAACCGCGGCTACGAGGACCTCGCCGAACGGCTCAACGCCCTCGGCGCCCAGATCGAGACCTTCCGCGACATCTAGTCTGTTTTTCGCGAGGGTATGAGCTCGGGCGGGCCGGGGCCCAGGTACTGAGCCCTCAACGCGGGCTGGAAGGCTCGGTCGAGATGGGGCGAAACTAGGTTGGTCAGCACGCCCCGGTGAGCCCCTTGAGGGCCTACCGTGGGCGTCGTGCCCGGCTACCTCGATTCCCCCCCGCTGGCGTTCGCCCACCGCGGTGGCGCCAAGACTGCGGGCAACGTCGGGATCGAGAACTCACTCGCGGCGTTCGCCCATGCGTACGCCCTGGGCTACCGCTATCTCGAGACGGATGTCCGCACGACCTCCGACGGTGTGGTCTACGCCGTCCACGACGACCGGCTCGACCGGCTGACCGGCAGCTCCGACGCTGTCGCGGCACTGACGTCGGAGAGCCTCGACCTGCAGCGGCTCGACCAACGGGAGGCCTTCGCCCGCCTCGAGGCGATCTACGAGGCGTTCCCCGACGCGCGGCTCAACATCGACGTGAAGTCCGACGAGGCGGTCGAGCCAACGTGTGACCTCGTCCGCGCGCTCGGGGTCGCCGGACGTACCTGCCTCAGCTCGTTCTCGCACCGTCGGCTGTCCCGGATCCGGGCCCTGCTCCCCGAGGTCGCGACGTCGGCCTCGAGCCGCGAGGTGGCCGGCCTGAAGTTCCTGCCCCCTCCCCTGCTGCGGCTCCTCGGGGGCCCTCGAGGAGTCTGCGTCCAGGTGCCGCCGCGCCGTGGGCCCATCGCGGTAGTCACGCCACGGTTCGTCCGCCGCGCCCACCGCCTCGGGCTGCAGGTGCACGTCTGGACGATCGACAGCGCCGAGGAGATGCATCGCCTGCTCGGCCTCGGTGTCGACGGCATCATCACCGATCGGACCGACGTCCTCAAGGACGTGCTGATCGCCCGTGGCACGTGGAGGGATCCCGCATGACGACAGGACAGATCAAGGTCCGCGCCAACGCCGAGCAAAAGGCGTGGTTCTTCTACGACTGGGCCAACTCGGCCTACATCACGACGATCGGGACGGTGCTGTTCGCGCCCTACCTGACGAGCATCGCCGAGCGTGCCGCGTGCGGCTTCGCCGGCGAGGACGACCGCAAGTGCACTGAGAACCTGCACGTCCTGGGGCTCTCGGTGTCGGCCGGCTCGCTGGTGTTCTACGTCGTCACGATCGCCACGGTCCTGTCGGCGTTCGTCCTGCCGATCGTCGGCGCGATCGCCGACCGGGTCGAGTCCAAGAAGACGCTCATGGCCCGGCTCGCCTGGTCCGGAGCTGCCGCTGCGGCGCTGATGTTCTTCGTGACGGGGACCAACTGGCAGCTCGGCGCTCTGCTCCTGCTGGTGGCCAACCTGTTCTACGGGTCCTCGATCGTGGTCTACGACGCGATCCTCGTGGAGGTGGCCGAGCCCGACGAGCGGGACCGGATCTCGTCCCGGGGGTGGGCGTTCGGCTATCTCGGCGGTGGCACGCTCCTGGCGCTCAACCTGCTGCTGGTGACGGTTCTGCCGTTCGGGCTGTCGACCGAGACGGCGGTGCGGATCAGCCTGCTGTCCGCGGCGGTCTGGTGGGCGTACTTCACCCTGATCCCCTACCGCGGCATCAAGGACCGGCCGCCGCGCGGCGTCGTGCCGATCGACGACGCGTCCCTCCTGCAGCGCAGCTTCGGCCAGCTGTTTCGAACGCTCAGGGAGCTGCGCAACTATCCGCAGACCCTGCTGTTCCTCGTCGCCTACCTGCTCTACAACGACGGCATCCAGACCGTGATCTACTCCGCCTCGGTCTACGGCGACAAGGAGCTCGGCTTCGGGACCAGCGTCCTCATCGCGACGATCCTCATCGTGCAGTTCGTCGCGTTTGGCGGCGCCCTGCTCTTCGGGCGGGTCGCGGCGAGGATCGGCAGCCACCGGACGATCCTCTACGGCCTCGGCGTGTGGATCGTCGTGGTCTGCATCGGGTTCTTCCTGCCCAAGGAGCAGATCCTGCCGTTCTTCGCGATGGCGGTCCTGATCGGGCTCGTGCTCGGCGGCACGCAGGCGCTGTCGCGGTCGTTCTTCTCCCAGCTGATTCCGCGGGGACGCGAGGCGGAGTACTTCAGCCTGTACCAGGCCTGCGAGCGCGGCACGAGCTGGCTCGGGACGCTGGTGTTCGGCATCGTCCACCAGGTCACAGACTCCTACCGCCCTGCGATCCTGGCCCTCATCGTGTTCTTCGTCGTCGGCGGCGCGCTGCTGTGGCGGCTCGACCCGCGCAAGGGCGTGCTCGAGGCCGGCAACGTCCCGCCGGCGATTCTGTGAATTGTTCGAGCGGTCGCCACTTAGGGGAATCTCATGTGTGTCATCTACGTTGGGGTAGGTAAGGCACAAGAGAGGGGACGCACATGGCTGAACGTGCATTGCGAGGTGCTCGGCTCGGGACACAGAGCTTCGAGGACGAGCGCGGCGTGGAAATGGCTCCCCGCCAGCAGGTCGAGTACGTCTGCCCGGACGGGCACACGTTC
>JAOPXL010000034.1 GCA_025965175.1 Aeromicrobium sp.
GCCGTGACCCGTCGCATGCTCAGCATGTTCTCGAAGTAGAGGCAGACCATGGATTCGCAGAGCATCGCCACCGCCGCCTACATCGTCGCGGCCCTGTTGTTCATCCTGTCCCTGGCCGGGCTGTCCAGGCACGAGACCGCCTCCCAGGGTGTCCTGTTCGGCATCGCCGGCATGACGATCGCGCTGGTCGCGACGTTCGGGGTCGTGGCCGACCTGGCCGACGGCACCGACGTGGCCCTGCTGCTGGTCGCCTTGGTCATCGGCGCCGCGATCGGCCTCTGGCGGGCCAAGGTCGTGGAGATGACCGGGATGCCCGAGCTTATCGCCCTGCTGCACTCCTTCGTGGGTCTGGCGGCGGTGCTGGTGGGCTGGAACGGCTACCTGGAGCACCAGTCGTTCGGCCTGCAGTCGCTGGAGGACATCCACAACGCCGAGGTGTTCGTCGGCGTGTTCATCGGCGCGGTCACGTTCACCGGCTCGATCGTGGCGTTCCTCAAGCTGTCTGCGCGGATCAAGTCCAACCCGCTGGTCCTGCCGGGCAAGAACTACATCAACCTCGGCGCCCTGGTCGCGTTCGCGTTGCTGACGACCTGGTTCGTCATCGACCCCAGCATCTGGCTGCTGGCCGCGGTCACCGTCGTCGCGCTCGCGCTCGGCTGGCACCTGGTGGCCTCGATCGGCGGCGGCGACATGCCCGTGGTCGTGTCGATGCTCAACTCGTACTCCGGCTGGGCCGCGGCTGCGTCGGGCTTCCTGCTCAACAACGACGCCCTGATCGTCACCGGCGCACTGGTCGGCTCCTCGGGTGCCTACCTGTCCTACATCATGTGCCAGGCGATGAACCGGTCGTTCATCTCGGTGATCGCCGGCGGCTTCGGCATCGAGGCCGGGCCGGCCGACGACACGGACTACGGCGACCACCGCGAGATCACCGCCGACGACACCGCCGACCTGCTCAAGAACGCCACCAGCGTCATCATCACGCCGGGCTACGGCATGGCAGTCGCGCAGGCGCAGTATCCCGTCGCGGACCTGGTCCGCAAGCTCCGCGACCGCGGGATCGACGTCAAGTTCGGCATCCACCCCGTCGCCGGCCGCTTGCCCGGGCACATGAACGTCCTGCTGGCCGAGGCCAAGGTGCCCTACGACATCGTCCTGGAGATGGACGAGATCAACGACGACTTCAAGGACACCTCGGTCGTCCTGGTCATCGGCGCCAACGACACCGTCAACCCCGCCGCCACGGAGGATCCCGGCTCACCCATCGCGGGCATGCCGGTCCTGACGGTCTGGGACGCCGCCGAAGTCGTGGTGTTCAAGCGGTCGATGGCCACGGGCTACGCCGGCGTCCAGAACCCGCTGTTCTTCCGCGACAACTCGCAGATGCTCTTCGGTGACGCCAAGGATCGGGTCGAGGACATCCTCAAGTCGCTGTAATACCCGGCCGCGGCTCTCCGTCGCAACTCCGGCCCGGTGTTCGCTGGCGCTCACACCGGGCCGGCTCGCTGGCTCCGCTCGCGCCTGGTCACGACCGAGCGGCTTCCGCTCAGCCCACCACGCCGTACAGGCGGTCCCCGGCGTCACCGAGGCCGGGCACGATGTAGCCGTGCTCGTCCAGCCGCTCGTCCAGACCGGCCGTCACCAGCGTGACCGGGATGTCGAGGTGGGCGAGGTCGGCCTCGATCCGGGCGACGCCCTCCGGTGCGGCCAGGAGCGTGATCGCCGTGATGTGGTCGGCGCCGCGCTGCACCAGGAAGTCGATCGCCGCGGCGAGCGAGCCGCCGGTCGCGAGCATCGGGTCGAGCACGTAGCACTGGCGCCCGGTCAGGTCATCGGGCAGCCGCTCGGCGTACGTGACGGCCTCGAGGGTCTCCTCGTTGCGGACCATCCCGAGGAAGCCCACCTCGGCGGTCGGCAGCAGCCGCTGCATGCCCTCGAGCATGCCGAGGCCCGCCCGCAGGATCGGGACGACGAGCGGCCGGGGATCCGTCAGGCGTACCCCCCGCGCCAGCGCGACCGGGGTCTGCACGTCGACGCCGTGGACGCGCACGTCACGGGTGGCCTCGTACGCCAACAGGGTCACCAGCTCGTCAGCCAGGCGCCGGAACGTCGGGGAGTCGGTGGTCTCGTCGCGCAGCAAGGTCAGCTTGTGCGAGATGAGTGGGTGGTCGGCGACGTGTACCTGCATGCCACGAGACTAGCGGTGGCCGTCGGTGACCTGTCACCATCGCAGGGAAGACATCATTCCCCGATCAGGAGGCACCCCGTGGCCGAAGACGATGTCGACTTCGCCGTCGCCGCCTATCGGGACGAGGGTGCGTGGCGGGTGGTCGAGCTCAACCCACGCCTCGGCGAGGACGTCGACGACCTGAGCGACGCGCTGAGCCGTTTCCCGTCCGACGTCGGGGTGCTGGGGATCGTGTCGATGAGCGACGACTTCTTCGTCATCCTGCGCCGGTCCGGCACCCGGGTGCGGGCGATGCTGTCGGACGTCACGGCGATCGACGACTGGCCGCTCGCGGTCGGTGTGGCGGACCTCGTCGACCTGCCGGAGATCGAAGACGACGGGCAGGCCGGTGGTGACCTGGAGATCCTGGCCGATCTGGGCATGTCGGCGCTCGACCTCGGAATGCTGTGCGATGACGACGACCTCTATCCCCAGGACATCCTCATGGACGTCGCGGAGCGCCTCGGCTTCGGCCCCGAGCTCGAGGCCATCATCGGGTGACCGACGACGACCTGATGGGTGAGGCGCTCGACCTCGCCCGCTCCGCCATGGCCGACGGGGACGTGCCGGTCGGCGCGATCGTCATCAACCCGTCCGGGACCGTCATCGGCCGCGGGCGCAACACCCGCGAGCGCGACGGCGACCCCACCGGGCACGCCGAGGTCGTCGCGATCCGCGAGGCCGCGGCGGCGGTGGGGCAGTGGCGGCTCGAGGGCTGCACCCTGGTGGTGACGCTCGAGCCCTGCACGATGTGTGCGGGGGCGATCGTGTCGTCGCGGGTCGCCCGGCTGGTGTTCGGCGCGTTCGACGACAAGGCCGGCGCGGTCGGGTCGTTGTGGGACGTCGTCCGCGACCGCCGGCTCAACCACCGCCCCGAGGTGCGCAGCGGGGTGCGCGCGCAGGAGTCGACAGCCCTGCTGCAGGGCTTCTTCGCCACTCACCGCTAGCTTCCGTCGCGAGTGGCGCAATGTGGCAGGATTTGGTGGGTCAGATCCAGCCACATTGCGCCACTCGCGGGGTTGGCGGGAAGGTTCCCTTCTTCTTGTGGGTTGTCACTCTTGTGAAGCTTTCGCTGCTGGATCGGTCGCGGACTCGGGCCGGATGTCCGGAGTCTGAGGGGCTGACCGGCTCGGTCGGCCGGGCGGTCCACGCCGAGCGCCTCGGCTACGAACGCTTCTGGGTCGCGGAGCACCACGCCGTCCCCGGCATCGCGAGCGGCTCGCCGCCGGTGCTGCTGGCCGCGATCGGCGCCCACACCGTCCGAATCCGACTGGGGTCCGGCGGTGTCATGCTGCCCAACCACCAGCCGATCGTGGTCGCCGAGCAGTTCCTGATGCTCGAGGCGCTCCACCCCGGGCGGATCGACCTGGGCCTCGGGCGGTCGCTGGGCTTCACGCCGGCCGTACGCGCGGCGCTCCGCCACGACCTCGACGGCCCGGACACGTTCGAGGACGACCTGACCGAGCTCCGTGCGCTGCTCGACGGCACCGGACCGGTCACGGCGCACCCCGTCGTCCCCGCCCCCGTGCCGATGTCGCTGCTCGCCACGGGCCGGGGACTGGCGATCGCCGCCCGGCACGGCCTGCCGGTCGTCGTCGGTGGCCCGATCCTGGCCCAGGACTCGATCGGCGCGGCCCTCGACACGTACCGCCGGGACTTCCGGCCCAGCAAGCAGGCCGCCGACCCCCACGTCACGATCTCCCTCGACGTCACCGTCGCCGCGGACGACGCCACGGCCCGCGAGCTCGCGCTGCCCGAGGCGTGGGCGATGGCCCGGTCCCGCCAGACGGGGGAGTTCCCGCCGCTGGAGCCGGTCGGCGCGATCCACGCGCAGGACTGGTCGACACAGGTGCGGCAGCGGGTCGAGAAGTCACTCGCCGGGGCGGTGGCCGGGTCGCCCGCGACCGTACGACGGATGCTTGACGACCTCGCCGAGCGCACCGGCGCCGACGAGCTCATGGCGTCCACGTCGACGTACGACCGGGAGGCGCTCTTCGCCTCGGATGCCGCGCTGCGCGACCTTCTGGACTGATCGGACGGAACATCTGGCCGCGGCCCGTGTTGCACCTGACATGAGAGCAGTCGTCTACAGCCGGGCAGGGGACCCGTCGGTCCTGTCCACCGTCGAGCGCGAGCCGGGCGAGCCCGGCGCCGGGGAGGTCCGCGTGCGGATCGTCGTCTCGGGCGTCAACCCGACCGACTGGAAGAGCCGCTCCGGTGCGACGGGCCAGGGACTCGCGTTCCCCGAGATCGTTCCCAACCAGGACGGGGCCGGTGTCGTCGACGCGGTGGGCGACGGGGTCGCGGACCTCGCCGTGGGCGACCGGGTCTGGCTGTTCCTGGCGCAGCACCAGCGCCCCACCGGCACGGCCCAGGAGCTCACGGTCGTCCCGGCGAGCCGCGTCGTCCGGCTGCCCGACGGCACGTCGTACGACGTCGGCGCCTCCCTCGGCGTGCCCGCCGTGACCGCACACCGCGCCCTGACCGTCCGCGAGGGCGGGCCCGCACGGCTCTCGCCCGGCGCCCTGGAGGGGGTCACGGTGCTGGTGGCGGGCGGTGCCGGCGCGGTGGGCCACGCCGCGATCCAGCTCGCGCGCTGGGCCGGGGCCACGGTCATCACGACCATCAGCAGCCGCGAGAAGGCCGCGCTCGCCACCGCCGCAGGCGCGCACCACACGATCGACTACACCCAGCCGGGCACCGTCGACGCGATCCGCGCCATCGCCCCGGACGGGGTCGACATCGTGGTCGAGGTCGCGCCGGCGGTCAACGCCGACCTCGACCTGGACGTCATCGCCAACCACGGCACGATCGCGGTCTATGCCAACAACGGCGGCGACCGGGTCAGCTTCGACGTCCGCAAGCAGTTCGCGCTCAACGTGCGCTATCAGGGTCTGCTGCTCTACACGCTCTCCTGCGAAGCGCTGCAGGCCGCGACCGAGGACATCACGGCGGCGCTCGAGGACGGCGCGCTACGGGTCGGCGAGGACGCCGGGCTCCCGCTCGTACGCTTCCCGCTCGAGCAGGCCGCTACCGCGCACGCGGCAGTCGAGAGCGGCGTCGTCGGCAAGGTGTTGATCGACGTGACGACAACCTGACAAGTCGACGCAGAGGTGCTGTATCGAGTAGGTGTGGGGGATGACGTTCACGATCGACGAGCTGGCCATGCCGGAGTCCCTGGACGCACCGGGCGGTCACGAGTTCATCGAGTACGCCACGGTGCGCAACGCGATCGAGTCGCACACCCTCGGCACCGACCTGCTCGCGATGGGCGCGGAGGAGATGCTGGCGGAGTACCGCACCAACCCCCACCGGGTCCGCCAGCACTTCGTCGTCCGTGAGGCGGATGCTGTGATCGCCCGTGCGCTGGTCACGACACGACCGCACGCGCCGGAGACCGGGGCCTACCTGATGGTCGACGTGCTGCCCGAGCACCGACGTCGCGGCATCGGGCAGACCCTGCTCGACCGGGCCGAGG
>JAOPXL010000041.1 GCA_025965175.1 Aeromicrobium sp.
GCGCGTCGACGAACTCCTCGGCGTCGAACGGGGCCAGGTCGTCGGCACCCTCACCGAGGCCGATGAACTTGACCGGGACGCCCAGCTCGCGCTGGACCGCGATGACGATGCCGCCCTTCGCCGTGCCATCGAGCTTGGTCAGGACGATGCCCGTGACGTCGACGACCTCGCCGAAGACCCGCGCCTGCGTCAGGCCGTTTTGGCCCGTCGTCGCGTCGATGACGAGCAGCACCTCGGTGACCGGCGCCTGCTTGTCGATCACCCGCTTGACCTTGCCGAGCTCGTCCATCAGGCCCGACTTGGTGTGCAGCCGGCCGGCCGTGTCGACCAGGACGACGTCGGTGCGGTCGGCGATGCCCCGCTGGACCGCCTCGAACCCGACGCTGGCAGGGTCGCCGGCCTCGGGGCCGCGGACGGTGGGCACGCCGACCCGCTCGCCCCACGTCTGCAGCTGGTCCGCGGCGGCGGCGCGGAACGTGTCAGCCGCGCCGAGGACGACCGACCGGTCCTCCGCCACGAGCACCCGGGCCAGGCGCCCGACGGTCGTGGTCTTCCCGGTGCCGTTGACGCCCACGACGAGCACGACGCCGGGCTTGCCGTCCGCGCCCGCGACCGAGAGCGTACGGTCCAGGGTCGGATCGACCAGCCGCACCAGCTCGTCACGCAGGGCGGCCTTGGCCAGGGCCGGGTCGGTGATGCCCTCGACCCGCAGCTTGGTGCGCAGGTTGGTCACGAGCTCGTCGGTCGCGCCCACGCCCACGTCGGCGGCGAGGAGGGTGTCCTCGATCTCCTCCCACGCGTCGTCGTCCAGCGTGGAGCGGCCCAGCACGGCCAGCAGGCCCTTGCCGAGCGATCCCTGCGACCGCGCCAGTCTCGCGCGCAGGCGGACGAGCCGACCCTGCGGGGCCTCGGGGCGCTCGGTGGTCTCGACCGGTGCAGCTGGCGCAGGCTCGGCGCCCTCTGCCCCTGTCTCCGGCGCGGCGGTCTCCGGCGCGCGCTCGATCGGCTTGGTTGGCGTCGTCGGGGGTAGCTCGCGCCGTCCGCGGGTGATGACGAGGCCGGCACCTGCGCCGACCAGGGCGACGGCTGCGGCGATGATGATGATCAGGAGAGTCGTGGTCACCCGCCGATCCTATGCGGCGGACCCGCAGCGGCGTGCCTCCTGCCGGGCGATCAGCCCAACGACACCGGGACGTCAGCTCCCACCGAGACGACCCGGTCGACCCGGTCGAGCACCGTGGCGGAATGGCTCACGATGACGAGCACGAGCGCGCTCACGTGCGTACGCGCCACGACCTGGTACTCGAGGCGTTCGACGTGCTGCACCGGGCGTTCCCGCGGCCGCTGCGGACGGACGCCCCGCTGCGTCAGAGCCCGGTGCTGGTCGAGCTCATGGCCGACGACGCGGCGCGCAAGGTTGCCGGCCGCCAGGCGCTCGCGCGGGCCATCGTGGCCCTGGCCGGCGCGGCGACCCCGGCCGGTGCGCTGGGTGCCGGCAGCGCCGCCCTGGTGCGGCTCGAGCGGCTGCGCGACGACACGAGGCCTCACCGGTGGGCCGGGCCGCTCAGCCTGATGATCTCGCTGGTCGTCCTGGTCGCCCCTGCTCCACGCCTGGCAGACCCTCGAACTCTGAGCTCCTGACGACTGGCGCAAACCCCTCCGCGAGTGGCGCAGATCTGGACGACACGCCGTCTCAAAACCTTCATCTTGCGCCAGTCGCGGTCGGTGTGCGCCAGTGGGTCAGAGGAAGTCGAGCGGGTCGAACTCGTCGATCGGGATGATCCGGATGCGGGGCAGCTTGTCGTTGAACGCCTTGACGTCGTACTCGAGGTCGTGGAACTCCAGCCCGCGGTCGAACAGCGGCACGAAGCCGGAGTTGCGGAACTCGCGGAACGCCAGCAGGGCCGTACGCCGTCCCGGTCCCACCATCGGCTCGAGCTGCTCGATGAAGTCACCGTCGTTGCTCGCGAGCATGACGTCGGCGTCGCGGCGCGCGAGCTCGGCGAGCGTCCGCTGGATCGCGATGTCGACGACCTTCTCGTCGGGACGACCCGACAGCGGCACGGCCCGGAAGCCCATCGACGTGAGCGCCTGCACGAACGGCATCGGCAGCTCGCCGTTCGCGGCCAGGAAGAACAGGCCCGTGACGGGCTGGTCCCAGTGATCCTCGGCGAACTGCAGCAGCCGGTCCCACCGCGGACGCTCGTGCGGGTTGGGGCGGCGGCCGAGGATCGACTGACCGAGGGTCGCATCGATGTTCTCGCCGTCGACCAGGACGTACGTCGCGCGATCGGTCATGTTCGGACCCTACGCCAGCAGGGGCGCGACCGCGGCGCGGACCACCTCGGGGATGGGCGTGGGCCGCCTGTCGGCCTGGTCGACGTATACGTGGACGAAGTGCCCGATCGCGGCCGGCTCGTCGCTCTCGCCCTGGAACAGGCCGATCCGGTAGGTGATGCTGGACGTGCCGAGTCGGCTCACGGCGAGCCCGGCAAGGACGTCCCCGGGGAAGTTGAGCTCGCGCAGGAACTCGCACCGCGTCTCCGCGACGAGCCCGACCGCCGGAAGGCGGCGGATGTCGGTGCCGGTCGTGTCGATCAGGAAGCCGTTGACCGCGGTGTCGAAGTACGAGTAGTAGACGACGTTGTTGACGTGGCCGTAGACGTCCTCGTCCTCCCAGCGCGTCGTGATCGTGCGCAGCGCCCGGAAGTCCGTACGCAGCGTGGGCCCGTCCGTCACGCCGGCTCCTCCTCGCGCAGCCGCTGGCTGATGACCGCGGAGACACCGTCGCCGCGCATCGAGACGCCGTAGAGCGCGTCGGCCACCTCCATCGTCCGCTTCTGGTGCGTGATGACGATGAGCTGGGAGTTGGCGCGCAGCTCTTCGTAGAGCTCGAGCAGGCGACCCAGGTTGGCGTCGTCGAGCGCGGCCTCGACCTCGTCGAGGATGTAGAACGGGCTGGGCCGGGCCTTGAACAGCGCGACCAGGAACGCGACCGCGACGAGCGACCGCTCACCGCCGGACAGCA
>JAOPXL010000061.1 GCA_025965175.1 Aeromicrobium sp.
TGAGGTCCATTTTTCGCAGAGCCTCCGACAGGATTCGAACCCGCGACATCCTCATTACAAGTGAGGCGCTCTACCAACTGAGCTACAGAGGCGTACGGACCGAGGCCCGAGCGTCCATCGTAGCGAGGGTCAGATCGAGCCGTTACGGCACCGGTTGAGGTAGTCGTCGTCGACCTGTTCCTGCGGCGGCAACGGCGGCATGTCGAGCTTCTTGCCGTTGCCCACCTTGACGAACGCCGCGAGGTCCTTCTTGGCGTCCGCGACGTCGCTGTCGGGCACGAGCTCGTCGTCGAGGGCCAGCGCGCAGTCGCCGGCGCCGAACTCCTGCCAGCCGAAGCTGACCCCGAAGTCGTCGTCGGTCGCGCCCTGGTAGGCGTACAGGCCCTGCACCCGCAGCATCCCGATCACGCGTGACGCTCCGTCGTCGAGGCGCACCTCGTACGCCGTGCGGGTCTGCAGCTCGAGCAGGGCGTACGTCTTGCCGTCCTTGTCCTTCTGCTTCGAGACGTCCCACGCGGTCGTGATCCGGGGCGACCCGACGACCGTGACGTCGTCGCCGAAGACGTTGGCGACCGAGAGGCGGGGGGACACGACCTTGGCGACCCGCGCCCGGAGCGCCTTGGCGACCGGCGCGGGCACGGCGTCGGCGATCTGCTCGATGGGTGCGGCGCCGTGCCAGACCGCGCCGTCGACCGCGGCGACCTGCGCCCAGTCGGTGAGGATCGAGGCCATCTCGTCGAGGGTGTCCTCATCGAAGCCGGCCGGCGTCCCGGGCCGCTTGCCGGCGTCGAGCTCGCTGCCCGCCGCCGGCCAGTCGAGGTCGAGGGAGGCCAGCGTGATCGACCCGCCCTTCGCCGCGCTGGCGCCCCCGCCCGGTGACGTCTTGTCGTCGTTGCCACTGCACGCCGAACACACGACGAGCAGCGCGACCAGGACCCCCACGAAACGGCGCATCAGACCAGTATCGGTGACCCTCCCCTCCGATCCCGGTGCGACATACTGTCGACGTGCCAGAACCGTTCGAGAGACTGCTCACTGCGACCGCCGGACTCGACACCCCGTTCGCCGTCGTCGACGAGCCGGCACTGTCGGCCAACGCCGACGACCTCGTCCGCCGCGCCGGCGGCGTGCCGGTCAGGCTCGCGAGCAAGTCGGTGCGGGTCCGGTCGATCGTGGAGCGGACGCTGGCCCGGGACGGCTTCGCCGGCGTGATGTCGTACTCCCTCGCGGAGTCCAACTGGCTCGTCGATCACGGCATCGACGACATCCTGCTGGCCTATCCGACGACGAGCCGCCAGGCCCTGCACGACCTCGTGGCGGACGACCGCCGCTGCGCCGCCATCACGGTCATGGTTGACAGCGTCGAGTCGCTCGACCACATCGACGCGCTCCTCGGCACCGGCCACCCGCCGATCCGGGTCTGCATCGACGTCGACTCCTCGCTCAGGCTCGGTCCCGTCCACCTCGGCGTCCGCCGCTCCCCCGTCCACTCGGCCCGCCAGGCCCGCCGGCTCGCCGCCTCGATCGAGGTCCGTCCCGGCTTCGACCTGGTCGGGGTGATGTTCTACGACGCCCAGATCGCGGGGTTGCCGGACTCATCGGCCGCCGTCCGACTGGTCAAGAAGCGCTCCGCCGCCGAGCTGCTGCACCGGCGAGCCAACGTCGTCGCGGCCGTCCGCCAGCACGCAGACCTCGAGATCGTCAACGCCGGCGGGACAGGCAGCCTCGAGGTGACCGGCGCCGATCCCGCCATCACGGAGCTGACCGCAGGATCGGGACTCTTCTCCCCCGTCCTGTTCGACGGCTACGACGCGTTCGAGTCGCGCCCCGCGGCGTACTTCGTGCTGTCGGTCGTCCGCAAGCCGGCCAAGGACATCGCGACCCTGTTCGCGGGCGGCTACATCGCGTCCGGGCCGACCAATAAGAACCGCCAGCCCCTCCCGACCTGGCCCGAGGGCCTGACCGCGATCGGCACCGAGGGCGCCGGGGAGGTCCAGAGCCCGGTCAAGGGCAGGGCGGCCCGCGATCTCAGGATCGGCGACCGCGTCGTCATGAGGTACGCCAAGGCCGGCGAGATGTGCGAGCGCTTCGACCGGGTGGCGATGATCGCCGCCGATGGCACGATTGAGATCGTCCCCACCTATCGCGGCGAGGGCAAGAACTTCGGATGACCTGCCAGGACACAGCGACGCACTGGCAGAACTGGGGCCGCAGCGCCAAATCCCATCCCGTACGCATCGCACATCCCGCGTCGACCGCCGAGGTCGTGTCGATCATCCGGGAGGCCGCCGCCTCGGGGACGAAGGTCAAGGCCGTCGGCGCGAGCCACTCCTTCACCGCGATCGGGGCGACCGACGGGGTCCTGCTCCGGCTCGACCGGATGTCCCGGATCCTCGCGACCGACACCGCGCAGGGCCGTGTCCGGGTCCAGGCCGGGATCACGCTGCACGACCTCAACCCGCTGCTGTTGGCCCGCGGGCTCGCGCTGGCCAACCTCGGTGACATCGACCCGCAGTCGGTCGCCGGCGCGGTGTCGACCGGCACCCACGGCACCGGCGGGCGGCTCCACGGCATCTCGACCTCGATCGTCGGCGTCCAGCTCGTGACCGCCACCGGCGAGGTCCTCGAGATCGACGAGCAGCACGCGTGGTTCGGCGCGTCCCGGGTCACCCTCGGGGCGCTCGGCATCGTCACCGAGGTGACCCTGCAGTGCGTGCCGGCGTTCCTGCTGCACGCCCGCGAGGAGCCCATGGCCCTTCCCGAGGTGATGGGCCGGGTCGACGAGCTCGTCGCCGGCAACGACCACTTCGAGTTCTACTGGTTCCCGCACACCGAGAAGACCGCGGTCAAGCGCAACAACCGGGTCCCCGAGGGCACCGAGCGGCGCCCGGTCAGCCGGTTCCGGCACTGGCTCGACGACGAGTTCCTCAGCAACACTGCATTCGAGGGGGTCAACCGGGTCGTCGCCCGCCGCCGCTCGTGGATCCCCCGGGTCAACGCGATCGCCGGGTCGGCGCTGAGCGCCCGCGAGTACGTCGACGACTCCTACAACGTGTTCGTCTCGCCCCGCACGGTCCGCTTCCGCGAGTCCGAGTTCGCGATGCCCCGCGAGGCGCTGCCGCACGTGCTGGCCGAGCTCGCCGCCTGGTTCGGCGCGGGCCACGAGAACATCTCGTTCCCGATCGAGGTGCGCTTCACCGCCGCCGACGACGTGTGGCTGTCGACCGGTCACGAGCGGGACAACTGCTACGTCGCGGTGCACCAGTACTGGCGCAGCGACTACGCGGCGTACTTCGCGGCGGCCCAGGACATCTTCACGGCCCACGAGGGACGCCCGCACTGGGGCAAGATCCACACCCTCGGGGCCGACTACTTCGCGCAGGCGTACTCCCGCTTCGACGACTTCGTGGCGATCCGCAACGAGCTCGACCCGGCCAGGACGTTCAGCAACCCGTACCTCGACTCGGTCCTGGGCTGACCCGCCGTTTCCGACCCCGGGAGTGGCGCAGAATGGCTGCTTTTGCTCGACGAGATCCAGCCACACTGCGCCACTCGCGGGGTCGGACGTGGCGTGTCGTGGGGTACGGCGCGACCCCGGCGGTGACGGTGGATCCCCAACCCTGGTCAGCCCGGACGGAGTTGCAGGTCCACCTTCACCCGCCGAAAGAAGGTCAGCCCCGCTGCTGCGAGATCGCGTAGAGCGCGATGCCCGCGGCGACGCCCGCGTTGAGCGACTCGAGACCCGTCGACATCGGGATCGAGACGATCTCGTCGCACGTCTCGCCGACCAGGCGGGAAAGGCCCTTGCCCTCGCTGCCGATGACGACGACCAGCGGGCCGTCGATCATCTGCGACTCGGCGACGTCGACCGTGCCGTCGGCGGCCAGGCCGATGACCATGCAGCCGTCCTCCTGGAACTCCTTCAGCGTCCGGGTGATGTTGGTGACCCGGGCGACCGGCACCCGGGCCGCCGCGCCGGCGGAGGTCTTCCACGCGGCGGCGGTGATCTGCGCGGCCCGACGTTCCGGGATGACGACGCCGTGCGCGCCGAAGCCCGAGGCCGAGCGGATGATCGCACCGAGGTTGCGCGGATCCGTGATGCCGTCGAGGACCAGGATCAGGGCCGGCTCGTCACGCTCGGCGGCGAGCTCGAGCAGGTCCTGCGGGGCGGCGTACTCGTACGCGTTGAGCTTCGCGGCGATGCCCTGGTGGACCGCGCCACCGGTGATCTTGTCGAGCTCGATGCGACCGATCTCGAGCAGGCTGACGTGCTGCTCGGAGGCGAGCTTGAAGATCTCGCGGATCTTCTCGTCGCGGTCGGTGCCCTCGGCGACGTACAGCGCGTGCACCGGGACCGTGGCCTTGAGGAGCTCCAGCACGGAGTTGCGCCCGGCGACCCACTCGGCGGCGTCGCCCTGCTTGCGCTTGGGGCGGGCGGCGTCGCGCTTGGCGCCGGCGTTCTTCATCTTGTAGATCTTGTGGTTGGGGCGGTCCTCCGCGCGCGGCGTCGGCCCCTTGCCCTCGAGGCCCTGACGACGGCGTCCACCCGAACCGGCGGTGGGGTTGCCCTTGCCGGTCTTCTTGATGGCGCCCTTGCGCTTGCTGTTGCCTGGCATGGTCCTAGCTACCCTTCACGGACCAGCGCGCACCCTGCGGCGTGTCCTCGATCTCGATGCCGGCCGCTGTGAGCTGGTCGCGCACCCGGTCCGCCGTGGCGAAGTCCTTGGTGGCGCGTGCCTCCTGGCGCTGCTCGAGCATTCCCTCGACGAGGGAGTCGATCACCTGCGCATAGGCCGCATCGTCACCCCCACGATCCCACGTCGGGGACAGTGGGTCCAAACCGAGCACGTCGAGCATCGAGCGTACGTCCGCCAGCGC
>JAOPXL010000067.1 GCA_025965175.1 Aeromicrobium sp.
AGCTCGTGCTCGAGGAGGTGCCCGACATCGACTACTCCTCGATCGGCGGCCTCGCCGGGCAGATCGAGCAGATCCGCGACGCGGTGGAGCTGCCCTACCTCCACCCCGAGCTGTTCAAGGAGCACAAGCTGCGCCCGCCCAAGGGCGTGCTGCTCTACGGCCCGCCCGGCTGCGGCAAGACCCTGATCGCCAAGGCCGTGGCCAACAGCCTGGCCAAGAAGGTCGCGGCCCGCACGGGACAGGAGGGGAAGTCCTACTTCCTCAACATCAAGGGCCCCGAGCTGCTCAACAAGTACGTCGGCGAGACCGAGCGGCACATCCGCCTGGTCTTCCAGCGCGCCCGGGAGAAGGCCAGCGAGGGCACCCCGGTCATCGTGTTCTTCGACGAGATGGACTCGCTCTTCCGCACCCGCGGCTCGGGCGTCTCCTCCGACGTCGAGAACACGATCGTCCCGCAGCTGCTGAGCGAGATCGACGGCGTCGAGGGCCTCGAGAACGTCCTGGTGATCGGCGCCTCCAACCGCGAGGACATGATCGACCCGGCGATCCTGCGGCCCGGCCGTCTCGACGTCAAGATCAAGATCGAGCGCCCCGACGCGGAGTCCGCCCGCGACATCTTCAGCAAGTACCTCACCGCCGGGCTGCCGCTGCACTCCGACGACCTGGCCGCGTGGGACGGCAACCGCCAGGTCACGGTCGACAGCATGATCCAGCGCACCGTCGAGCGGATGTACACCGAGTCCGAGGACAACCAGTTCCTCGAGGTGACCTACGCCAACGGCGACAAGGAGGTCCTGTACTTCAAGGACTTCAACTCCGGCGCCATGATCCAGAACATCGTCGATCGCGCCAAGAAGATGGCCATCAAGGACCTTCTCGAGCACCAGCAGCGCGGACTGCGCGTCCAGCACATGCTCCAGGCGTGCCTCGACGAGTTCAAGGAGAACGAGGACCTGCCCAACACGACCAACCCCGACGACTGGGCGCGGATCTCGGGCAAGAAGGGTGAGCGCATCGTCTTCATCCGCACCCTCATCTCCGGCAAGAGCGGCAACGAGCCCGGACGGTCGATCGACACGGTCGCCAACACGGGTCAGTACCTCTAGGGGCTCGCGCTGACGCACGATCTTCGCGTCGTGTCCTACGGGACCGACGACGCCCAGCTGCTGACCGCCGAGGTGCAGGCGGAGTACGGCCGCCGCTACGGCGGTGACGGCGACATCTCGCCGATCGACCTGCACCAGTTCGACGCGCCCGACGGCCACTTCGTCATGATCTACGTCGACGACGTACCGGCGGCGATGGGCGGCTGGCGACGTGGCGGACCCGCGGGGGAGCTCGACGCCGAGCTCAAGCGGATGTTCGTGCGTCCGGCGTACGCCCGACGGGGCCTGGCACGCGCGATCCTCGCGGAGCTGGAACGCACTGCCGCCGCGGCGGGCATCAGTCGGCTCGTCCTCGAGACAGGGACTGCTCAGCCTGAGGCGATCGCGCTCTACCTGTCGTGCGGCTACGTGGAGATACCGGCGTTCGGCTTCTACGCGGCGTACGACGACTCGGTCCACCTGGGCAAGCAGATCGCCTAAGGAGAAGACCTGGCCGCAGGACCTCCGCATCACCCCGTTGACCGAGCCGGGCGTCCCGGAGCCGGAGCGTCGCGGTCGCGACCTGGGTCGCCGGCTGGTTGCCGAGGCCGTCGCTGAGCGCGACGCGACGCCCCCACCCCGTACGCTCGAGACATGACAGTTCGTCGCGTCCAGGGCAGTGAGGTCGAGTACGGCATCGCCGTGCAGGGACAGCCGCACGCCAACCCGATGGTGGCGTCGACGCACGTGGTCAACTCCTATGCCGCGGCGCACGGCCTGACCCGTCGGGCGCGGTGGGACTTCGAGGAGGAGAGTCCGTTGCGGGACGCGCGGGGCTTCGACCTGAGCCGCGAGGTCGCCGACCCGTCGCAGCTGACCGACGAGGACATGGGCCTGGCCAACATCATCCTGACCAATGGGGCCCGCCTCTACGTCGACCACGCGCACCCCGAGTACTCCAGCCCCGAGGTCACCAGCCCGCTCGACGTCGTGCTGTGGGAGAAGGCCGGCGAGAACGTCATGCGGCTCGGTGCCGAGCTGGCGGCGCACATCCCGGGCACCGCGCCGCTCGTGCTCTACAAGAACAACGTCGACAACAAGGGCGCCTCCTACGGCTCGCACGAGAACTACCTGATGCGCCGGGACGTCCCGTTCGACCAGATCGTCCAGCACCTCACTCCGTTCTTCGTGTCGCGCCAGGTCTTCACCGGTGCCGGGCGGGTCGGCCAGAAGCAGGACGGCAGCGTTCACGCGTTCCAGATCAGCCAGCGCGCCGACTACTTCGAGGTCGGGGTGGGCCTCGAGACGACGCTGAAGCGTCCCATCATCAACACCCGCGACGAGCCGCACGCCGATCCCAAGAAGTACCGTCGCCTGCACGTCATCATTGGCGACGCCAACTGCTCCGAGACCGCGATCTACCTCAAGCACGGCACGACCTCCCTCGTGCTGGCGATGATCGAGGCGGGGTTCATCAAGCAGAGCCTGGCGCTCGCGACGCCCGTCACCGCGGTCCACGACATCTCGCACGACCCGACCCTGACCCAGAAGGTAGAGCTCGAGGACGGCCGCACGGTCACGGCGCTCGAGCTGCAGGGAGAGTACCTCCAGCTCGCCAAGGACTTCGTCGCCCGCGAGGGCTCCGACGGGCAGACCGATGACGTCCTGCGGCGGTGGGAGAGCATCCTCGACCGCCTGGCACGGGACCCGATGGAGTGCGTGCGCGAGCTCGACTGGGTCGCGAAGCTCTCCCTGCTCGAGCGCTACCGCGAGCGCGACGGCCTGGGCTGGGACCACGCCAAGCTGCACCTCGTCGACCTGCAGTACCACGACATCCGGCTCCACAAGGGCCTCTACCACCAGCTCGTCCGCACGGGCCGGATGGACCGCTTGTTCACGGAGGAGCAGATCGCGGCGGCGGTGACCGACCCGCCGCGGGACACCCGGGCGTACTTCCGCGGCATGTGCCTCGCGAAGTTCTCCAAGGACATCGCCGCGGCGTCGTGGGACTCGGTGATCTTCGACCTGCCGGGGCGTGACTCGCTGCAGCGCATCCCGACGATGGAGCCGCTGCGCGGGACCGCGGAGCATGTCGGCACCCTGTTCGAGACCAGCCGCACCGCCGCCGAGCTGTTCACCGCGATCACCGGCCGATGAGCGCTCGCGGCCTGCGTCGCGAGATTTCTCCGCGTGGAGTCTCGCGCCGGGGGCTAGTGTTGAGTCATGTCTGAGCAGCAGCACAAGAGCACCCGCAAGGCCGCCGAGGCCGAGGAGCAGGTCGACACGACCGAGGTCGACGCCGAGAGCAAGGCCAAGCTTGACGACGACGTCGACTCGATCCTCGACGAGATCGATGACGTGCTCGAGGAGAACGCCGAGGAGTTCGTCCGCAGCTTCGTGCAGAAGGGCGGACAGTGATGCTGCCTGAGGGCACCCGCCTGACCGGGTCATCCTCGTTCGCCGACTACCTCGCCGAGACCGCCCCTGAGCTCATGCCGGGAGCTGCCGCGCGCACCAGCGGGACCTACTCCGACATCGCCCCGCACGCCACGACGATCGTGGCGGCGACGTTCGACGGTGGTGTCGTCATGGCCGGCGACCGCCGCGCCACGATGGGCAACGTCATCGCCCAGCGCGACATCGAGAAGGTCTTCCCGGCCGACGAGTACTCCTGCATCGGGATCGCCGGCAGCGCAGGACTCGCGATCGAGATGGTCCGCCTGTTCCAGGTCGAGCTCGAGCACTACGAGAAGATCGAGGGCATCGTCCTGTCGGCCGACGGCAAGGCCAACCGGCTCGCCGCCCTGATCCGTGGCAACCTCGGCCTGGCGATGCAGGGCCTGGCCGTCGTCCCACTGTTCGCGGGCTTCGACCTCGAGACCCAGCAGGGCCGCATCTTCTCCTACGACGTGACCGGCGGGCGCTACGAGGAGCACAGCGGCTTCCACTCGGTCGGTTCCGGCTCGGTGTTCGCCCGCGGCTCGCTCAAGAAGCTCTACAGCCGCCAGCTCACCGAGGGCGACTGCGTCACCGCCGCGATCCAGGCGCTCTACGACGCCGCGGACGACGACTCCGCCACCGGCGGGCCCGACCTGACCCGGCGCATCTTCCCCGTCGTCTCGGTCGTGACGGCCGACGGCTACCGCCGGCTCGCGGACGACGAGGTCGGCGCGATCGCCGACGACGTCATCGGCGGACGCCTCGTGCGCCCCGACGGCCCGTCCGCACCCCTGAACTGACCGACGTACCCCTGCTGAACTCCCGGCACGTGAGAGGACCCCGATGACGCAACAGTTCTACGTCTCGCCCGAGCAGCTCATGAAGGACCGGGCGGACTTCGCCCGCAAGGGCATCTCCCGCGGACGCAGCGTCGCTGTCATCCTGTACGCCGACGGGATCCTCTTCGTCGCGGAGAACCCGTCGCAGGCCCTGCACAAGATCAGCGAGATCTACGACCGCATCGGGTTCGCCGCGGTGGGCCGCTACAACGAGTTCGAGAACCTCCGTATCGCCGGCGTGCGCCTGGCCGACATGCGCGGCTACTCCTACGATCGCCGTGACGTCACGGGCCGCAGCCTCGCCAATGCGTACGCCCAGACGCTCGGCACGATCTTCTCCTCCGGCGCCGAGAAGCCCTACGAGGTCGAGATCTTCGTCGGGGAGCTGGGTCACGACGCCTCGGGTGACCAGGTCTACCGGCTGATGTACGACGGCTCGGTCGCCGACGTGCAGGGCTTCGGCGTCATGGGCGGCCAGAGCGAGCAGGTCGAGACGTACCTCGGCGAGAACTACAGCCCGGGCCTCGACCTGGCCGCCGCGGTCAAGCTCGCCGTCACCGCGCTGGGCCAGGACACCGACCCCGCGCGCACCGTCGAGGCCGCGGCGCTCGAGGTCGGCATCCTCACCCGGGCGCGGCCTCAGCCCCGCAAGTTCCGCCGGCTCCGCGACGCCGACGTCGTCGCCGCCCTCCAGGGCTGACGCAAGAGTGTCCCCGCAACCCGAGTCGGCGAATGAGGTTGCACAGACACCTTCCGGAGTCCGGGCAGTTTGCGCCTAGTCCCGCACGGTTGACCCGGCCGGACTAGGC
Source organism: Aeromicrobium sp. (assembly GCA_025965175.1). GTDB lineage: Bacteria > Actinomycetota > Actinomycetes > Propionibacteriales > Nocardioidaceae > Aeromicrobium. The sequence goes on from JAOPXL010000067.1 coordinate 5,173, forward strand.
TGATCGACATGGACCGGCGGATCTTCGGTATTGAGAACGAGTACGGCGTCACGTGCTCGTTCAAGGGTCAGCGCCGGCTGTCGCCCGACGAGGTCGCCCGCTACCTGTTCCGGCGGGTCGTGTCCTGGGGCCGCAGCAGCAACGTCTTCCTGCGCAACGGCGCCCGCCTCTACCTCGACGTCGGCAGCCACCCCGAGTACGCGACGCCCGAGTGTGACGACCTGGTCGACCTGGTCACGCACGACCGGGCGGGGGAGCGGATCCTCGAAGGGCTCATGATCGACGCCCAGAAGCGCCTGACCGACGACGGCGTCGAGGGCGACATCTACCTCTTCAAGAACAACACCGACTCGGCCGGCAACTCCTACGGCTGCCACGAGAACTACCTGGTGAGCCGGGCTGGGGAGTTCAGCAAGCTCGCGGACGTCCTGATCCCGTTCTTGGTGTCCCGCCAGATCATCTGCGGCGCGGGCAAGATCCAGCAGACACCGCGAGGCACGATCTTCTCGGTCAGCCAGCGCGCGGAGCACATCTGGGAGGGCGTCTCGAGCGCGACGACCCGGTCGCGACCCATCATCAACACCCGCGACGAGCCGCACGCCGACGCCGAGCGCTTCCGCCGCCTGCACGTCATCGTCGGCGACTCCAACATGAGCGAGACCACGACCCTGCTCAAGGTCGCGACGACCGACCTGGTGCTGCGGATGATCGAGTCCGGCGTCTCGATGCGCGACATGACCCTGGACAACCCGATCCGCGCGATCCGCGAGATCGCCCACGACATGACCGGGCGCCGCAAGGTCCAGCTCGCCAACGGTCGTGAGCTGTCGGCGTTGGAGATCCAGGCCGAGTACTTCGGCAAGGCCGCCGAGTTCGTGGACAAGAACGGTCTTCACACCCCGACGATCACCCGGGCGCTCGACCTGTGGGAGCGCACGCTCAAGGCCGTGGAGTCCGAGGACCTGTCGCTCGTCGAGCGCGAGATCGACTGGGTCATCAAGTACAAACTGCTCGATCGCTACCGCTCGGTCCACGGGCTCGGCTGGGGCGATCCGCGCATCGCCCAGCTCGACCTGGCCTATCACGACATCCGGCGCGACCGCGGCATCTTCTACCTGCTGGAGCGCAAGGGCGCCGTCGCCCGCGTCACCAACGACCTTGACGTCTTCACCGCCAAGTCGATCCCGCCCCAGACGACGCGGGCGCGCCTGCGCGGTGACTTCATCAAGCGGGCGCAGGAACGCCGGCGCGACTTCACGGTCGACTGGGTCCACCTCAAGCTCAACGACCAGGCCCAGCGCACGGTCCTGTGCAAGGACCCGTTCCGCTCGCACGACGAGAGGGTGCAGCGACTCATCGACGGGATGTGACGCCGAGCGGGTTGCCCCCGGTGGATATCATGGGTGACGTCCTGCTTCGCCTCCCTGAAGGTCGTTCTTGTGCGTCGAATTCTCCTGGCAACACTCGCTGCAACCAGCCTCGTTCTCGCAGGCTGTGGCGGCGACTCCGACGGGGCAGCGTCGCTCGACAGCATCAAGGTGAGCGCGGGGGCGAGCCCCAAGGTCACGGTCCCGAAGGACTTCACGGCGACCAAGACCGCCAGCAAGACGATAAAGGCCGGCAGCGGCGACACCCTGAAGACCGACGACCTGGTCAAGCTAAACTACGTCGCGGTCAACGGACGGACCGCCGGTGAGTTCGACAACTCCTACAAGGCCAAGACGCCCCTGACCGTCACGCTCAACGAGACCTCGGTGTTGCCCGGCTTCATCAAGGGCCTCAAGGGCAAGAAGATCGGCAGCCGGGTCCTCGTCGCGATCCCGCCTAAGGACGGCTTCAACGCCGCCCAGGAGCAGCTCAAGCTCAAGAAGACCGACACCATGGTGTTCCTCTTCGACGTCGTCTCGAAGGTCCCGACCGAGGCCTCCGGCAAGGCCAAGAAGCTCCCGGCAGACGTCCCGCAGATCACGTATGACAAGAACGACCACCCGGTGGGCTTCAAGACGACCAGCAAGACCGAGAAGAAGGTCACCAAGCAGTCCATCGACGTCGTCGTCCAAGGCTCCGGCGCGACGATCACCAAGGGCCAGACCGTCACGACGCAGTACGTCGGTGCGAAGTACGCCGACGGCAAGGTCTTCGACGAGTCGTGGACGACGGCCCCCCGTCCCAACCAGGTCGGCGTCGGGGCGCTCTACCCGTGCTGGGACGAGCAGCTCGTCGGCCAGAAGCTCGGCAGCCGGGTCGTCCTCGTGTGCCCGCCGGACAAGGCCTTCGGCGACAACGCACCGCCGACCGGCGTGGACAAGAAGGATCCCGTCATCTTCGTGATCGACTTGCTCGACGCTTCCTGACATCCTCTCCCCATGGCCGAACGCAAGACCGAGAGGTTGATGAACCTCATCTTCGCCTTGCTGGTCAGTCGCCAGTACCTGACGAAGGATCAGATCCGCGAGTCGATCGCCGACTACCGCGACTCGACGCCTCAGGCGTTCGACCGCAAGTTCGAGCGTGACAAGGAAGAGCTGCGCGAGCTCGGCATCAACGTCGAGATGGGGCAGAACGACAAGTACTTCAGCGACGAGCCGGGCTACCGGATCCGCCGCGACGAGG
>JAOPXL010000093.1 GCA_025965175.1 Aeromicrobium sp.
TCGCGTTGAGCTCCTGCAGGAGCTGCACCGCCTCGAGGTTCTCGCGCCCGCCGTGGATGTTGGGCACCCACTCCCCCTCGTTGCGGGAGTAGTCGAGGTAGAGCATCGAGGCGACGGCGTCGACGCGGAGCCCGTCGAGGTGGAACTCCTCGAACCAGTACAACGCGTTGGCGACGAGGAAGTTGCGCACCTCGTGACGGCCAAAGTCGAAGACGTACGTCCCCCAGTCCGGCTGCTCGCCCTTGCGCGGGTCGGGGTGCTCGTAGAGCGGGGTGCCGTCGAAGCGGGCCAGCGCCCACTCGTCCTTCGGGAAGTGCGCCGGCACCCAGTCCACGATGACGCCGAACCCGCGCTGGTGCAGCTGGTCGACGAACCACCGGAAGTCGTCCGGTGACCCGAAGCGGGACGTCGGCGCGTAGTAGGAGGTGACCTGGTAGCCCCACGAGCCGCCGAACGGGTGCTCGGCGATCGGCATCAGCTCGACGTGCGTGAAGCCCGTCTCGGTCAGGTAGTCGCCGAGCTCGTCGGCGAGCTCCCGGTAGCCGAGCCCGGGACGCCACGACCCGAGGTGCACCTCGTAGATGCTCATCGGCGCGTCCAGGACGGACCGGTCCGCCCGGCTCGCGAGCCACGCCTCGTCCTTCCAGGTATGGCTCGATGCCGTCACGACCGAGGCCGTCGCCGGCGGGACCTCGGTGCCGAACGCCATGGGGTCGGCCTTCTCGTGCCACTGCTGATCGGGGCCGTGGATGCGGAGCTTGTACGCCGTCCCGGCCGGCACGTGGGGGACGAACAGGTCCCACACCCCGGAGTCACCCAGTGACCGCATCCCGTGTGCGCCGCCGTCCCAGTCGTTGAAGTCACCGACGACCTGCACGGCCTGCGCGTTGGGCGCCCACACCGCGAATGACGTGCCCTCGACGGGCCCCTCGGGACCGTCGAACGAGCGCACGTGCGCGCCCAGCACCTCCCACAACCGCTCGTGGCGGCCCTCGCGGATCAGGTGGAGATCGAGCTCGCCGATCGTCGGCGGCCAGACATTGCCCTGTACGTCAGTCATGTTGGTTCGCTTCCGTCATGAGGCGGGCGATGGACGACAGTGGGACCGTCAGCCAGTCCGGCCGGTTGGCGTGCTCGTAGGACACCTCGTAGACCGCCTTGTCGAGCTCGAGCGCCCGCAGCAGGTCTCCGCTGTCGCGTGGGTCCGTGCCGGCGACGCCCGCGTAGCCCTCGCAGAACGCGTCGCGGTTGCGGCGCGCCCAGCTCATCGCGCGCTCGGTCAGGGCCGGGTCCGCCGGGTGGCCGACGAGGTGCTGCTGCGCGGCGTAGTCGAACGAGCGCAGCATGCCGGCGACGTCGCGCAGCACCGAGCGGAGCTTGGAGCGCTCGGCCAATGAGGCGGCGGGCTCGCCCTCGAAGTCCAGGAGCAGCCAGCCCTGCAGGGTGCGCAGGACCTGACCGAGGTGCAGGTCGCCATGGACGTACTGCATCTCGACGGGGACCGGAGTGTGGCGGACCGCCTCGAACGCGGCCCGGAGGCCGGGGACGTGCTGGGCCAGCTCCGGCACGTCGGCCGCGACCCGGTCGAGGCGCTCAAGCATCGTCGTGACGGTCCGCTCCAGCTCGGCCGCGTCGGCGTCCTCGACACCGAGCGCGGTCCGCAGGTCGGCGTGGACCGTCGCGACCGCGGCACCGAGCCGGGACGCCTCCCCCGCGAAGTCGCCGCCGAGCTCCTCGAGCGGCAAGGTCGGGTCGGCCATCAGGTCGCGGACGCTGGTCGTCGCCATGACCCAGCCGTCGACCGCGTCGTGCATGAAGCGCTGGAGCATCCCGATCGTGACGGTCTCCCCGCCGATCGTCCCGCTGATCGAGCCGAGCGGGTCCGCGACGTGCTCACAGCCGACCTCGCGCAGCGCGCGGTGCAGGTGCAGGTCCTTGTTGAGACCCGGGGTGAGCTTGCGGAACAGCTTGAGGATGTACTGCGTGCCGTAGACCAGCGAGGTGTTGCTCTGCTCCGAGGTGATCGGGTGGGCGCGGAGGCCCGTCGCCAGCTCGGCGCCCGGCTCGGACTCGAACGAAAGGTCGCCGATCGAGGCGCCCTCGGCCATGAGGTCGAGCAGGACCGTCGTCAGGTCGGCGTCGCCGGAGGCCTCGTAGCACGTCAGCCCCGCCTCCAGGCCGATCGACGCCGACGCCGAGACGTCCGGGACCTGGGACCGGCGCGAGCCGATCAGCAACTGGTAGCGCTCGGTGCGATCGCCCTGGTCGACCTCGACGACGAGGTGCAGCAGCAGGGGGTCGCCGTCCAGGACCGTCGTCCACGACAGGGGCCGGACCGCGGTGATCGGTCGATCCTTGCCGGCGAACCAGCGCTGGGTCGGCAGCCACACGGGCAGCTCCGCCGCGAGCTGGGTCGCCAGCCCGTCGTACGTACCAGAGTCCTCAGGGTCCACAGGTCCACTCATGCCGTCACCTCCGTGAGATGGCCACGATACGGAGGCAACGACGTGATCCCGGCCTCATGACTCGTTCGCTGGCGCTCACTCATGCCTCGATCCTCCGCTCGCCCTCTTCGCCCAGCTGGGACAGCTGGAACCAGTAGAAGCCATGACCGGGCAGCGTCAGCAGATAGGGGAGCTCGCCGACGCGGGGGAACCGGACACTGCCGGTCAGCTCGACCGGGGTCGTGCCCTCGTACTCGCCGAGCTCGAGCTCGACGGGCTGCGGGAACCTCGACAGGTTGTTGACGCACAGGACCAGGT
>JAOPXL010000126.1 GCA_025965175.1 Aeromicrobium sp.
CGTGGGGGAGTGCGTATCGAAGACACCGTCCTCGTGACCCCGGGCGCCCCCGAGGTGCTCACCACGATGACCAAAGACCTCCTGGAGATCGGCTGATGGCCACCACGAACGACATCAAGAACGGCATGGTCCTCGACCTCGACGGGCAGCTCTGGTCTGTCGTCTGGTTCCAGCACCACAAGCCCGGCAAGGGCGGCGCGATGGTCAAGACGACCCTCAAGAACATCATGAGCGGCAAGACCGTCGACAAGACGTTCAACGCGGGTCTCAAGATCGAGACGGCCAACGTCGACAAGCGGGACTTCCAGTACCTCTACCACGACGGCGACTCGTTCGTGTTCATGGACAAGACCACGTACGACCAGATCAACATCCCCGACGCGACGGTCGGCGACGCCAAGGACTACATGCTCGACAACCAGGACGCGATGGTCGCGATGCACGACGGCACGCCGCTCTACATCGAGCTCCCGGCGTCGGTCGAGCTGCTGGTGGAGTACACCGAGCCGGGCCTGCAGGGCGACCGCTCGAGCGGCGGCACCAAGCCGGCACGCCTCGAGACCGGCAAGGAGATCCAGGTTCCCCTGTTCATCGTCAATGGCGAGAAGGTCAAGGTCGACACCCGAGACGGCAGCTACCTCGGTCGCGTGTCGTCCTGATGGCTGCCCGCACCAAGTCACGCAAGCGCGCGCTGGACATCCTGTTCGAGTCCGAGGCGCAGAACCTCCCGCCCGGTGGCACGCTCGCCGAGCGCCGCCACTCCGAGGACTACCCGGTCAACGACTACGCGGTGCTCCTGATCGAGGGTGTCGTCAGCCATCGTGACCGGCTCGACGAGATCATCTCCTCGAATGCCAGGGACTGGACGCTGGATCGCATGCCGGCGGTCGACCGCAACCTGCTGCGCATCGGCGCCTTCGAGATCCTGTACGTCGACGACGTCCCGGACGCCGTGGCCGTCAGCGAGGCCGTCAATCTGGCCGCCGACCTGTCGACCGACGAGTCGTCGACGTTCGTCAACGGCCTGCTGAGCAAGATCGTGCAGCTCAAGCCGACCCTGATCGGCTGAACGGCGGCGGCTGACGGCGCCGTCATGATCGGCGCACCCGCCCCTCTTCCTGTGTGAAGGCCCACCGGTCTTCGCCAGGGGAAGGGGTGAGGTCCGTGATCACGGACGAGCTCATCGACAAGATGGCCGAGAAGTGCCTGCTCAACGACCACGACTTCGACGCCGCCGTCCTGGACGTGCGACCCAAGCGCATCCAGACGGTCAACCTGCACCACCTCGCGCTGGCCTCGAGGTCCGACGACTTCGCCCGGACGATCGAGCGGGCCGACTACATCACTGCCGACGGCTGGCCGATCGTCTCGCTGATGCGCTCGCGGGGGATCGACCCGGCCCGGGTCACGGGCTCGGAGTTCCTTGAACGGATGCTCGCCGGTCGCCAGTTCCACGGCCGCAAGGCCGCGATCCTCGGCGCCGACCGCCACGCGGGATACGACCTTCGCGGCCAGCTGCACGACTCCGGGCTCCACGTCGTCTTCCGCGAGCACGGCAACCGGGGCGACTGGAAGCCGCGCGCCCTGGCCAAGAAGCTCCGTAAGTACGGCGTCGACCTGCTGATCGTCGCCGTGACGCCCCCGTTCGGCGACATGATCGGCGAGGAGGTCCGCAAGGCGGGCTTTCCGGGCGTCGTGATCAACGTCGGCGGCGCGGTCAACATGGTCACCGGCAACGCCACGATGGCGCCCCACTGGGTCCGGGCCTTCAAGATCGAGTGGTTCTACCGCCTCGCCCAGGAGCCCCGCCGACTCTTCCGCCGCTACTTGGTCGAGTGCATGCCGGTCTTTCTCAAGGTCGTTCTCCCGAGCTACTGGCACCGGGCACGCTGAGCCGCCGGTCCCCGTCCCTACGACGTGGCGTCACCCTCGAGGCTGGCGAACCAGATCGTGCGATCGGTCCACTGCGCCGGGCCCAGCCGCCGACCAGAGCAGACCACGATCGCGAGCTGATGCGGCCCCTCGGTGTCGTAGTACGAGACCAGACCCTTCGACGCAGGCACCACGAGTCTCCGGTCGACGCGGTAGCAGATCGTCCCGTCGTCACCATGGACCAGGATCCGGTCCCCGACGGACAGCCCGTCGAGCAAGTCGTTGCCGAGGGCGGAGCCGTCCGGGAACGTGTGGGCGTTGAGGAGCACATTGCCCCGTGCGGCTCCCGGACTGACGCCCGGCGGACGGTCCCACGCGAACGCCCGCTTGCCAGACGCGGTGGTCGGCGGAGGGGACGGGATGTCCTGCTTGTCCCGCGGCAGTGCCAGCACCCGGATGCTGGCCACGACCCCCGGGATCGCGATGCTCGTCGGCGTGATCTCGCCTGTCGCCGGTCCGGTGCAGGGACTCGTGGCCGTCGGGGGCGCCGGGGTGGCCGAGGTGGTCGATGTCGGCGACGGGAGCGGAACGGCGCGAGCCTCGGTGCCGGGGCGACCCCACCAGATGGCGGCTGCCGCGACCAGGGCGAGCGCGAGAAACACGAGCGGCGCCCGGCGCAACGAGCGCGCGCGCCGACGGTCCCTGCTCATGAGGACAGCCTAGGTGCTGCCGCGGCGGGCCGAGCCGGCTCCGGATCCGAGTCGGCCCGCTGCTAGGCTGATCTACGTACAAAGACATCCTTTAACGGCCGTCCCGAGAGGCGGAGAAGGAGGTCAGTCATGGTTGCGTCCGATGACGCTGCACGTGCTGACAGCTCGCACGCACCCGCTCGTACCGTCCTGGACGACCAGGACATCTCCCGAGCGTTGACCCGCATCACCCACGAGATCCTCGAGCGCAACCGCGACTCCGCCGGACTCGTCCTCCTCGGCATCCCGACCCGTGGCGTCCACCTGGCCCGCCGGATCGCGCGGCGCATGTCCGACGTCGAGGGCCGCGACATTCCCGCGGGTGCGCTCGACATCACGATGTATCGCGACGACCTGCGGCTCAAGCCAGCCCGGGCCCTGGAGCACACCGAGATCCCCGACGACATCGACGGCAAGGTCGTCGTGCTGATCGACGACGTGCTGTTCTCCGGCCGGACGATCCGCGCCGCCCTTGACGCCCTCAACGAGCTCGGCCGCCCCAAGGCCGTGCAGCTCGCGGTCCTGATCGACCGGGGCCACCGCGAGCTGCCGATCCGGGCGGACTTCGTCGGCAAGAACCTGCCGACCTCGCTGGTTGAGCGGGTCAAGGTGTCCCTGGACGAGATCGACGACCTGGACGCCGTGGCGATCATGGGGGGCCAGGCATGATCAAGAACCTCCTGAGCGCCGGCGACCTCGACCGCACGGACGCGATCCGCATCCTCGACACTGCCGAGGAGCTGCTGGGCGTCGCCAGCCGGCCGATCAAGAAGCTCCCGACGCTGCGCGGCCGCACCGTGGTCAACCTGTTCTTCGAGGACTCGACCCGCACCCGCATCTCGTTCGAGGCCGCTGCCAAGCGCCTCAGCGCCGACGTCATCAACTTCTCGGCCAAAGGCTCGAGCGTGTCCAAGGGCGAGAGCCTCAAGGACACCGCGCTGACCCTGCAGGCGATGGGCGCCGACGCCGTCATCATCCGGCACCACTCCTCGGGCGCGCCGCACCGTCTGGCGCAGGCCAAGTGGACCAACGGCGCGGTCATCAACGCCGGCGACGGCACCCACGAGCACCCCACGCAGGCCCTGCTCGACGCGTTCACGATGCGCCGTCACCTGGCCAAGGACGGTGACGGCAGCCTCACGGGCAAGAACGTGACGATCGTCGGCGACGTCCTGCACAGCCGGGTCGTACGCTCCAACGTCCTGCTCCTCGAGACGCTCGGCGCCAACGTCACGATCGTGGCACCGCCGACGCTGCTGCCGGTCGGGATCGACCACTGGCCGGTCGAGACGTCGTACGACCTGGACTCCTCGCTCGAGAAGGCCGACGTCGTCATGATGCTCCGGGTCCAGGCCGAGCGGATGAACGCGTCGTACTTCCCCAGCGCCCGGGAGTACTCCCGCCGCTACGGGCTCGACACCGCCCGCCTCAACCGGCTGCCCGATCACGCGATCGTGATGCACCCCGGCCCGATGAACCGCGGCATGGAGATCACCGCCGACGTCGCCGATCACGTCCGGTCGGTCATCGTCGAGCAGGTCACGAACGGCGTCGCCGTCCGCATGGCCGTCCTCTACCTCCTCCTCGGCGGCGCGGCCGACGAGACCACGACCGACGAAGCGACCACCGACAAGGACCGTGCATGACCAGTTACGTCATCCGGGGCGCCCTCCTGCTGGGCGGGGACCCCACCGACATCGCCTTCGACGACGGTGTCATCACCGCGATCGGCGCCGACGCGACGGGGGCCCGCGCGGATGGGTACCGTGAGATTGACGCCACCGGCCTGGTGGCCCTGCCGGGCCTCGTCGACCTGCACACCCACGTCCGCGAGCCGGGCCGCGAGGACGCCGAGACGGTCCTGACCGGTTCCCGCGCCGCCGCGCGCGGCGGCTTCACCTGCGTCCACGCGATGGCCAACACCGAGCCCGTCGCCGACACCGCTGGTGTTGTCGAGCAGGTCTGGCGCCTCGGCCGCGAGGGCGGCTACTGCGACGTCCAGCCGATCGGCGCCGTCACAGTCGGGCTCAAGGGCGAGCAGCTCGCCGAGCTCGGCGCGATGGCCGACTCCGCCGCCGGCGTCCGGGTCTTCTCCGACGACGGCAAGTGCGTCTCGGACGCCGTGCTGATGCGCCGGGCGCTGGAGTACGTCAAGGCGTTCGACGGCGTCATCGCGCAGCACGCGCAGGAGCCCCGCCTGACCGAGGGCGCCCAGATGAACGAGGGTCCGCTGTCGGGCGAGCTCGGCCTGGTCGGCTGGCCCGCCGTGGCCGAGGAGGCGATCATCGCCCGCGACGTCCTGCTCGCCGAGCACGTCGGCTCCCGGCTGCACGTGTGCCACCTGTCGACCCGCGGCTCCGTCGAGATCATCCGCTGGGCCAAGAGCCGCGGCATCGACGTCACGGCCGAGGTCACGCCGCACCACCTGCTGCTGAGCGACGACCTGGTGCGCAGCTACGACCCGATCTACAAGGTCAACCCGCCGCTGCGGTCCAACGACGACGTCGAGGCGGTCCGCGAGGGCCTGGCCGACGGCACGATCGACATCGTCGCGACCGATCACGCCCCGCACCCCATGGAGGACAAGGAGTGCGAGTGGTCCGCCGCCGCCTTCGGAATGCTCGG
>JAOPXL010000133.1 GCA_025965175.1 Aeromicrobium sp.
CGTTGGCGACCTGCGCGGCGTTGTGCCGGCCGTACGTGTCGTAGACCCACTGGATGATCTCCTCGCGCCGGTCGGAGTCGAAGTCGACGTCGATGTCCGGCTCCTCCTCCCGGGTCGTGGCGAGGAACCGCTCGAACGGCAGGTCGAACTTGATCGAGTCGATCGCCGTGATCTTGAGGGCGTAGCAGAGCGCGGAGTTGGCCGACGAGCCCCGGCCCTGGCACAGGATGCCGCGGCGGCGGGCCTCGGCCACGATGTCGTGGACGATCAGGAAGTAGCCCGGGAAGTCCTTCTCCTCGATGACCGCGAGCTCGCGTTCGATGCGTTCGCGCGCGAGCTCCTCGTCGTACGCGTAGCGGTCCTTGATGCCCCGCTCGGCCAGGACCCGCAGCCAGCTCATCGCGGTGTGTCCCTCGGGGATGCCGCGGCGCGGCAGCCGGGGGGTCGCGGAGCGCAGGTCGAACGCCAGCTCGTCGGCGAGCGGGACGGTACGCCCGACAGCTCCCGGGTAGCGAGCGAACACCCGGCGCATCTCGGCCCCCGACCGCAGGTGGGCCGCTCCCGTGGCCGGCAGCCAGCCGTCCATGTCGGCGAGGCTGCGGCGGGCGCGCACCGCTGCCATGACCGCCGCGAGCCGTCCCCCGGCGGGGCGGGCGAAGTGGACGTTGTTGCTGGCGATCGTCCCGAGGCCGTGATCGTTGGCCAGGTCGACGAGGGCGTCGTTGGCGGCGCTGTCGACCGGGAAGCCGTGGTCGATCAGCTCGACCGCGACGTTGTCGATGCCGAACATCCCGGTGAGCCGGTCGAGCTCGCGGGCCGCCGCCTCCCGCCCGCCGGTCGCGAGCGCCTGACGGACGTGGCCCTTGCGGCAGCCGGTCAGCACGACCCAGTGGTCGCGGCCCCGGTCGGCGAGCTCGTCGAGGTCGTAGACGGGTCGCCCCTTCTCGTCCCCGCGCAGCTGGGCGTCGGTGATCGCGGCGGCGAGCAGGTGGTAGCCCTCGACCCCGCGGGCCAGCACCAGCAGGTGCGAGCCCTCGGGATCGGCGACACCGTTCTGGGGTGCGCGCAGGCCCAGCGACAGCTCGGCACCATAGATCGTGCGGAGCCCGCGGTCTGGGTACTTGCTGACCTCCTCGGCGAACCGGGGTGCGCCGTAGAAGCCGTCGTGGTCGGTCAGCGCGAGGCCGTACAGCCCCAGCCCTATGGCCTCCTCGACCAGGGCGTCCGGTCCGCTCGCGCCGTCGAGGAAGCTGAAGTGGCTGTGGCAGTGCAGCTCGGCGTAGGGGACGACCGGCGCGGCTGGTCCCTCGATGTCCTTGGGACCGGTCTTCGTACGTTTGCGGGACCAGCCGGGCGCGTCGCCGCCGTCGGGCTCGGTGCGTCCCGACAGCCGCCGCTCGAGCTCCCTCCACGGCATGTCCGGGTTGTTCCAGTTCACCAGCTCACCCGACCCCGCGAGTGGCGCAATTCCGTCCGCCAGTGGCGCAGATCTGGACGACACACCGTCTCAAAACCTTCGATCTGCGCCAGTCGCATTCGGGCTGGTCAGTCATAGGAGGCTTCTGTCCACCACACGCCGCCTTCGACGATCATCAGGAACGCGCTGCCGTCGACGCCGACGACCTGGAAGCGGGCGATCCTCCGGGCCGCGGCCTCGTCCCACCACTGCTCGTCGACGGGCCACGGCCCGGCCCACGACGCGACCGGCTGCCAGTCCTGGGTCGCCCCGGCGCGGAAGCGGGCCGGCTCCCCCGTCACGACCCCGCGCCCCGTGACGCCGATCGGCTGCCCCTCCGCGCCGACGACCATGGCCTGGCGCGGCTCGGCGTAGACCGTCGCCGGCGCGGGAGGCGGCAGGCTCCCGGGCCACGGCAGCCCGGCCGCGCGGGCCGCGACGGGTCGCTCGCCCCAGGGCGTGAGCAGCCGGCGCTCTGCGGGGCCGCGTCCGCCCTGGACCGTGACCGACACGACCGCCTCGTGGCCCACGATGCTCTGCACGCGGGCGACCCCGCGCTCGACGCGCTCGTCCGGGCCGCCGCCGAAGAGGCTGTCGGCGTGATCGCCCAGCGGCTCAGTGACCTCGGGGATCAGGCGCACCGCGTCGACCGGGGCCCGGATCGCACCGTCGACCTGGAGCTGCCAGCGGACCCGGTCGATCAGGTCGGTCGCCCCGAACCAGCGCGGGTGCATCCACCGCCGCGACGTCGCGAGCGAGCCGTCGGAGTCGACCTCGATCAGGACCGTCGTGCAGACCAGCCCGTGGCCGGCCAGATCGGCGACGAATCCCTCCGCCGTCGTGCGCAGGCTGAATGCGATCGGCTCGACGAGCTCCAGTGGCGGCTCGAGCAGCAGGGTCGCCTCGAACTCCGGCGGCACCTGCCGGCGGCTGATCGGCTGGGCGTCCTCGCCCCGGGCGAGACGGTGCAGCAGGGCCCCGTGCGTGCCGAAGCGGGTGTGCACGTCGACGGCCGGCAGCGAGGCGAAGTCACCCAGCGTCAGCAGGCCCATCCGCCGCAGCAGCCCCACCATGTCCGGATCGTCGAGGGCGTCGATCGGCAGGTCCCGCAGGAACTGCCCCGACCCCCCGGCCGGGACGACGAGGCTGTCCTGGGCCAGCGCCCGGCGGGCGGCCTGCTCGGCGGCGAACAGCCCGTCGGCGATCCCCGCCCGCACGTCCCAGACGCCCAGCCCCACGAGCCGCTCGGCGATCACCGCCGCCGCCTCGGCCTCGCCGCCGTAGAACCGGGCCGGCACCGAGATCGCGCACAGTCCCGGCCGGAGCGGGGCGACGCCGGGGCTGAGCTCCTCGATCGCGGTGAGGACCGCCTCGAACGCCCGCGCCTCGGCATCCGCGTTGTGGTCGTGCAGGACCAGCCCCGGGCACCGGGACTGGGCGTCGCGCCGGCGCATCCCCCGGCGTACGCCCTCGGCACGCGCTGCCTGCGAGCAGGCCAGCACCTGCCCCTTGTCGAGCACCGCGGCCGGGGTCGACGCGGGGACGTCGACCGCGACGATGGGCCAGTCGGGGGCCCACAGCACCATGGTCCTGGTCATGACACGCTCCGCAGACGGGTTGGGACCTCGACCGAGGGGGTGACCTCGACCCGGCGGATGACCTGGCCCGCGTCGGGGAACCACAGCCGGCCGGTGCGCGCCGGCGCCGTCCCCCGTTGGACCTCGACCGTGACCTGACGTGCCTGCAGATGGCCGTGACCCCGGCCCATCCCGACCCACTCGACGTCACGCATCGCGACCCGTGCCTCACTGCGGGGCCAGTCGCCGTGGGCGATCAGGACGCTCCCCCGCTGCCGCAGGCGGGCACCGATCCGGCTGACGTCCTTGGCCGTGGGCACCGAGGGAGCCGACAGCATCACGACGCCCAGGACGTCGATCAGCGCCGCCGTGACCTCGAGCCAGGCCTCGCCCGGGTCCGGCACGAGGATCGTGCGCCGCAGCTCGACGCCGGCGGCAGCGGCCGCCTCCAGGCCCAGCTCCGGCATCCCCACGACGCCGCACCACGCGCCGTCGGCCGACGGGCCTGCCATGAGCGCCATCGCGAGGCTGGCCGAGTCGACGCTGTAGCTCGAGCCGGTTTGCAGCTGCAGCAGCCCCTCGAAGGCCGGATGGGTCGCGACCGGCTGGGCGGCGGGGCGTCCCTGCATCTGGTTGACGCGCTCGCGCAGCTCACTGAGGGACGGGGCAACGGCGACGGTCATTGCTCCATGATCGAACAGATGTTCGATCGAGTCAATCCGCCGGCCGAACTACCTCATCACCCTCCCGATGGCTCGTCGGGCACCACGCGGCGGGGCCCCGCGACGACCCCGGAAGGCCGCGCGAGACCCCGCCGCGTGGACGTCGGCGAGCTCAGGCGCCGAGGGAGATCGAGCCTCCGGGGATCGCGTCGAGCAGCTTGCGCGTGTAGTCCTCTCGCGGGTTGTCGAACACCTCCGACACCGTCGAGGCCTCCACGACCTTGCCGTTCTGCATCACCAGGACGTCGTCCGCGATCTGCCGCACGACCGCAAGGTCGTGCGTGATGAACAGATAGCTCAGGCCCAGCTCGCCCTGCAGGTCGTTGAGCAGCTCGAGGATCTGAGCCTGCACCAGGACGTCCAGCGCCGACACCGCCTCGTCACAGATCACGACCTCGGGCTCGAGCGCGAGCGCCCGGGCGATCGCGACGCGCTGGCGCTGGCCACCCGACAGCTCGCCGGGGTAGCGCGACATCACGGTCGTCGGCAGCGAGACCTTGTCGAGCAGGTCACGGACCTTGGACTCGCGCTCCTTCTTGGTCCCGATGTCGTGCGTGCGCAGCGGCTCCTCGATCGACTGGTAGATCGAGTAGAGCGGGTCCAGCGAGGCGTACGGGTTCTGGAACACCGGCTGCATCAGGCGACGCAGACGGAGCTTCTCGGCCTTGGACCTCAGCTCGCGGATGTTCTTGCCGTCGAAGATGACGTTGCCCGACGTGGGCGGCAGCAGGTCCAGCACCATCCGGGCCACGGTGGACTTGCCGGAGCCGGACTCCCCCACGATCGCCGTCGTCGTGCCACGACGCAGCCGGAACGACACGTCGTCGACCGCGGCGAAGTCGACCTTCTCCCACGGCTTGGCACCGCGGAGCGTGAAGACCTTGGTGAGGTTCTCCGCGACGATGATGTCGTTGCGACCCTCGCCCAGCTGGGCGTCGCTGTGGGCGACCTCCTCGGCGATCTCCGCGGCCGTCTGGACGGCCTGCTCGCGCACCTCGGCGCGGGCCTGGACCGACGACAGGCGCTGCGACGCGATCGACGGCGCCTTCGAGACGAGTCGCTGCGTGTAGGGGTGCCGGGGGTCCTGGAGGATCTCCAGCGCCGGTCCGGACTCCACGATCTTGCCGCGATACATGACCACGAGGTGATCGGCCCGCTCGGCCGCCAGCCCCAAGTCGTGCGTGATCAGCATGACCGCGACACCCAGGGTGTCAGTCAGCGTGTCGAGGTGGTCGAGGATCTGCTTCTGCACCGTGACGTCGAGCGCCGAGGTCGGCTCGTCCGCGATCAGGAGCTTGGGACGGGCCGCCAGGCCCATCGCGATCAGCGCCCGCTGGCGCATGCCGCCGGAGAACTCGTGGGGATACTGCAGGGCACGACGCTCGGCGTCGGGCAGCCCGGCCTCCTCCAGCAGCTCGACGACCCGCTTGTCCGCCGACGCGCCGGTCGCGACCCCGTTGGCGACGAGCGTCTCCTTGATCTGGCGGCCGACCTTCCACAGCGGGTTGAGGTTGGACATGGGGTCCTGAGGCACCAGGCCGATCGACGAGCCGCGCAGTGCGAGCACGGCCTTGCGGTCGGCGTGCGAGATCTCGTGGCCCTCGAACAGGATCTGTCCACCCATGACGTGCCCCGAGCCGGGCAGCAGGTCGATGACCGAGTGCGCCAGGGTCGACTTGCCCGAGCCGGACTCACCGACGATCGCGATGGTCTGACCGGGATAGATGCTGAGGCTGGCACCGTCGACGGCCGTGAGGATCGTCTTCTTGCCGGTGCGGAACCCGACGCGCAGGTCCTTGACCTCGAGCAGGGGACGCGTGGTCGTGAGTACCTGGGTCATGACTTTCTCGCCTTCGGGTCGAGTGCTTCGCGGACGGCCTCACCCAGCAGGACGAATCCCAGCACGGTGATGGCCAGGGCCGTCGCCGGCACCCACATCACGACCAGGTGCTGTCCCGAGCGCACCAGGGTCTGCGCGTCCGACAGGTCGTTGCCCCACGACACGATGTTCTGCGGCAGGCCGAGACCCAGGAATGACAGCGCCGACTCCGAGACGATGAACACGCCCAACATGATCGTGGCCGACACGATGACCGGCGACAGGGCGTTGGGGACGATGTGCCGGCGCAGGTTGGACAGCCTGGACGCGCCGATCGCCGTCGCGGCGTCGACGAACTCGAGGTTCTTGACCTCGAGGACCGCGCCACGCATCTGACGGGTGATCTGCGGCCAGGCGAACAGTGCCAGCGCCATCACGACCACGAAGACCGAGCCCCAGAAGCCTCGGTCGTCCCACACGTTGTTGATGACCGAGATGACGACGATGCAGGCCAGCAGCAGCGGGATCGAGAAGAAGATGTCGCTGACACGCGAGACGAGGGTGTCCGTCACTCCGCCGTAGAAC
The DNA here is from genome assembly GCA_025965175.1 of Aeromicrobium sp. Taxonomy (GTDB): domain Bacteria; phylum Actinomycetota; class Actinomycetes; order Propionibacteriales; family Nocardioidaceae; genus Aeromicrobium. Next base: position 6,160 of record JAOPXL010000133.1, read on the forward strand.
CCGGCGATCGCGCCGCTGACCATGCCGAGCAGGACCGTGAAGAGCGTCGCGAGGACTCCGACCGCGACGGACGCCCGTGCCCCGTAGACCGTACGGGCCCAGATGTCGGCGCCCTGGAAGTTGTAGCCGAACGGGTGACCCTCGCTCGGCGGGTCGAACTGGTTGTCGAGCTTGGCCGCGGTGGGATCGGCGCTGGTGAACAGCCCCGGAAAGGCCACCATGACGGCCAGCACCAGGATGATGACGGAGGCCAGCCAGAACAACGGTGACTTGCGCAGCCGCTTCCAGGCCTCCTTCCACTGGCTCTCGGGCACCGCGTCGACATCTACGGCGTCGATCGCACGCAGCGGGGTCTCGTCCAGCGGGGCGACGAAGCGTTCCTGCCCCTGGCGTGTCTCAGACATAGCGGATCCTCGGGTCGAGAACGGCGTACAGGAGGTCGACGATCAGGCTCATGAACACGTAGATCATGACCATGACGGCGACGACCGTGACGGTGACGGGGGCGTCACCCCGGTTGACCGCCTGGAAGGCGAGGTTGCCGATCCCCTGCACGTTGAAGATCCCCTCGGTGATGATGGCACCGGCCATCAGCGAGCCGAGGTTGATCCCGATGTAGGTCACGACCGGAACAAGGGAGTTGCGCAGCACGTGGTTGCGGATGACCAGGCCATTGGACAGGCCCTTGGCCCGGGCGGTGCGCACGTGGTCGGCGCTCAGGTTGTTGGCGACCGAGGTGCGCGTCAACCGGGTCGTCGTGGCGATGTTGGCGATGGCGAGCACGAAGGCCGGCAGGATCAGGTCGCTGATGCTCCAGTCACCGCCGACCGTCGGCGGGAAGATGCCGAGCTTGACGCCGAGCAGGAACTGCAGGACGAAGCCGACGACGAAGATCGGGATCGACAGCAGGATCAGCGAGATGACCAGCGTCACGGAGTCGAACCAGCCGTTGCGGCGCAGCCCGGCGATCGTGCCGACGACGATGCCGATGATGGCGTCCATCGCAAGGGCCATGACAGCCAGGGTCGCGGTGACCGGCAGAGCGTTCTTGATCTTCTCGAAGACGGGCTGGCCGTCCAGGCCCACGAAGTCGGGGTTGAACGTGACAACGTCCTTCAGGAAGTAGATCCACTGCACGATGAAGGTGTCGTTGAGGTGGTACTGGTCCCGGATGGCCTCCCGGACCTCTGGGGAGACCGGCTTGTTGCCGATCAGTCCGTTGATCGGGTCACCCGGGCGCAAGAACACCAATGCATAGATGATGAGCGTTGCCCCGAGGAACACCGGGATGGTCTGGAGCAGTCGCTTGGCGACGTACCACCACACGAGGCCTCCTGGGATGTCGGAAGAATGGGACGGAGCGACCTGCTCTTGGTCCAAGAGCCATGGTGCCACCGAGGTTGAAAGCGACACACGGGGGCAGCCCTGGTAAGGGCTGCCCCCGCGGCCGGTCGTGCGGTCGGGCTACTTCGTCAGTGCGTAGTAGTCCGGCTTCTGCTTCCAGTTGAACACGTAGCCCTTGAGGTCCTTCGTGGTCACTGCTGTCGCGTTCTGGTACCACAGCGGGATGGCCGGCAGATCCTTGAGCAGGATCGTCTGGGCCTGGCTGATGAGCTTGTAGCGCTCGTCACCCTTGGCCGCCGAGGCGTCCTGGACCAGCTTGTCGAACTTCTTGTTGCTGTAGTCACCATCGTTCGAGCCGGCGCCCGTGGCGTAGATCGGTGCCAGGTAGTTGAGCATAGACGGGTAGTCGGCCTGCCATCCGGTACGGAACGGGGTCTTGATCGTGCGATCGGTGACGACCGTGCGGAGCTCGTCGAACGTCGGGTACGCCTTCGGCGCAGCATCGATGCCCAGCGTGTTCTTGATCTGGTTCGCCATCGCCTCGGAGAACTCCTTGTTGCCTGCTCCGTCGTTGTTGTAGGCGAGCTCGAACTTGCCGCTCCACTTGTCGATCTTGTCGGCCGCAGCCCACTTGGCCTTGGCGTCCTTGGCGTTGAACTTCAGCACCTCGTTGCCGGGCACGTCCTTCGTCCAGCCGTCGAGCACCGGCGACGTGAAGTCGCTGGCGGGCGTACGCGCGTTGTTGAAGATCTTCTCCGTGATCTCGGGGCGGTTGATCGCCTCGGAGATCGCGGCGCGGCGCAGCTGGCCCTCTTCACCCTTGAAGTGGGCGAGGCTGTCCGGGATCGTGAACGAGGAGAAGCTCGAGCCGGGCTCGTTGTACGCCTTGACGGCCGAGTCGGACTCGAACGTCGTCAGCGCGCTCGGCGGGACCTGGTCCAGGACGTCCAGGTTGCCCGACTGCACGTCGGTGTAGGCCGCGTCGACCGAGTTGTAGAACTTGAAGACCAGGCCGCCGTTCTTGGCCTTGTGGATGCCTTTGTAGTCCGGGTTGGGCTCCAGGGAGATCTGCTTGTTCTTCTCCCAGCCGGTCTTGGTCAGCTTGTAGGGGCCATTGCCGATCGGCGCGTTGCCGTAGGCCTTGGTGATCTTGCCGTCGGCGTCGTACGCCGAGTCCGGCACCGGGAAGTAGGCCGAGTAGCCCAGACGCAGCGGGAAATCCGACTCCGAGGCCTTCAGCGTGATCGTGAAGGTCTTGTCATCGACGACCTTGAGGCCCGAGACGGTGTCTTCGCCCTTGACCGTGTTGCCGACCTCGTCCGTGCCCTTGATGGGGTAGAAGAAGTAGTTGTTGAGCTGCTTGTTGGCCGGGTTGGCGCCGTAGTTCCACGCCTTGACGAAGGAGTCGGCGGTGACGGGCGAGCCGTCGGTGAACTTCTGGCCGTCCTTGATCTTGACGGTCCAGACGGTGCTGTCCTCGTTGGCCTTGATCGAGTCGGCAACTTCGTTGCTGACCGAGCCGTCGGTGTTGTAGGCCACCAGACCGGAGAAGAGGTTGTCGAGCGGATCGCCACCGCCGACCTCGTTGGTCGCGGTCGGGATCAGCGGGTTCTGCGGGTTGGTGCCGTAGACCGAGATGACCTTGTTGGTGCTGCCACTGCCGTCACTCTTGTCGTCGCTTCCACCACCGCAAGCAGCCAGGGTCAGGCTGCCGGCCGCGATCAACGCCACACCCGCAAGGCGGGTACGCCGAGAGAGTCGCATGGATTCCTCCTGTGTTTGTCTGGTGCGCGCTGGCGCGCGCCCCCTATGACTATCACCGTTTCGGAGGGGCCCGACAGCGCTGACGCGCTGCTTAACCAAGTTGTCACCTAATGTGACGAGTCAAAGTCAATAGTCCCAGCGAGTCATCCCTGACTGGTCCGCGAGGGTGATGGGTTGTCTCACCAGACGGGACGACGGCCGGACCACGCGATGCGTGATCCGGCCGTCGGCAGTGCTGTGACCGACTGTCAGCCTTTGCGCTTCTTGACCTCTTCGGTCGCCTGCGGGAGGACTGCCTTGAGGTCGCCGACGACACCGAAGTCGACGAGCTCGAAGATCGGGGCCTCGTCGTCCTTGTTGACCGCGATGATCGTCTTGGACGTCTGCATGCCGGCGCGGTGCTGGATCGCACCGGAGATGCCGTTGGCGACGTACAGCTGCGGCGAGACCGTCTTGCCGGTCTGCCCGACCTGGAACGTGTGCGGGTACCAACCGGAGTCGACCGCGGCGCGCGAGGCGCCGACGGCGGCACCGAGGCTGTCGGCGAACGCCTCGACCTCGGTGAAGTCGCCACCGGTGCCACGGCCACCGGAGACCACGATGGCGGCCTCGGTCAGCTCGGGACGGCCCGAGGCAGCCTTCTCCTTGGACGACGTGATCTTGGCGGTCTTGGCGGCATCGGAGATGTCGACCGAGACGGCCTCGACCGTGCCGGCGCCGGCAGCGGCCTCCGGGGCAGCCGAGTTGGGCTTGACGGCGATGACCGGCGAGCCCTGTGTCACGGTCGCGGCGACCGTGAAGTTGCCGGCGAAGACCGACTGCGTCGTGGTGATGGTGCCACCGTCGGCCTGCACGTCGACCGCGTCGGTGATCAGACCCGACTCGGACTTGAGCGCGACGCGAGCCGCGATCTCCTTGCCCTCCGTCGACGAGCCGACCAGCACGGCGGCCGGGGACTTGTCGGCGACGAGCTGGGCCAGCGCCTCGGCCTTGGGGCCGACCAGGAAGTCGGTGAACGCGGCGTCGTCGAGGGTGTAGATCTTCTCGGCGCCGTACTCGGCCAGGACGCCGTTGTCGGCGCTGCCGAAGACCACTGCGGACGGCTCGCCGATGCGGCGGGCGATCGTCAGCAGCTCCAGCGACGGCTTGGTGACCTTGCCGTCGGGAGCATCAATGAGAACCAGAACTTCAGTCATGTCAAATTCCTTCTAGATCTAGTCTGCTCAGACGAACTTCTTGGACGCGAGGAACTCGACGAGCTTGGCGCCGCCATCTCCCTCGTCGGTGACGATCTCGCCGGCCGTGCGCGGCGGGCGGGGCTCGAACGACTCGACCTTGGTCCAGGCGGCGTCCAGGCCGACCGAGCCGGCGTCGACGTCGAGGTCCGCGAGCGTCCACTGCTGGACGTCCTTCTTCTTCGCGGCCATGATGCCCTTGAACGACGGGTAGCGAGCCTCACCGGTCTGGTCCGTGACGGACAGGACGAGCTTGCCCGAGGCCTCGATGTCCTGCGTCGCGACGTCGCCGTCGCGGCGGATCGTGACCGTGTCACCCTCGACCGTGATCTCGGAGGCGAACGTCACGGCCGGCAGGCCGAGGCGCTCGGCGACGAGCGTCGGGACGACACCCATGCCGGCGTCGGTCGACGCCATGCCGAAGACCACCAGGTCGTAGTCGAGCTTCTCGATCGCCTTGGCCAGCACGAGCGACGTCGCGAACGCGTCGGAGCCGTGGATCGCGTCGTCCTGCACGTGGACGCCGGCGTGGGCGCCCATCTGCAGGGCCTTGCGGACCGCGTCGGCAGCCTGCTCGGGCCCGACTGTGAGGACGGTGACCTCGCCCTCGCCTGCCTCGATGATCTGGAGCGCCTGCTCCACCGCGTACTCGTCGAGCTCGGACAGCAGACCGTCGACGCCAACTCGATCGACGGTGTTATCGGCGCTGAAGGTCCGGTCTGCCGTGGCATCCGGGACGTACTTCACAGCGACAACGATTTTGGTCACGAGGACCCTCCTGTGAATCTGGGACGCGGCGGCCGATCGGACGTCGCGGCAGTCGTGGGACTGTGTACGAGCCACCGTCCCACGCCAAGAACGGGCTGGGTGAGGTGGCCCTACTTCACGTGAATGTTACCTAGCCGTAGTAAGACGGGCGACCCGTCACCGGCATGGGTTAGGTCACACTCACCGGCCGGATCAGTCGTCGTCGCCGGATCCGAGGAAGGCTTGGGACGCCAGGAACACGCCCAGGTAGACCAGGGATCCCGCGCCCCAGGCGACGAGCGCCTCCTTCATGTCGGCGTTGGCCCCGCTGAAGGAGAAGAGGTCGCGCAGCGGCCCGACGAGCGTGTCGCACACCGACGAGAGCTTGGCGTAGAAGCCGTTGGCCTCGTCGGTGCCGAGCGCCACCGTGAACGCGCCGACGGCCAGGACGACCGAGCAGATGAGTCCCACCCCCCCGACGACCGCCGCGACGACGACGCGCGGGCTGCGGCCCTGACGGGTTCCGTCATCCGTGCCGCGGCCGCGGCGGAGGCGCTCGAGCAGCGGCACCTTCGGCTCGCGGGGTGGCTCGACGATGTGATCGTCCTCGTCGACCCGTTCGGCGGTCCTGGCCTCCTCGCGCTCGCGGCGGGCGACGTCCCTGGCCTCCGCGCGCTCGCGGCGGGCCGCTTCCCTGGCCTCCGCCAGCCGCGTCTCGGCCTCCGACGCGGGCTCGGGCAGGACGGGCTCGGGCAGGACGGGCTCGGGTGCCGGCTCCTCGACGACGTCGACGACCTCGTCCTCCACCAACAGGAGGTCCAGTCCCTCGACGGCGGGCTCGGGAGCCTGCAGCTCGGCCGTGCGGGCATCCTCGGCCTCGGCGGCACGCGCGGCGCTCGCCTCGGCACGTTCCTGCGCCTCCGCGGCGATCTCCTGCTGACGCTCCTCCTGGCGCTCCTTGCGCGCACGCGCCTCGGCCTCGCGCTTGGCGTCGGCGGCTGCTGCCCGGGCCGCGGCCTTGGCCGCCTTGGCCTCCTCGCGCTGCCGGCGCGCGGCGGTACGCGCCGCGGCCTTGGCCCGTCGCTGGTCGATCCCCGGCTCGGGGACCGACGGGACGACGACGTCGCCCACGGCCAGGGGCTCGACGGTCTCGTCGAGCCGACCGGCCGGGCCCCCTACTGAGTCACTTGCGTCGGACGACTCTTTTTTTGATCTTGGGGGCGAGGGCCCCGGACTCGTCATTCACCTCTTCGGGCAGCTCATCGGTGGCGTCCTGGCCGTCCGGTGCCTCGTCGACGTACTCGTCGACGTACGCCTGGGGCGCGGCCAGCGGCGTCGCGGCCGAGGTGTGGTTGGCCATGACGATGTGCTCCTGGGCGACCCGCTCGGCCTCGGCCTCGGCCGCTGCGACCCACTCGAGCGCGGTGCGCTCGGCCTCCTGCAGCTTCTCCTCGGCGGCGGAGC
>JAOPXL010000134.1 GCA_025965175.1 Aeromicrobium sp.
ATGTGTGTGCCAAGGGACCTGGTTTCGGCCACAACGTCTCCCACTCGCACCGACGCACGAAGCGTCGCTTCGATCCCAACATCCAGCGCGTGCGCGCCGTCATCAACGGCACCCCGCAGCGCGTCAATGTCTGCACGTCGTGCCTCAAGGCCGGCAAGGTCTCGCGCTAGCCATCTGGTGGTCAGTTCGCTGAACTGACCCTAGAGTCATCTCGTGACCAACGAGATGACGACCCGTGTCCACGCCTTCGGTGACGACGCACTCGGCGACCTCGACTCAGTCGGGGTCGCCGCTGCTGTTGCCTCCGGCGAGATCAGCGCCCGCGAGGCCGTCGAGGCGGCGATCGCGCGTGCCTCGATCGTCAACCCGTCGCTCAACGCGATCCAGCGCACCGACTTCGAGCGCGCGCTGATCGCCAGCGACACCCCGTCCACCGGGCTGCTGGCCGGCGTCCCGACGTTCGTCAAGGACAACACCGACGTCGCGGGCCTCCCCTCGGACCAGGGCTCCCTGGCCGTCAAGGCGCGGCCCGCCACGTCCCACGCCCCGTTCACCGAGCAGCTGCTGTCGGTCGGGTTGACGGTGCTGGGCAAGTCGACGATGCCCGAGTTCGGCTTCAACGCGTCGACCGAGTACGCGACGCTGCCGCCCACTCGCAACCCGTGGCACACCGGCTACTCCGCCGGGGCCTCCTCCGGCGGTGCCGCAGCGCTCGTCGCCTCCGGCGTCGTGCCGATCGCGCACGCCAACGACGGTGGCGGGTCGATCCGCATTCCCGCGGCCGCGTGCGGTCTGGTCGGGCTCAAGCCGACCCGCGGTCGGGTCGTCGCCGCGGCCGAGGCGGCCAAGCTGCCGGTTGACATCGTCTCCAACGGGGTCGTGACGCGCACTGTCCGCGACACCGCGACGTTCCTCGCGGCCACGCAGGCGTACCGCCCGGCCATCGGCCTGCCCCGGCTCGGACTCGTCGAGGGGTCCTCCGACCGTCGTCTGCGGATCGGACTGATCCTCGACTCGGTCACCGGCGTTCCCACCGACGAGGACACCCGCAAGGCCGTCCTGGCGGTCTCGGACCTCCTGACCTCGCTCGGTCACGACGTCGTCGAGGTCGAGCTGCCGGTCGATCGGCGGTTCATGGAGGACTTCAAGCACTACTGGGGCATGCTCGCCTTCTCGACCCAGCACTTCGGCCGCAAGGTCATGAGCCCGGACTTCGACAGGACCCTGACCGATCCGCTGACCCGCGGGCTCGCCCGCCGCTTCGTGCGACAGGCCTGGCGGACGCCGACTGCGATCCGTGGGCTCAAGCGGTCCGAGCAGCGCTACCGCGCGGCATTCGAGGACGTCGACCTCATCCTGTCCCCCACCCTCGGCTACGCGACCCCTGAGCTGGGGCACCTGTCCCCTGCGGTCGACTTCCCGGTGATGTTCGACCGGCTCGTGCAGTACGCCGCGTTCACGCCGCTCAACAACGCTTCCGGCGGTCCGGCGATCTCGCTGCCGCTGGGCCGTTCGTCGGCGGACATGCCGGTCGGGGTCCACTTCTCGGCCGATCACGGCGACGAGCAGACCCTTCTCGAAATCGCCTACGAGCTCGAGGCCGCGCAGCCGTTCGCCCGCATCCAGGACTGACCTTGTCCCTCGTCCTGCGGCGACTCGCGCTCGACGACGAAGCGCAGGTCCTGGCGGCGGTCGCGGAGCTGGCCGTCGACGGGGGCGCGTGGTCCGGGCACTACCGGCCGGACCTGCCGTGGCCGGAGTACGTCGCGCTCGTCCACGGGTGGGAGCACGGCGTCGACCTGCCGCCGGGCGCGCCCCCTCTGGCCGAGCTCGTGGCCGACGTCGAGGGGACGATCGTCGGACGAGCCACGATCCGCTTCGAGCTCGACGAGTTCCACCGCACCCTGGGTGGGCACGTGGGCTACCTCGTCCGACCGGCCTTCCGCGGTCGCGGTCACGCGACGCACATGCTGCGTCAAGCCGTCGAGATCCTGCGCGATCGTGACATCTGCCCCGCGCTCGTCACGTGCGACGACGACAACGTCGCGTCGGCAGCAGTCATCGAGCGCAACGGCGGCATCCTGGAGGCCGTCGTGCCGGGGGTGCGCGGCGTCGCCAAGCGCCGCTACTGGGTCATCTGAAGTGCTGGTGGCCTGGCGCCTCGTCGTACGTCGCGCCGTCGACCGTGACTCCGCTGCCGTCGGCGACGCTGCCGACCCGGGTCCAGCCCTGCGGCAGGACGGTCTCGGAGCTGAAGGTCGCCACCAGGGCGTAGTCGTCGCCACCGTTGAGGACGAACCGGAGCGGGTCGGTGCCGAGTGCCTCACCGACCGTCGCGACCGGCGGCGGGATGACGAATGCCGTGGAGTCCAGGTCGATCGCGACCGAGCTGGCGTCGGCGATGTGCCCGAGGTCGGCGACCAGCCCGTCGCTGACGTCGGTCATCGAGGTCGCCCCGGCGCCGGCGGCCTGGGGCCCCGCAGCGTACGGCGGGTGCGGCGCGCGGTGCGCCTCGACGGCGAGCTTGGGCGAGCGGAAGCCGCGGCTCAGCGTCGCGAAGCCCGCGGCGGCGAGCCCGAGCTGTCCGGCGTACGCGACGACGTCACCGGGCATCGCCCCTGACCGCAGGACCGGCCGGGCCGCGTCACCCATCGCGGTCACGGCGATGATGACCTTGTCCGACGCCGTGACGTCTCCCCCGACGATGTGCGCACCGACGTGGGCGCACTCGGCCTCGAAGCCCCGGATCATCTCGAGGGCCCAGGACGCCGGGAGATCGGCGGGCGCACCGAATCCCACCGTCAGCGCCGTAGCGACGCCGCCCATCGCGTTGATGTCGGACAGGTTGCACGCCGCCGCCTTGCGGCCGATGTCACCGGGGCCCGACCAGTCGCGGCGGAAGTGGCGCCCCTCGACGAGCAGATCGGTCGTGACGAGGTAGGTCCCGTCGTTGCTCGAGATGTGCGCGGCGTCGTCCCCGGAGCCCAGCAGGACATGCCGGTTGTGCCCGATCTCGGCGCGGACCTGGTCGATCAGGCCGAACTCGCCGAGGTCACCGATCGTGGGGCCGTCAGCGGCATTCGTCGTCATGGGTCCATCTTCTCGCAGGCAGGTCCCGTCCTGCGCGCGACATCCGGTAGCGTGGCACAGTCCCGCACAACGAAGGAGAAACCGATGGCCGTTCAGGCATACATCCTCGTCCAGACCGAGGTCGGCAAGGCAGCCGACGTCGCCCTGGCGATCGGGGCCATCGACGGGGTCACCCTCGCTGAGGACGTCACCGGGCCGTACGACGTCATCGTCCGCGCCGAGGGCCCCAGCATGGACGAGCTCGGCTCGCTCGTGGTCTCGAGCATCCAGGTCGTCCCCGGCATCACCCGCACGCTGACCTGCCCCATCGTCCGCATCTAGCCCGACGCCCGGCGTGAAGAGGATCCTTCTCGCCGCGTTGCCGCTGCTCCTCGTGGCAGGGTGCAGCCGCGGCCTGGACGTCGACGCGTACCCGACCGAGCGCGGCACCCGGCTCGACTGCAAGGCGATGAACGCCGATGCGCCGCGGAAGGTCGCCGGCGAGGACTCGATCCTCGTCGCCGACGACAACGCCGTCGCGTGGGGGGCACCGCCGATCATCCTGCGCTGCGGCGTGGAGAGGCCGGCCGCGCTGCTGCCGACCTCGCAGTGCTTCCTGGTCGACGGGGTCGACTGGTTCGCCGAGACCACCGCCGACGGCTACCTGTTCACGACGATCGGCCGCCGGTTCTTCGTCAGCGTCGAGGTGCCGAAGGAGTACGACCCGGCCGCCGACGCGCTGGCCGATGTCGCCGACGCGGTCGAGAAGCACGACCCCTCGGTCGCGCCCTGCGGCGAGTCCGGCTAGCGCAAACCCGTGTCGCGCTGGAGCGCGAGCTGGATCAGCCGCTCCACGAGCTCGGGATAGGACACCCCGCTGGCCTCCCACAGCAGCGGGAACATCGAGAACGGCGTGAAGCCGGGCAGTGTGTTGATCTCGTTGATCACCAGGCCGTCGTCGGTGTGGAAGAAGTCGACGCGTGCCAGGCCCTCGCAGCCGACGGCCTCGAAGGCCTGCACGGCGTACGTCTGGATGCGCTCGCTGAGCGTCACCGAGATGTCGGCCGGGACGACGTTGAGGCTGGTGCCGTCGAGATACTTCGCCTCGAAGTCGTAGAACTCGTGCGACGACTCCTCCGCGACCGTGATCTCGCCGACGACGCTCGCGACGGGCTTGCCGTCGAGTCCCTGCATGACCGCGCACTCGAGCTCCCGCTTGCCACGCGCGGCCGACTCGACGATGACCTTGGGATCGAAGTCGCGCGCCCTGGTCACGGCGACGTCGAGCGCGTCCCAGGTGTCGACCATCATGACGCCGGAGCTCGAGCCCGCGCGGGCCGGCTTGACGAAGACCGGCAGCCCGAGCGCCCGGATTCGGGCCTCGACCCGTTCACGGTCCTGCTTCCACTCCCAGGGACGGATTGTGACGTAGGGGATCTGGGGCAGGCCGGCGGCGGAGAAGACCGTCTTGGTGAAGGGCTTGTCCATGCTGACGGCGCTCGCAAGCACCCCGGCGCCGACGTAGCGGACGTCCGCCATCTCCAGCAGCCCCTGGACCGTGCCGTCCTCGCCCCACGGGCCGTGCAGCAGCGGGAAGACCGCGTCGAGCTCGTGCAGTCCCTCCCACGCGAATGGCGGCATGTCCTCACGCACCGACGGCAGCGTGCCCGGCTCGAGCTCGCCCCACTGGGCGGTCTCCTCGACCCACGCACCGTCACGCGTGATGCCGATCGGCCGGATGTCGTACCGGTCGACGTCGATCGCCGCCAGGACCTCGCGAGCCGTGAGGCAGGAGACCCCGTGCTCGCTGGAACGGCCGCCAAAAATGACTCCGAGACGTGTTCTGCCGACTGAGGTGTCCACCGAGAGGCTCATTGCCCAGCACGATACCCGTCAGGGCATGATGGGGTCATGCATGGACACGATCTTTCGCCCTCGACCCTCGCGGTCGGCGCCGGACGACCGGACCGGGTCCCGGGGGGACCGCTCAACGCACCGATCACGCTTGCGAGCGCGCTCGTGCCCGGCGGTGCCTCGGAGTACGGCCGGCACGGCAACCCGACCTGGGACTCCTTCGAGACGGTGCTCGGCGCCCTCGAGGGCGGCCGGGCCCTGGCGTTCGCGTCGGGCATCGCGGCGACCACCGCACTGATCGACCTCGTCCCGTTGCACGCCGCGGTCGTCGCGCCACGCCACGCCTACTACGGCACCGTCGCCCAGCTCATGGAGCGGGACCGGCGGGGCCAGATCGAGCTGCGCCTGGTCGACATCGACAACACCCAGCAGGTCATCCAGGCGTGCCAGGGTGCCGCGATGCTGTGGATCGAGTCGCCGACCAACCCGGCCCTGGAGATTGCGGACATCGAGACGATCGCCCGCGCCGCGACCACCGCTGGCGCCGCCGTCGCGGTCGACAACACGTTCGCGACTCCCCTGCGTCAGCGTCCGCTCGACCTCGGCGCGGACTTCGTCGTCCACTCCGCGTCCAAGCTGCTGTCGGGTCACGGCGACGTCATCCTCGGGGCGATCGTCACCGACGACGACCGGGCGTACGCCGCTCTGGAGAAGCGTCGCACGATGCTGGGGGCCATCCCCGGCGCGCTGGAGACGTTCCTCGCCGCGCGCGGCATCCGCACCCTGCACGTCCGGCTCGATCGGGCCGAGGCCAACGCCCGGGAGCTGCACCGGCGCCTGTCGGCGTCGGACCAAATCTCCCACAGCCGCTATCCGGGCTTCGGCACGATCATCGCGTTCGAGGTCGTCGGCGGCGCCGTGATCGCGCAGAAGATCACCGAGCAGAGCGACATCATCACGTACGCCACCAGCCTTGGCGGTGTCGAGTCCACGTGGGAGCGGCGCCGACGCCATCCCGGCGAGCCGGAGTCGGTCCCCGAGGGGCTGATCCGCTTCTCGGTCGGGATCGAGGACGTCGAGGATCTCTGGAACGACATCCAGAACGTCCTGGCCTCCGTCAGCTGACCCCGGTTCCGCGACTGGCGCAGATGTGCGTTTTCGAGACGGCGTGGCGTACGAATCTGCGCCGCTCGAGGACGGGTTTGCGCCACTCGCGGTGGCGGGGCTGCTACACCGTCTCGGGCTTGGGCTGGCGGGAGATCAACCGCTGCACCAGCTCATCGGGGGTGAGCTCACCGGCGACGAGCGCGGCGACGTGCTCGACGAGCGGCATCTCGACACCGTTGACCTTCGCCAGCTCGGCGACCGACTGGCACGACTTGACACCCTCGGCGACCTGCCGGGTCTGCGCCATGATCTCGTCGACGCTCATGCCGGCGCCGAGCTTCTCGCCGAACGTACGGTTGCGCGACAGCGGTGACGAGCACGTGGCGACGAGGTCCCCCATGCCGGCCAGACCCATGAACGTCACGGGGTCGGCGCCGATCGCCTGGCCCAACCGTGCGGTCTCGGCCAGCCCGCGGGTGATGACCGAGGCCTTGGTGTTGTCGCCGAAGCCCAGGCCGACGCAGACGCCGACCGCCAGCCCGATGATGTTCTTGGCTGTGCCGGCGAGCTCGCAGCCGATGACGTCGGTCATCGAGTAGGGCCGGAACGCCGCCGTGTGGCACAGCTTTTGCAGCCGCTCGGCGACCGCTTGGTCCTCGCACGCCACGACGCTGGCAGCTGGCTCACGGTTCGCGATCTCCCGCGCCAGATTGGGCCCGGACACGACGGCGATGCGCTCGGGTCCGGCGCCGGTGATCTCGGCTATGACCTCGCTCATGCGCTGGTGCGTGCCGAGCTCGATGCCCTTCATGAGGCTGACCATGACGGCGTCTGCGGGGACGTGCTCGCTCCACGCCTCGAGGTTGGAGCGCAGCTGCTGCGACGGGACCGCCAGGACGACGACCTCGGCGTCGGCGAGGGCCTCGACCGGGTCCGATGTCGCCGAGATCGCGTTGGGCAGCACGACGCCGGGCAGGTAGTCGGAGTTCTCGTGCTTGGAGTTGATCGTCTCGCACAGCTCGGGCCGGCGCCCCCACAGACGCACGTCGTTGCCGGCGTCAGCCAGCACGAGCGCGAAGGCCGTTCCCCAGGATCCTGCGCCCATCACGGCGATCTGCGCCATTCACGAGTCCCATCGTTTGTCGTTGGTGCCCGGCAGGTAGTTGCTCCGGGGCTTGCTCAAGGTGTGCACATCGATCCGCGGCGTCGAGGGAAGCTCGCCACGCACCTCCGCCATCATGGCAGTCAGCGCGTCCATCAGTCGGGTGGTCGCCGTCGAGAGGAGCTCCTCGGTCACCGGCTTGCCCTGCAGGTCCGACAGGTCCACGGGTCGACCGACGCGGACGTGGATCGTCTTGCGGGGGAACAGGTGGACCCGCTTGGCGTACGGCCAGAGGATCTCCTGCGGGCCCCACTGCATGACCGGCACGAGCGGGCAGCCCGTCGCGAGGGCCACCCGGACGGCGCCGGTGCGTCCGGTCATCGGCCACGCCGCGGGGTCCCGGGTGATGGTCCCCTCGGGATAGATCGTGACGACGTTGCCGGCCTCGACGGCGGCAACCGCCGCCCGCAGCGACTCCGCCGCACCCGCGCTGCTGCGGTAGACCGGGATCTGCTCGGCGTTGCGGAGGATCCGCCCGCCCAACGGCAGGCTCATCAGGGTGTCCTTCGCGAGGAACCGCGGCGGGATGCCCTGGTCGACCATGAAGTGCGAGATCAGGAAGGGGTCGAGGTGGGAGATGTGGTTGGGGGCCAGGACCCAGCCACCCGCGGGGAGGTTCTCCTGGCCCTGCCAGTCCCGCTTCGTGACCAGCATGAGGATCGGCCGGAGGAACAGCACGATGACCCTCAGGGTCTTCGGGAAGTGGCGGCGATGCATGGGAGCGAGCCTAATCGGTCGCCCGGCCGACTAGGGTGATCGGCATGCAGGGCACCGTGGCGAGCTTCGACGAGGGCACCCGGTCAGGTCACGTCCTGACCGACCAGGGGCATCGGCTCGACTTCGCCGCCGAGTCCCTCGCCGAGCACATCCGCCACCTCCGCGTCGGCCAGCGGGTCTTCCTCCAGACCGACGACGACGTGGTCACGTCCGTAGCCATCTGGCGCTGACGCGTGGGTTATCGCCGCTGACGCGTGGGTTACGACAGGCGCAACCCACGCGTCACCGGGCGGAACCCACGCGTCAGCGAGAGGGGGTCAGAGGGTGACGGGCTTGAACGTCGGACGCTTCGCCTCGTACGTCACGATGTCCTCTTCGTGGCTCAGCGTGATGCCGACGTCGTCGAGGCCCTCCAGCAGGCGCCAGCGGGTGTAGTCGTCGATCGTGAACGAGTCCTCGATCGCGTCGACGCCCTCGCCGGCCCTGACCGTCCGGGTCTCGAGGTCGACCGTGACGGACGCGCCCGGGTTGGCGTCGAGGTAGTCCCACAGCCGCTGGACGACCTTCTCGTCGACCTCGGCCGCGAGCAGCCCGGCCTTGCCGGAGTTGCCGCGGAAGATGTCGCCGAAGCGCGGGGAGATGACGGCCTTGAAGCCATAGTTCTGCAGCGCCCAGACGGCGTGCTCCCGCGACGAGCCGGTGCCGAAGTCGGGTCCGGCGACCAGGACCGTGGCGTCCTTGTAGGCGTCCTGGTTCAGCACGAACGCCGGATCGCTGCGCCAGGCCGAGAACAGGCCCTCCTCGAAGCCGTCCCGGGTGACCTTCTTGAGCCACACGGCCGGGATGATCTGGTCGGTGTCGACGTTGCTGCGGCGCAGCGGAGCGCCGACACCGGTGTGCGTGGAGAACTTGTCCATGATCAGGCTCCTGCCTTCTCGAGCTCGGCAAGGTCGGCGGGGCCGGCGAGGTGACCGAGGATCCCGGTCGCCACGGCGACGTCGGGCGACACGAGGTGCGTACGGCCACCCTTGCCCTGACGTCCCTCGAAGTTGCGGTTGGACGTCGACGCGGCGCGCTCGCCGACCGTCAGCTGGTCGGGGTTCATGCCCAGGCACATCGAGCACCCGGCACCACGCCACTCGGCGCCGGCGTCCTTGAAGATCACGTCGAGGCCCTCCTGCTCGGCCTGCAGGCGTACGCGCACCGATCCGGGCACCACGAGGATGCGGGTGTCGGCGGCGACCTTGTGGCCCTCGATCAGTGACGCGGCGACCCGCAGGTCCTCGATGCGACCGTTGGTGCACGAGCCGATGAAGACCGTGTCGACCTGGATGTCCTTCATCGGGGTGCCGGCCTCGAGGCCCATGTAGCGCAGGGCGTTCTCGGCGGCGATGCGCTCGTTGTCGTCCTCGAACGATGCGGGGTCAGGGACGTTGCCCGACAGCGGCACGCCCTGGCCGGGGTTGGTCCCCCACGTCACGAACGGCGTGATGGTCGAGGCGTCGATCGTGATGACCTTGTCGAACTCGGCGTCGTCGTCGGTCACCAGGCTGTCCCAGTGCGCGACGGCGGCGTCCCAGTCGGCTCCGGTC
>JAOPXL010000139.1 GCA_025965175.1 Aeromicrobium sp.
GGGTCTACCAGATCAACTACCTGCGCTGCATCCTGTGCGGGCTGTGCATCGAGGCCTGCCCGACCCGCGCGCTGACCATGACCAACGAGTACGAGCTCGCGGACAACAACCGGGAGGCGCTGATCTATGAGAAGAGCGATCTCCTCGCGCCGCTGCTGCCGGGCATGGTCGAACCGCCGCACGAGATGCTGATCAGCGACGACCACCAGGACTACTACCGGGGCAAGCAGCTCCCGATCGTCAACGTCTCGTCAGGCTCAGGTTCGGAGGCAGGCGCGTGACGACGTTCTGGCTCCTCGCCCCCATCATGGTGATCGCAGCCCTCGGCCTGGTCTTCGCCAGGAAGGCCGTGCACGCGGCCCTCGCGCTGGCCGTGGTCATGATCAGCCTCGCGATCCTCTACGCCGCGCAGGGCGCGCCGTTCCTCTTCGCGGTGCAGATCATCGTCTACACCGGCGCGATCATGATGCTGTTCCTGTTCGTCCTGATGCTGGTCGGCGTCGACTCCTCCGACGCGGTCCGCGAGACGATCGCCGGGCAGAAGCTCGCCGCGACGGTCATCGGCCTGATCTTCGGCATCACCGCGGTCCTCGCGATCGGCCAGACCGTCTCCGGCGCCGTCGTCGGGCTCAAGGCCGCCAACGGCAACGGCAATCCGTACGGACTGAGCGAGCTGTTGTTCGGCAAGTACGTCCTGGCATTCGAGTTCACCAGCGCCCTGCTGATCACCGCGGCCCTCGGGGCGATGGTCCTGGCCCACAAGGAACGCCTCACGGTCCGGCACACGCAGGCCGACATCGCGGCCCGGCGGATGCGTGAGTACGCCGAGTCGGGCCGCCACCCCGGCCCCGCACCGACCCCGGGTGTCTTCGCCCGCCACAACGCGGTCGACACCCCGGCCCTGCTGCCGGACGGCACGCCGCTGGACGCCTCGGTGTCGCCGAGCATCGCCGAGCGCGGCCAGACCCGGTCGGGCTTCGACGCGGACGTCGCGCGCACTGCCCGCCAGCTCGAGTCGGACGGGGAGGACGACAAGTGAGCGAGTACATCACCCTGTCCCTGATCCTGTTCACGATCGGCGCCGTCGGGGTCCTGGTCCGCCGCAACGCGATCGTGGTCTTCATGTGCATCGAGCTCATGCTCAACGCGACCAACCTCGCGTTCGTGAGCTTCTCCCGCCAGCACGGCAACCTCGACGGGCAGGTGGCCGCGTTCTTCGTGATGGTCGTCGCCGCGGCCGAGGTCGTCGTGGGGCTCTCCATCATCGTGTCCATCTACCGCACGCGGCGCTCGACCTCGGTCGACGACGCGAGCCTGCTGAAGTCGTAGGGGGCACCGATGTTCGATCTGCAATGGCTGCTCATTGCCATCCCGCTGGCCAGCGGCGCACTGCTGCTCGTCTGGGGCAAGGAGGCCGACCGCTTCGGCCACCTGATCGGCACCGTCGCCTCGGCCGCCTCGTTCGTGTGGGGCGCCGTGCTGTTCGCCAAGCTCATGGGCAGCGATGCCGAGGACCGGTCCCACACCAGCAGGCTCTTCACCTGGATCGACACCGGGACGTTCCATGTCGACATGTCGTTCACGTTCGACCAGCTGTCGGGCCTGTTCGTCCTGCTCATCACGGGCGTCGGCACGCTGATCCACGTCTACTCGATCGGCTACATGGAGCACGACGACCGCCGTCGGCGCTTCTTCGCGTACCTCAACATCTTCGTCGCGGCCATGCTGACTCTGGTCCTTGCCGCGGACTACCTCGTGCTGTTCCTCGGCTGGGAGGGCGTGGGCCTCGCGTCGTACCTCCTGATCGGGTTCTGGCAGCACAAGCCGTCGGCCGCCGCGGCCGCCAAGAAGGCCTTCGTCGTCAACCGCGTCGGTGACGTCGGGATGGCGCTGGCGATCATGCTGATGTTCGCCCAGTTCGGCACGACCGCGATCGGGACCGTCAACGCGACGGTCCCGGGCGCGACGCAGGGCGCCGCGACGGCGCTCGGTTTGCTGCTCCTGCTCGGCGCGTGCGGCAAATCCGCCCAGGTGCCGCTGCAGAGCTGGCTGCTCGATGCGATGGAGGGCCCGACCCCCGTCTCAGCGCTGATCCACGCCGCGACGATGGTCACCGCCGGGGTCTACCTCGTGGTCCGCTCGCACGGCATCTTCGACGCCTCGGAGGCCGCCCGCAACGCGGTCATCGTGGTCGGCCTCGTGACCCTGCTCGTCGGCGCCTGGATCGGCTGCGCCAAGGACGACATCAAGAAGGCCCTCGCCGGCTCGACGATGAGCCAGATCGGCTACATGATGCTCGCGGCAGGTCTCGGACCGGCCGGCTACGCGTTCGCGATCTTCCACCTCATCACGCACGGCTTCTTCAAGGCCAACATGTTCCTCGGCGCCGGCTCGGTCATGCACGGCATGGAGGACGACGTCAACATGCGGCACTACGGCGGGCTGCGGAAGCTCATGCCGGTCACGTTCGCGACGTTCGCGATCGGCTACCTCGCGATCATCGGGGTCCCGCCGTTCGCAGGCTTCTGGTCCAAGGACCACATCATCGAGGCCGCGTTCGGGCAGAACTTCTGGGTCGGCCTCGGCACGCTGGTGGGTGCCGGCGTCACGGCGTTCTACATGACCCGCCTGATGATCATGACGTTCGTGTCGGCCAAGCGCTGGCACCCCGACGTGCATCCGCACGAGTCGCCGAAGGTCATGACGATCCCGCTGATCGCGCTCGCCGCGCTCTCCGCGGTCGGCGGCCTCCTCGCGCTCGGGGACTGGATCCAGGAGTGGCTCGAGCCCGTCACGGGTGCGGCCGAGCACCACGAGCTCGGGATCCCGGTGATCCTGCTGACCCTGATCATCGTCGTGATCGTCGCCCTCGGCATCATCGCTGCGGTCGTCTTCTACCGTCGCGAGCCGATCGCCGCCGAGACGCCCGCCGACAGCTCGGTGTCCCTGTTTGCTCGCGCCGGCCGGCACGAGCTCTACGGCAACGAGATCAACGACGCCGTCGTCGTACGCCCGACCCGGCACCTGACCCGGTTCCTGGTCTGGCTCGACGGCATGGGCATCGACGGCTTCGTGACCGGGCTGGCCGACCGGCTCGGTGACACCTCGCAGTTCCTCCGCAAGCCGCAGACCGGCTTCGTCCGTTCGTACGCACTCACGATGTTCGGTGGCGTCGCCATCCTCGTCCTTGCCCTCCTGGCGGTGACCCTCGCATGATCCTGTCGATCCTCGCCGCGACTCCGATCGCGGGAGCACTGCTCCTCGCGTTCCTGCCGCGGCAGTCCGCCCCCCACCACCTGGCCAAGATCGTCGCCCTCGGCGTCTCGCTGATCACGCTGGCGCTGTCGCTCGTCGTGCTCGCGAAGTTCGACACCGGGGCCGGCGGCTACCAGATGACCTCGACCCACGAGTGGATCGGCGCCTTCGGCGCCCACTACGCGGTCGGCGTCAACGGCATCGGGATCACGCTGATCCTGCTGACCACGGTCCTCGCCCCGATCGTGATCCTCGCGGCGTTCGGTGACCGGCTGCCGGACCCGCGCAACATCAATGCGTACTTCGCCTGGATGCTCGCCGTCGAGGGCCTCGCGATCGGCGCCTTCGCGGCGACCGACGCCTTCCTCTTCTACGTCCTGTTCGAGGCGACGCTGATCCCGTTGTACTTCCTGGTCGGCAGCTTCGGCGGCCCCAACCGGTCGTACGCCGCGGTCAAGTTCCTGATCTACAACCTCGTCGGCGGCCTGCTGATGCTGGCCTCGATCGTCGGTCTGTACGTCATCAGCTCCCGGCAGGGCGATCCGTCGTACCTGCTGAGCGATCTGCAGAACCTCGACTTCAGCACCAACGCCGAGCGGCTGCTGTTCCTCGGCTTCTTCGCGGCGTTCGCGATCAAGGCGCCGCTGTGGCCGCTGCACACGTGGCTGCCGGACGCGGCGAAGGAGTCGACCCCCGGCACCGCGGTGCTGATGGTCAGCGTCGTGGACAAGATCGGCACGTTCGGGATGATCCGCTGGTGCCTCGGGCT
>JAOPXL010000142.1 GCA_025965175.1 Aeromicrobium sp.
CGCTGGTGCAGTGCCACCTCGTGGCCGGTATCGCCCACCTGCGGGGCTACGACCTGGAGGACCCGCGGGTCCGCAACGCGATCCTCGCCTGCATGCTCGGGGAGGACACCGTCACCCAGCTCGTCAAGAAGCACCGGCTGCCGACCTCGCCGATGGCGATGGCGACCTCGCCGGTGCACGATCCCGTCCTCGACGCGACCCTCTCCAAGGAGGTCACCGCCGAGTTGGTAGGCCGGACGACGGGGCGCCGGGCCGTGACGCTGGTCGCCCGTCGGGTCCCGCTGATCGGCGGAGCGGTCGGTGGCTCCAGCGACGCCTGGGCCACGTGGCAGGTCGGCCAGTACGCCGCCGACGAGCTCCGGGAACGCCGCCGCCCCCACCTCTGAGCCGCCTGAGCCGCCCGAGCCTCCTGAGCCGCGAGTGGCGCAATGTGGCTGGATTTGGGGCTGGAGATCCAGCCACACTGCGCCACTCGCTCATTTCGGTGGGGTCTCAGGGGCAGGCTGAGCCCTCTTCCTTCTGGGGGAGGTTGTTCTGTCGAAGCGTCTCAGTCTCTTTTGCAGTCTTGTGCGGCCTGCTCGGGAGATGGATGAGCGGTCCAGCTCGACGAGCCACCACTTCGCACGCGCGGTGTCGTGCGGCAGTCCCAAGGCGTCCTCAGCGTCCCGGACGACCTGCAGCGGAGACCTGACGAGCTCATCGGACGTGTAGCCGAACCGCTCCCCACCGAGCCGCGCCACGGCCTTGTCACGCCGGAGGTCGTCGTGGTGCCGTACGACCTCCCGGTGCGTGCCTCCGTCGTACTCGGGATAGCGGCGGGTCCCGACGATCTGCAGATCGGTGCGCGCCACGAAGTCGCCTCGCGCGTCACGCAGGACGACCTGGGACTCGACGGGAATGTTCGACAGCTGGTGCGCCATCCGCAGGACCGACTCCCACCAGGACTCGCTGCGCCCGTCGACGTACGCCAGGGCCCGGCCCAGGACCTTGGCGCCTCGCCTGCCCGGGACGATCGCGGCTCGGAGTCGTTCGACCGTGGTGGTCCCGGTGTGGAGGAGCCCGTCGATCACCGCGACCAGGTCGATGAGTCCCAGGTCCTCGGCCAGCTCGATCACGGTCCACTCGGGTGAGGCGATCCGGACACCGGCGACGACCCGACGATGCCCGGACGGGACGTCGCACCGGCGGACGTACACACCGCGTCGGTCGAGGTGCGACGCCTCGGCGGACGTGCTGGCGATCACCGGGATGCGCGCGACCTGGGGCAGTCGCCACTCTCCCAGTGCTGCGCTCGTGAGGTGGCTGAAGACGGCGGCGACCGGCAGTGCCAGCTGGATCGCGCGGCACGTGGCGGCAAGGCTGTCGAGATCCTCGCGGTCCATGAAGACCGAGCGGGTCGGCGACACCTGCCCGACCGACCGCAGCACGTGCCGGGGCACGTCCCCGGTCCGATGAGCTCCCACCCCCACAACCCACCACCCAGGATGAGGAAGAAGTGATGCGAAGACAAGAGATGTGGAAAAGGCAAAGAGGTCGAAGAAAGGTGGACAACCCGCTAGGCCCCGCCAGTGGCGCAATGTGGCTGGATGTGGCGCTGGAGATCCAGCCACAGTGCGCCACTCGCGTCACGGGGTCAGGACAGGGCTCGCACCACGGCGCTGGCGGGTTCCTTGCCGAGGACTCCGGCCATCCACCGGCTGGTCTCGACCAGGGCCGCCAGGTCGACGCCGTGGCGGATGCCCAGGCCGCCGAGCATCCAGACCAGGTCCTCGGTGGCGAGGTTGCCGGTGGCGCTCTCGGCGTACGGGCAACCGCCCAGCCCGCCGGCGGAGGCGTCGAACGTCGTGATGCCGACCTGCAGGGCGGCGTGAGCGTTGGCGAGCGCCTGGCCATACGTGTCGTGGAAGTGCATCGCCAGCCGGTCGACGCCGGTGCCCGCCGCGACGAACCGGCCGACCAGCTCCCGGACGTGCCCCGCCGTGGCGACACCGATCGTGTCGCCGATCGACAGCTGCGACGCCCCGAGCTCGAGCAGGCTCTGCCCGACCGAGACGACCTGGTCGATCGGGACCTCGCCCTCCCACGGGTCGCCGAAGCACATCGAGACGTACGCCCGCACGTCCAGCCCGGCCGCGAGCGCACGCCGCATGACCGGCTCGAACATGTCTAGCTGGGTGTCCAGGGTTGAGTTGAGGTTCTTCTGCGCGAAGGTCTCGGTCGCGCTGGCGAACACCGCGATGTGCCGGACGCCGGACTCCAGGGCCCGGTCGAGTCCGCGCTCGTTGGGGACCAGCACCGGCAGGGGTGTGGCACGGTCCATCGGCAGCCGCGCCACGAGCTCAGCGGCGTCCGCGAGCTGGGGCACCCACTTCGGGTGGACGAAGCTCGTCGCCTCGACGTACGGCAGTCCCGCCGCGACCAGCCGGGTGATGAACTCGACCTTGGCGTCGAGCGGGACCACCACCGACTCGTTCTGCAGGCCATCGCGGGGCCCGACCTCGTAGATCGTGACCTCGGTCGGAAGAGCCGGATCGCGGACGACGGACGGCAAGCTCATGACGTACCTCCTCGAGTGGCGCAAACCCGACCCCGAGTGGCGCAGATATGGACGACTCGCCGTCCCAAAAACTTCACTCTGCACCACTCGCGGGGATGGGGGTGACGGTGAAGAGGTGGTGCTTGATCGGGACCTGGTCGCCGGTGGCGGCTCCCACGTGGGTCACGACGCCGTCGTAGGGGGCCACGAGGGCGAGCTCCATCTTCATGGCCTCGACGACGCCGAGCTGCTGCCCCTCCGTCACGGCGTCACCCTTCGCGACGTCGACCCGCAGCACCGTGCCGGGCATCGGCGACACCAGGTCGGCGTCGGTCGCAGCGCCGGTCCGGTGCCCCCCGCGCATCGGATCGGGCACCTCCAGCGTCCAGGTCTGGGCCTGCCACGCGATCGTGACGCCGTCCCGGTCGATGATCGCCAGGGCGTCCTCGCCGGTGTCCTCGTCGAAGCCGAACGCCCACCGCCGACCTGCCTCGTCGGTCAGCGCGACCAGCAGCGGGGCGGGGTCCGCGCCGGAACGCCAGCCGTCGATGACGCCGAACGGATCGTCCGTGCCGGCGACCTCGTAGCGTGCCCACAGCAGCGCCGCGGCCCGCGCGGCCTCCTCGGGCAGCTCCGGCGCGGCAAGCAACGAGGCCGAGGCGTCGCTGTCGAGCCACGCGGTGTGCACCTCGCCGGCCGCGAACGCCTCGCCCGCGACGAGCCGCCGGACGAAGCCGAGGTTGGTCGTCACGCCGAAGATCCCGGTGTCGTCGAGCGCCGCGACCATCCGGCGGCGGGCGTCCTGGCGGTCCGTCCCGGCGACGACGATCTTGCCGAGCATCGGGTCGTACGCCGTGGAGACCTCGGCGTCGCGCTCGAGGTCGGACTCGATCCGCGCGTCCTCGGACCACGCGACGTCCAGCACGTGGCCGGCCTGCGGCAGGAACCCGGCGTAGGGGTCCTCGGCGTAGACCCGGACCTCCATCGAGTGCCCCGTCGCGGTGATCTCGTGCTGCGCCAGCGGCAGCGGCTCGCCCGCCGCGACGGCGAGCTGCCACTGCACGAGGTCCAGCCCGGTGATCTCCTCGGTGACGGGGTGCTCGACCTGCAGCCGGGTGTTCATCTCCAGGAAGTACGCCTGTCCGTCCGCGACCAGGAACTCGACCGTCCCGGCGCCGGTGTAGCCGACCTCCCGGCACAACGCGACCGACGAGTCGTGGAGCGTACGTCGCAGGACGTCCGTCAGCCCGTACGCCGGCGCCTCCTCGACGACCTTCTGGTGCCGGCGCTGCACCGAGCAGTCCCGCTCGAACAGGTGGACCACGTGTCCCTGGGTGTCGCCGAAGACCTGGACCTCGACGTGGCGGCCCGCCTCGACGTACTTCTCCACCAGCAGGGTGTCGTCGCCGAAGGCCGCTGCGGCCTCGCGTCCGGCCGCGTCGATCGCGCCGGGCAGATCGGCCGCCGCCCGCACGATCCGCATGCCCTTGCCGCCGCCGCCCGCCGCGGCCTTGACCAGCACCGGGTAGGCGTCGGCGGGCACGTCGGCGGGATCGAAGTGGGGCGTGACCGGGACGCCGGCCTGCTCCGCGATCGTCCGGGCCCGGTCCTTGCGTCCCATCGCGTCCATGACCTCGGCGGTCGGGCCGATGAACACCAGCCCCGCCTCGACGACCGCGCGGGCGAACTCGGCCCGCTCCGACAGGAAGCCGTAGCCGGGGTGGATCGCCTCGGCACCGGACTCCTTCGCCGCCGCGAGCAGCCGCTCGATCGAGAGATAGGACTCGGTCGCCGGGGTCGGCCCGAGGTGGACCGCGTCGTCGGCGAGCCGGACGTAGGGCGCGTCGGCATCCGCGTCGGAGTAGACCGCGATGCTGCGCAGCCCCGCGGCCCGGCAGGCGAGGATCACGCGGCGCGCGATCTCGCCCCGGTTGGCGATCAGGACACTCGAGAAGGTCATGTCAGCCTCACATGCGGAAGAGCCCGAAGCGGGGCTCGGGGGTCGGGACGGCGGTGGCCACCTGCAGGCCCATCGCCAGGACGCGACGGGTGTCGACCGGATCGATGATCCCGTCGTCCCACAGCCGGGCGGAGGAGTAGTAGGGCGAGCCCTGGTCCTCGAACTGCTCGCGGATCGGCGCGCGGAAGTCGGCCTCGTCCTCGGCGGACCACTGCTCGCCGCGGGCCTCCATGCCGTCGCGCTTGACCGTCGCCAGCACCGCGGCGGCCTGCTCGCCGCCCATCACCGAGATCTTCGCGTTGGGCAACATCCACAGGAACCGCGGGTCGTACGCCCGCCCGCACATACCGTAGTTGCCGGCGCCGTACGAGCCGCCGATCACGACCGTGAACTTCGGGACGACCGAGGAGGCAACCGCCGTGACGAGCTTCGCGCCGTCCTTGGCGATGCCGCGGTTCTCGTACTCCTGGCCGACCATGAAGCCCGTGATGTTCTGCAGGAATACCAGCGGGATCCCGCGCTGGTTGGCCAGCTCGATGAAGTGCGCGCCCTTGAGCGCGGACTCGCTGAACAGGATGCCGTTGTTGGCCACGATCGCGACGGGATAGCCGCAGATCCGGGCAAAGCCGCACACCAGCGTCTCGCCGTACAACGGCTTGAACTCGTGCAGCCGCGAGTCGTCGACGATCCGGCGGATGACCTCGCGGACGTCGTAGGGCGTACGACTGTCGGTCGGCACGAGGTCGTAGAGCTCCTCAGGGTCCTCCCGGGGCTCGACCGACTCGTGCGGCGGCGGCTCGCTGGTCGGTCGCTCGAACGTCGCGACGATCGACCGGACGATCTGCAGCGCGTGCTCGTCGTCGTCGGCCAGGTGGTCCACGACGCCGGAGGTGCGGGCGTGCACGTCGCCGCCGCCGAGGTCCTCGGCCGTCACGACCTCACCCGTCGCAGCCTTCACGAGCGGCGGCCCGGCCAGGAAGATCGTGCCCTGCTCCTTGACGATGACGGTCTCGTCGCTCATCGCAGGGACGTACGCCCCGCCGGCCGTGCTGGAGCCCAGCACCGCCGCGACCTGCGGGATCCGCAGCGCCGACATCTGGGCCTGGTTGAAGAAGATCCGGCCGAAGTGCTCGCGGTCGGGGAACACCTCGTCCTGCATCGGCAGGAACGCCCCGCCGGACTCCACGAGATAGAGGCACGGCAGCTGGTTCTCCCGCGCGATGGTCTGCGCCCGGAGGTGCTTCTTGACCGTCATGGGGTAGTACGTGCCGCCCTTGACCGTCGCGTCGTTCGCGACGATGACGCACTCGCGGCCGCTGACCCGACCGATGCCGGTGATGATCCCGGCGCTGGGGACGGCATGCTCCTCGTCGGGGCGGCCGTACATCCCGTACGCCGCGAGGGCCCCGATCTCCAGGAACGGCGAGCCCGGGTCGAGCAGGTGGTCGACCCGGTCGCGCGGCAGCAGCTTGCCCCGGTCGACGTGGCGGGTGCGGGCCCTTTCGGTGCCCCCCTGATGGACGACACTGAGCCGGTCACGCAGCTGGTCCACGAGTTCACGCATGACGTGAGGTTAACAGCCGTTAACCACCTGCGTACACTGGCCGGGTGACCACGACCCGTCGCGAGCAGATCCTCGACACCGCCGCGACACTGTTCGCCGAGCGCGGCTTCCACGGGGTCTCGGTGCACGACATCGGCGGGGCGTGCGGGATCTCGGGGCCGGCGCTGTACAAGCACTTCGCCGGCAAGGACGACATCCTCACCCAGTCGCTGACCTCGATCAGCGAACGGCTGCTGGCCGAGGGGCGTGCCCGCGCCGAAGCCGCGGCGGGCCCCGACGAGGCGCTGACGGCGCTGATCGACTGGCACATCGAGTTCGCCCTCGGGCACCCCGCGCTGATCGTGATCCAGGAGCGCGAGTGGACCAACCTCGGCGTCGATGGGCGCCGCGAGGTCCGCACGCTGCAGCTGGCGTACGTCGACATCTGGGTCGACACCCTCCGCCGGCTGCGCGGCGACCTCGACGCGGCCGAGGCGCGCGCGGCGGCCCAGGCGACGTTCGGCCTGCTCAACTCGACCCCGCACAGCGCCCGGATCAGCGAGGCGCAGATGCGGTCCCGGCTGTCGCGCATGGCTCGGGCGGCCCTGCTGGCCTGACGCGCCGGGTGATCGTCGCGGCGGCGACCCCCGCCAGCATGACCGCGCCGCCGATGACCTCCAGGACCGTCGGGACCTCGCCCTGCGCGATCCACGCCGTCGCGATGCCGACGACCGGCACCAGCAGGACGAACGGGACGACGGCGCTCGCGGGATAGCGGGCGAGCAGCGAGTTCCAGATCCCGTAGCCCAGCAGGGAGGCGCCGATCACGGTGTACGCCGTGCTGGCCACCGCGATCCCGGACAGGTGCGTCAGCGCGTGGCCGACCTCGTGCCCACCGTCGACGACGAGCGACAGCAGCAGCGCGGGGACCGGGACGACCAGCGCGGACCACACCACGAGCGAGAAGCCCGACGCGACGCCGGCCCGGCGGGCGATGACATTGCCGGTCGCCCAGGACAGCGCTGCGCCCAGCATCACGATGACCGGGACGACAGGTGCGGTGGCACCGTGCGCGATGACGACCAGCACGAGCCCGGCGGTGCCGATCGCCGCGCCGACGACCTGCTGGCGCGTCGGCGCCTCCCGCAGCACCGCGGCGGCGATGACGATCGTGAAAATGACCTGGGCCTGCAGCACC
Source organism: Aeromicrobium sp. (assembly GCA_025965175.1). Lineage (GTDB taxonomy): Bacteria > Actinomycetota > Actinomycetes > Propionibacteriales > Nocardioidaceae > Aeromicrobium. The sequence goes on from JAOPXL010000142.1 coordinate 7,238, forward strand.
AGCGAGGCGAGCCCGGCGGGCATGCCGAGGTCGAGCGCGACGTACAGCAGGCTGAACTGCCCCAGGCTCATGAACGTGCCGATCGCCACGACCTCGCGCCAGCCGGCCTTCGGTCGCGGCACCAGGAACACCAGCGGCAGCGCAACGAAGGTGAACCGGATCGCGAGGAACAGCAGCGGCGGCACGCCGTCCAGGCCCTCGTCGATGACCACGAAGTTGCCGCCCCACACCAGCATCACGAGGACGGCGAGCAGGCTGTGCTTCAGGGACATGACGTCCAGTCTCCCCGGTGACGCCGACTCAGAAGCCCGCCGGGTCGTCGTCCGCCAGCGGCCGGAAGTCGCCGGGATCGGCCAGGCGCCAGTCCCGGGACCACGCCTGGGGCGGGTCGGTCAGCAGCTGGCCGGGGGTCAGCCAGGTGTAGAGGTCGGCGTACGTCTTGGTGACGTGCGGGTCGACCCGGCGGAACAGCTTGCGCGGGGTCAGGTCGGCGAACGAGTCCAGCCCCATCGAGGCCACGATCTGCGCCGCGCTGGCGACCGTCAGGGCCTGGAAGTTGCGCACCCGGACCGACTTGTCGGACACCACGAGCGCCCGGGCCCGGCTCGGGTCCTGCGTCGCGACGCCCACGGGGCAGTGGTTGGTGTGGCATTTCTGCGCCTGGATGCAGCCGATCGCGAACATCATGGCCCGGGCCGCCATCGTGAAGTCGGCACCCTGGCACAGCCGCTTGACCATGTCGGCGCCGGTCGCGATCTTGCCGCTGGCCCCGATCCGTACGTAATCACGGACGCCCGCTCCCACCAGGGCGTTGTGCACGAACATCAGGGCCTCGGTCAGCGGCATGCCGACGTTGTCCTCGAACTCGACCGGTCCGGCGCCCGTGCCGCCCTCCGAGCCGTCCACGATGATGAAGTCGGGGTAGGAGCTGCGCTCGACCATGGCCTTGCAGATCGCGAGGAACTCGCGCCGTGACCCGATGCACAGCTTGAACCCGACGGGCTTGCCGCCGCTCAGCTCGCGCAGCTGCTCGATGAACAGAATGAGTTCGCGCGGCGTGCCGAACGCGTTGTGCGCCGGCGGCGACACGATCGTCTGGCCGATCTCCACCCCGCGGGTCTCGGCGACCTCCTGGTTGACCTTGGCGCCCGGCAGCAGCCCGCCGAGGCCCGGCTTGGCGCCCTGCGAGAGCTTGATCGAGATCGCCCTGACGCTGGGGATCGCGGCCCGCTCGGCGAAGCGCTCGGGGTTGAAGTGGCCGTCGGGGGTGCGGCAGCCGAAGTAGCCCGAGGCGATCTCCCAGATCAGGTCGCCGCCGTGCTTGAGGTGGTACGGGCTGATCGAGCCCTCGCCGGTGTCGTGCGCGAAGCCACCCATCGCGGCCCCCGCGTTGAGCGCCTCGATCGCGTTGCCCGACAGCGAGCCGAAGCTCATCGCCGACACGTTGAGCAGCGCCATGTCGTACGGCTGGGTGCACGCCGGCCCCCCGAGGCGTACCCGCGGGATCGTGCCGTCGGCGTGCCTGGCCCGCAGCGAGTGGGCGACGAACTCGTAGCCCACCGCCGTGACGTCGCGCTCGGTGCCGAACGGCTCCTCCCCCTTGTTGCCCTTGGCCCGGTCGTAGACCAGGTCGCGGGTCTCACGGTCGTACGGCGTGCCGGAGGTGCTGGACTCGACGAAGTACTGCTGGATCTCGGGCCGGATCCTCTCGAGCATGAAACGCAGGTGCCCGATGATCGGGTAGTTGCGTATGACGCTGTGGCGCGTCTGCACCAGGTCGCGCACCGCGACCACCGCGAGCGCGAGCAACGGGCCCGCCGCGAGCCACCACCACGGCGAGACGAGCACCGCGACGACCGCGGCCGCGGCCGCCACGACTGCGAGAAGTGCCACAGTCAGCCACCTGAACATCTGCTCATGGTGCCACCGCCGGACCGGGCGCGCGAGGTGCCGCTTCGGCTCAGGCGTCCTTGAGGGTCCGCCACGACACGAGCGCCGCGAGCAGGGCAACGACGATCGCGGCCGCCGAGGTGTACTGCACGCCCAGGTCGAACGCGGCCCGCGCCGAGCTGAGCAGGCCCTCGCCGATCTCGTTGGGGTAGTAGTGCGCGACCTGCAGCGTGCCGCCGAGGGTCTCGAACGAGCCGTCGCGCTCGCCCCACTGGACGATCGCGGGATAGGTCAGGTGCGAGCGGTACGTCGAGGTGAGCACCGTGCCGAGGATCGCGGTGCCGAGGACGGCCCCGATCTCGTACGCCGTCTCGGAGATCGCGGAGGCTGCGCCGGCCTTGGACGACGGGACGCTGGAAAGCATCAGGTCGTTGGTCAGGGTCTCGGCCACCCCGATGCCGACGCCCATGACGGCGAACGCCACCGCGATCGAGACGACCGTCGGGGTGCCGGTCAGCGCCGTGATGGCGTAGCCCGCGGCGGACGCCACGAAGCTCGCGGTGATCAGGACCCGGGCCGCGATGACCTGCACGAGTCGCACCGCGACGAAGCCCGCGACGACCGTCGCGGCGAGCCCGGGCAGCAGCGCCAGCGCCGAGTCCATCGGGCTGAGGCCCAGGACGAGCTGCAGCAGCTGCGCGCCGAGGAACAGGAAGCCGGTCAGTGCCATGAAGCTCAGCAGGTTGCCGATGATCGCGCCGGTGAACACCCGGTTGCCGAACAGCGTCAGGTCGATCATGGGCGAGCGGCTCGTGCGGAGGCGGTGCACCAGCGCCCACGTCGCGAGGGCGCCGACGCCGAACGCCGTCAGGGTCAGGTCGCTGAAGCCGTGCTCGGCGGCGTTCTTGACCGCGAACACCAGCGGCAGCATCGACAGCAGGGACAGACCGATCGCGGGCAGGTCCAGCGGTCCGGGCTCGGGGTCGCGGGACTCCGGCAGCATCGCGAGGGCCAGCGGCACCAGCACGATGATCAGCGGGACGTTGATCAGGAAGACCGAGCCCCACCAGAAGTGACCCAGCAGCCAGCCGCCCAGGACTGGGCCGAGCGCGGCGCCGCCGGAGAACATCGCGGCCCAGGTAGCGATCGCGAGCCGGCGGTCACGCGGGTCGTGGAAGACGTTGCGGATCAGCGACAGCGTCGACGGCATCAGCGTCGCGCCGGAAATGCCGAGCAGCACCCGGGCCGCGAGCAGCATCTCGGGCGTACGACTGAAGGCGGCGAGCAGCGAGGCGGCGCCGAAGCCGACCGAGCCGAGCAGGAGCAGGCGGCGACGGCCGAACCGGTCGCCGATGCTGCCCATCGCGATGAGCAGGCCTGCGAGCATGATCGCGTACAGGTCGACGATCCACAGCAGCTGTGTGCCGCTGGGCCGCAGGTCGACGCTGATCGCCGGGAGCGCGAAGCTCAGCACGGTGTTGTCGACCGACACCATGAGGACGGGCAGCATCAGCACGGCCAGCGCAGCCCATTCCCGGGGTCCGGCCCGGTGCGTCTGCACGGTGGCGATGCTCTGGTCGATCGTGGTCATGCTCGTCCTCCTCACGGTGTTTATGGCCCGCACAACTATACCGTCTGGACGGTATAGCGCCGACCGTCCCTGAGGTGACGTTGCTCTCGCTAGAGTGGGGCCCATGCCGGCTGCCGAACGTTCCACGAGGGATCGCCTGATGGACGCCTTCGAGACCTTGCTGGTGTCGGCCGGGAGCCGGTCGGCGACGCTCGACGCCGTCGCCGCCGAGGCCAACGTCTCCAAGGGCGGTCTGCTCTACCACTTCCACAGCAAGGACGAGCTCGTAGAGGGCATGCTGGTCCGGCTCCGGGAGCAGGGCCGGGCCGATGTCGAGAAGATGCGCACCGCCAAGAAGGGGCCGGTCGACTTCTACCTGACGACGTCGGTCAACACCGGCAGCGCGTTCGACCGGGCGCTGATCGCGGCCGGCCGCATCGCGCAGGAGAACGATTCCCGCGCGTCCGCCGCGCTGGCCGATCTCCGCGAGGGCTGGTTCACGGTCCTGCGCGAGCACCTCGGCGACGAGTCTCTCGCCCGGACGATCCAGCTGATCGGCGACGGCCTCTACTTCGACGACACCACGGGCCTCGGCGAGAAGAACGCCCTCAAGCACGTGCGGGACGTCCTGACCCGCCTCGGCGCGCTGTCCGTCGGGGACTGAGCGAACACCCAGCCCAGATTTGCGGACTTTCGCACCGAACACGCACCCCGATTCGGTGCAAGAGTCCGCAAATCTGGGCTTGGTGTCAGGCCTTCTTGAGCTTGAGGAAGATGCTGGGACCGAAGTTGTTCTTGGCGAGGCGCTTCTGGGTGATGCGCTCGGCGGCGAGCATGACGCTCTTCGGCAGGGCCTTCTTGAGTCGCTGGCTGCGCAGGTTGGACACCGACAGCTTGCTGTCGAGCTGCAGACCAGCGGCCGCCAGCTGACCGACCACGGTGTCGATGTTGTGGTTGACGAACGCAATCGCGTCGGGCTCGTCGGCCTTGACCGTGCGGATGCTGACCGGCTCGATGGGGAGGGGCTTGCCCTCCTTCTTGTGCCGGCGACGGTTCTTGTAGTGCCCGTAGTTGGCCACCTCGATGATCGCGGTGCCACCCGGTGCCAGGACGCGGGCGATCTCGGTGAACTCCGCAGACGGCTCGGGCAGGTGGTGCATGACGCGGACCATCGTGACGAGGTCGAGCTCGCCGTCGGCGAACGACAGGTCGTCCGCCTGCATCTGCACCTGCGCGATGTCGGTGCCGGCGAGGACCTCCTTGGCGGCCTCGAGCTGGCTCGCGGCCGGCTCGGCCAAGGTGACCTTGTCGGCGAACGTGCGCAGCAGGATGCACAGCCGACCGAAGCCACCACCGATGTCGGCGGCACTGCGGAAGTGGCTGCCCTTCAGGAGCCGCCGGATCGCGATGTGCTCGGCGGCGTTCTCGTAGTCGCGGTTGTCCCAGTACTTCGTGTAGTCGTAGCCACGCTCGTACTGGTTGGCGACCTTCTTGGAAGGTGTGTTGTCGTCAGTCACGCCGTTCACAGTAACAACCGCCGTCGTACGCCACGACCACGCCGCGGGCGTCAGCCGAACGAGCGAGGGCCGAAAACGGGGGTCTCCTTGGCCGTCCCGGCCTGGCGAGCGATCGCGGTGTTGCGGGCCTTGAACATGATCGCCTGCAGCTTGCGCTCGAGCCGGTACGCCGAACGGACGCTGCCGCGCCGCGTCGCGTACATCAGCTGCTTCGTCGCGGCGACGGAGTCCGGCGACCGCTCGACGACCTGGTCGACCAGCGCGAGCGCCGCCGCGAGCGGGTCCTCGCTCGCCTCGGTCGCCAGCCCGAGCTCGACCGCACGCTCCCCGGAGATCGACTCCCCCGTCATGGCCAGGCGCATCGCGACATCTGCCTTCATGAGCTCGGCGAACGGCACCGTCCCGGACATGTCGGGCACCAGGCCCCACTTGGCCTCGAGGATCGACCAGGTCGCGTCGGGGGTCGTGAAGCGGAAGTCCGCCCCCGCGGCGAGCTGGACGCCCGCGCCGTAGCAGTGACCGTGCACCACGGCGATGACTGGCACGGGCAGCTCGCGCCAGATCTGGTTGACCTTCTGGAACCGGTTGACGCTGCGCGGGCCGGCGAGGAAGAACCGCGCCACCCGCTTCTTGTCCTTGAACGCCGAGCCGAAGTCGAGGCCGGCGCAGAACGACCGGCCGTTGCCCCGCAGGACGACGGCGCGGATGTCGCGGTCGGCCTTCAGCGCGGTCGCGGCGGCGATGAGCTCGTCGATCGTGTCGAGGTCGACGCCGTTGAGCTTGTCGGGCCGGTTGAGCGTCACGTAGGCGATCGGTCCGTCGATCTCGGTCAGGACACGGGGTTCGGTCATGACCGCATGTTACCGGTCGGTAGCACCGGCCACGGTGGCCACGACCAGCTCGACGGTGTCGCGCAGGTCCCGCGGCACCGTCACGCCGGGCTGCTCGCCCACGCCCGCCGGCCAGCCGGGTCCACCCAGGACGACAGCGGTCCGCGCGGGTAGCGCGGCGACCGCGTCCGACACGGGATCGCTCGCGGGCCGGTCGAGGGACGCCCAGAGGAACACGACCTCAGGGTCGACCTGCCGGGCCAGCGAGTCCAGCGCGGTGGCCGGGAAGGTCGAGCCCAGCAGGTGGGCTCCCAGCCCGGCCTCGGCGAGCGCGCTCTGCAGCGCGAAGACCGGGATCGCGTGCTGGTCGTCCTCGGCGCTCGCCAGGATCACCGTCGCGCTGCGGTCCAGCTCGTCGTACGTCCGGGTGTGCGCGCGGATCTCGCCGACCACGGCCTCGCTGGCGAGGTGCTCGGCCTCGATCCCGAGCCGTCCGGCCGCCCACTCCTCGCCGATCCGGACCAGCGCCGGCGACAGCACCGCGGTCCACGTGTCGACCACGCCCTGACGGGTCAGCACCTCACCGACCACCTCGGCCAGACGTACCACATCGTGCGCGAAGGTCGCTGCCAGGATCGCCGTGACGGCGTCCTCGGCGTCCCCCGTCAATATCGGGACGGGCTGCTTCTCGGCCTCCAGCGCGGCCGCCAGGTCCCGGGTGCCCAGGGCGTGCGCGACCCGGGTGGCATCGCTCGGCGGCGCGCCCCGCTCGATGAGCCGCTGCGTCAGGCTGACCCGATCGATGTCGCTCTCGGTGTAGCGGCGGTGCCCGCCCGCGGTGCGCAACGAGGGCCCGACGCCGTACCGCCGCTCCCAGGTCCTCAGCGTCGACGGCGAGATCCCCAGCCGCGCAGCAACCGACCCGACGCCCCACGCGAGCTCGGCCCCCTGCCCCCCGGTGGACATCGGCATGTCATCAGCGTAGGTCCGGCCCGCCGTTGCGCACGTCAGAGATTCTGAACAAATAATGCGCCAACTTCGCGTTGGGCGCGTTTCGCCTTGCGGATTAGGGGCAATCCACGACCATGGTCAACGTCAACAGGCTCCCTGGTCCCATGATGGACGCGTACGAATGGCAGTACCAAGGCGCCTGCATGGGCGTCGACAGCTCGGTGTTCTTCTCCCCCGAGGCAGAACGCGGCGCCAAGCGCGAGCGGCGCGAGGCAGCGGCCAAGCGGCTGTGCTTCCAATGCCCCGTCCTCGAACGCTGCCGCCAGCACGCCCTCGCGGTCCGCGAGCCGTACGGCGTGTGGGGCGGGTTGACCGAGGGTGAGCGCGCCGCGCTCGTCCGCCAGGAACGCGTCGCCAGCTGATCAGCGCGTTCTCGCGTCCCGAGGGGTGATGCGAGCACGCCACACCGACAGGGAGTACGCATGTCCGACCTGACCAACAAGAAGATCGCCTTCCTCACCTCGCATATCGGGGTTGAGAAGGCTGAGCTCGAGTCCCCGTGGCAAGCGGTGCTGGATGCCGGGGGCACCCCGCTGCTGATCGCTCCGAAGATCGCCCCCGTGCAGTCGATGGTCGGCGACGTCGACAAGGACGCCACGTTCGATCCCGACACGACCGTCGCGAAGTCCTCCGTCGAGGACTTCGACGCGCTGGTCATCCCGGGCGGGACGGTCAACGCCGACCACGTCCGCGCCGACGAGGACTCCGTCGCCCTGGTCAAGCAGTTCGCCGACGCCGGCAAGCCCGTCGCCGCCATCTGCCACGGACCGTGGGCCCTCGTCGAGGCCGGTGTCCTGCCCGGCAAGACCTTGACGTCCTTTCCCAGCCTGCGTACCGACGTCACCAACGCCGGCGGCAGCTGGGTCGACGAGACCGTCTTCCACTGCACCGCAAACGGATGGGATCTCGTGACGTCCCGCAACCCCGACGATCTCGACGCCTTCAACGCCACGCTCGCCGATGTCTTCTCGAAAGCCTGAGGTCCCATGACTGCCACCCAGAAGCCCAGCACGTCCGCTAAGATCCTCTACCGTCCTGTCGGCCTGGTCAGCTCGGTCGTCGGCGGCCTGCTCGCGAGCCTGATCTTCAAGCAGGTCTGGAAGCGAGTCGGCGACAACGACGACGATGCGCCCGGACCCCTGCAGTCCGAGTACTCCTACAAGGAGATCCTGCTGGCCGCCGTCATCCAGGGAGCCATCTACTCCGTGGTCAAGACCGTGATCCAGCGCCAGGGAGCCCGTGGCTTCCAACGTGCCACGGGCGAGTGGCCGGGGTCGTGACCTCGACGACCGGCCTGCTCGAGGACGCCTTCGACCGCATTGGCGAGGGCGTCGTGGCGGTCGTCGACGGGCTCTCGCCGCAGGACCTCTCTTCGCGCGTGACCCCCGACGCCAACCCGATCGGCTGGCTCGTGTGGCACCTGCTGCGGGTGCAGGACGATCACGTCGCCGACGCCGCCGGCACCGAGCAGGTCTGGACCTCCCAGGGCTGGGACAGCCGCTTCGGTCTGCCGTACGCACCGACCGCGACCGGCTACGGCCAGACCGCGGACGAGGTCGGCGCCCTGACCACGACCGCCGAGCTGCTCGACGCGTACGCCCGAGCGGTGGCCGCGGCCACCCGGACGTACGTCGACGGCCTGACCGACGCCGACCTCGACCGGGTAGTCGACGAGCGGTGGGACCCCGCCGTGACGCTGGGCGTCCGACTGGTCAGCATCATCGAGGACGACATCAAGCACCTCGGCCAGGCCGAGTACGTCCGCGGCCTGCTCTGACCGACCCCGCCTCAGCTCGTGAGCTCGACCGCCGGATCGGTTCCGTCCTCGGCCGGCACCCACCGCAGCAGGTCCCCCGGCTGGCACTCCAACGCCTCGCACAACGCCTCCAGCGTCGTGAAGCGCACGGCCTTGGCCCGACCGTTCTTGAGCACCGCCAAATTGGCCGGCGTGATGCCGACCAGCTCGGCCAGCGCCGCCACGGAGAGCTTGCGCCGGGCCTGGACGACGTCGATGTCGACGACGATCGGCATCAGATCACCTCGTCCAGCTCGGAGGCGAGGCGGACGGCCTCGGCGTCCCGGTCCACGGCCTGGGCCAGGAGCATCCGCTGGATCAGGACGATGAGCGCGACCCCGGCGACGAGCCCGCCCAGGCCGCCGATCAGGAGCACGACTCCCGGCGCGACCGCCTCGCCGGGCGCCAGCACGGCCCCTGTGGCGAAGGTCAGGATCGCCGCCGCGGCGATCGCTGCGATGATCGTGTCGACGTAGCGGAACGCTGCGGAGGAGAAGACCGTCCCGCGTCGCACCATCGTCAGGAGCCGCCACACGCAGATCGCGCTGACCTGGATCGCGATGATCCCCAGGACGACGATCACGATGAGCGGCGCGGCCACGGCGGCGACGTCGGTGTTGACGTCGTCCTCCAGGTCGCGCGCCAGCAACGGCACCATGACGGCCTGCACGAACACTGACCCGATCATGCCCAGCACGATCACGACGCGGAGCGCGCCGACCATGACAGCGTTCATCGCGCCACCTTCCATCGTCCTACGAGGGATATCTATCGAACAACGATAGGTCCCACATGTCAAGGACGGGGCGTGGTCAGGACCGGACGTGCACCCTCACCCGGTCGTCCACGATGACGACGGCCCCACGCGACCGTCGATAGGCCACCCGCGACCTCAGGATGAACAGCACCACGAACACATGGAACGGCACCGCGAAGCACTGCGGCAGCCACAGCGGGATCGCGCCCAGGCTCCACCCGTAGATGAACACCATGACCTCGTTGACGGCGACGATCAGCGGAGTCATGACCGACAGCCCGAGCAGGGCGCGTGGGTCGCGCTTGAACCTGATCATCCGGTAGGTCTGCGGGACGCTCGACGCGACCGACACGGCAGTCGCCGTGAACCCCAGCAGCATGACCCAGGTCATGCGAGCCCCGTCGCCAGCTGGAGTCGGTGGAGTCGGCGCGCCCGCACCAGGACCACCAGCACCATGGCGCAGGTCGCCACGAGCGCCAGGTTGGCGATCATCAGCGGCACGGCGCCGACCACTGCCGTGTAGGTCAGCCACAGGCACATCGTCAGGAGACGTCCGGCCGCCGCGGGCACAGAAAGGGACAGCAACGAGTGGGGGTCGTGGCGGTACCGCCACACCCGAGCCGCCTGGGGCAGCATCGAGCACATCGTCAGCGCACCGGCCAACCACCCGCAGACCTCGGGAAAGGTCACGGCCCGGTACGGGCATGGTTCATGAAGGACCTCATGAGTTCTGCCCCCCATCCTCTTCTGTGTCGCGTCCCGCGGCGCCCCCCGGCCGAAACGTCCCTTTCGACGTTACGCCGAGTGACGCAGGTCGCATCTCGGGACTGCACAACCCTCCCCCGTCCCCGCCCCGGGAACCGCGACGGCACCGCGAGTGGCGCAGATCCAACAGAGATGGACGGCGTGTCGTACAGATCTGCGCCACTCGGGGTCAGTCTTCCGTGAGGAACTGCGTGCTGTGGAACGACTCCGCCATCGGGATGAGGTGGTCGCGCGCGAGGGCCTGGTGGGCCGGGTGCTCAAGATAGGCGTAGAAAGCCTCGGCGTGAGCGAACTCTGAGACCAGCGCGTAGTCCGCGTTCATCGGCCTTTCGTCGAGATCTCGACCGTGGCGGGTCCGGCGGATGAGGTCGATCTGACCTGGCAGGGCCGCGAGCGCCGCGTCGAACGCCTCAACTTGATCTGGCGTCGCGGTGTCTTTGAACATGACGGTCACACAGTGGATCAACATCCGGCTTCTCCTTGGGGTGTGGGGTGGGCGTCGCCTTCGGCAGTCGATGGCGACGCCCCGTGACTGAGTGACGCGCTCTCAGGAGAGCACGAAGCCGGCGTACCCGTTCTCCACCGACTCGCGGCACTTCTCCAGGTACATGGACAGGCCACCGGGGTAGGCCAGCAGCTCCTTCTTCTTGCCCGGCACGTTGGCGTTCATGTACCAGGAGTTCGCCATGATGAAGGTCGTGGCGCTGGCCAGGCCGTCCAGGTGCTCGAACCACTCGTCCTCGGCCTCGGGCGTGGTCTCCATGCGCGTCAGGTTGTTGTTGCGCATGTGGCTGATGGCGTTGATCACCCAGTCACCCTCGAGCTCAGCGCAGGTTGGGCCGTTGCAGAACGCCGAAGGGCTCTGCGGGCCGTACACGTACATGATGTTCGGGAACCCGGCTGTGGCGCGCCCAAGGAACGTGCGAGTGCCGTTCTTGAACACCTCGCTGTACCTCTGGCCCTTGGTGCTGCGGATGTCGATGTCGGTCAGGCCTCCGGTGAAGGAGTCGAAGCCGGTCGCCAGGACGACCACGTCGAACTCATGCAGCGTGCCGTCGGCGGTGACGATGCCGTTCTCGGTGACCTTCTCGATGGGGTTCTCGTTGACGTCGACCAGATCGACGTTGTCCTGGTTCATCGTGTCGTAGTAGGTGTACTCCAGCGGGCAGCGCTTGGTGCCGAACGGGTACGGCGGGGTCTCGGGGATCAGCTTCTCGGCCAACTTGGGATCCTTGATGCGCGGCAGGGTCTTCTCGCGCCAGTAGGCGTAGATCTTGTCTCCCACCTCACGGTTGAAGTACATGTCGGCGTAACCGCCGAGCCAGATCTGAAGGCCACCCATGGCCCAGAGCTCGTCGAGCGTGGCGTAGAACTCCTCGTCGGGGATCTCGGCGGTCGGGGTGTAGATCACGTCGTAGTCGATGCCGGAGAAGGTCGTCTCACGGTACTTGAAACGCTCGGTGTAGGTCTTGCGGAGCTCGTCGTTCGCGGCCTGGTCGAGCTTGGGGGAGATCATCGGCAGAGCCGTCGGAGGCGTCCGCTGGAAGACAGTCATCTGCCCAACGTCGGGAGCGATCGTCTGGATGACCTGGACGCCGCTGGCACCGGTTCCGATGACGGCGACCCGCTTGCCGGTCATGTCGTAACCCTTGGGCCAGCGCGAGGTGTGGAAGCAGTCGCCCTTGAAGTCGTCGAGGCCGGGGATGTTGGGGTAGAGCGCCTTGGACCCGGTGCCGAGCATCGGCAGGAGGAAGCGCGCGCGGGTCAGGAAGGTCGCGCCGGTCTTCTCGTCACGAGTCTCGATGGTCCACTTGTCCTCGTTCTCGTCGAACCGGGCAGCTACGACGCGCGAGTCGCAGCGAATGTCCTTGGCCAGATCGAGCTTGGCGATGACGAAGCGGAAGTACTCCTGAATCTCCGCCTGGCCGGGGTAGACCTCCGACCAGTTCCACTCGCTCCAGATCCGCTCGTCGGAGAGCTGGTAGGCGGTGGCGGGGGTGTCGACGCGCGCCCCGGGGTACTGGTTCCAGTGCCAGACGCCGCCAGCCTCGGAGCCGGCCTCGTACAGCTTGACGGCGAAGCCGCGCGAACGAAGGTGGTCGAGCTGGTGGACGCCCGCAAAACCGCCGCCGACGACGAGGACGTCGAGCTCTTCGGTCACGGGGCGGGAATCGGTGAGCAAGGTGTTCACGTGGTGTTCCTTTCGCGACGTCGCAGTCCGTTGTGGCTGCTCGGTCGCTGGGGTCGAAGAAGTGTCATCCGGAGGGGTGGTGCTGGGGGAAGGCGAGCCGCTGGCTCACGTGTCGCGCTCGTTGGTTGTCGCCGGTGGACTGACGCCTGCTCGGATCGCGAACGGCGGAAGACACCATGGACCGAAGTCCTCTAGCGATAACTCATGGTGTATGTCTGACATCACAAGAGTGACACGCACCACGAAATGATGTCAAGCATCACTAACAAGATTGCCGCTCCCGCCAGCCGACCTCCCTAGGGAATTCGTCGCATATCACGACTCATTGCCACGTGCAGGCCCTCTGGGCGGGTAACTACAAGCACAAGACGTCGCAGAGCGCGGTTGAGCTTGTTTGCTTCTGGGAAATGACGACTAACAGTGTGCGCACACACGGCCACGCGCCGACAGACTCGATGTCACGGGACGCTCACGTTATGTCTATTCTCCGAGAGGCGCCGCCGGTGACATCGGAGAGCGCAGAACCTATGGTTCCGCCCGCCAGAGCCGCCCAAGACGTGACGCGGTTCGGCGGATCAGACCGCAGCAGGAATCGGCGCCGAAGGGGCACCGTCCGCCACGATGCGCGGACCCGGGACGGATCAGCCGTGGACGACCGCCGTGACGGCCGTCCTGAGCTCGGAGGCGAAAGCCGGCTCGCGGTACAGGTGCGCGATACGCACAAGGTCGTGGACGATGCCCTTACTGATGTGGACGAGGGTCGACGCTGTCGCCTCGTCGAGATCGTCACGTGTCGCCGATATCCAGCGTTGCCATTCGAGCGTGTTCTCTTCTCGGATGCGGTTGAACCGATCGCGCTCGTCCTCGGGCA
>JAOPXL010000047.1 GCA_025965175.1 Aeromicrobium sp.
AGGCCATCAACGACCTGCTGCTGCCGCTGGTCAAGGGCTACGGCTCCGAGCGCTCCTGGACCCTGCTGGGCACCGAGTCGCTGCAGACCTTCGGCGGATCGGGCTTCCTGCAGGACTACCCGCTCGAGCAGTACGTACGCGACGCCAAGATCGACACCCTGTACGAGTGCACCACGGCGATCCAGGGCCAGGACCTGTTCTTCCGCAAGATCGTGAAGAACAAGGGCCAGGCGCTGGGTCACCTGTCCGCCGAGATCGAGGCCTTCGTCAAGAGCGAGGCCGGCAACGGTCGGCTCAAGGTCGAGCGCGAGCTGCTCGCGAAGGGCCTCGAGGACGCCCAGGCGATCATCGGTGCGGTGTTCACCGACCTGATGTCAGCCAACCCGGCCGATGCCAACGGCGACATCAAGAACATCTACAAGGTCGGCCTCAACACGACCCGCCTCGTGTACGTCCTCGGTGACCTCGTCGTCTCGTGGCTCCTGCTGCGCGGCGCGGAGGTCGCGCTGACCAAGCTCGGCGGCGATGTCTCGGCCGCCGACAAGGCGTTCTACGAGGGCAAGGTCGCCGCGGCCTCGTTCTTCGCCCGCAACGTCCTGCCGCTGCTGGCCGGCGAGCGCGCGATGGCCGAGAACATCGACGCCTCGATCATGGAGCTCGACGAAGCCGCGTTCTGACCTGGACGCAGCCTCCGGAAGGCCCTCACCCTGTCGGGTGGGGGCCTTTTCCGGTCCGCACACTGTCTTTTCGGTGCGACGATGGGTGCGTGCCGAGCCGGCACCCCCGCCGCGCCAGGAAGGCCTTGACCGTGAGCGCACAGGACGACCGCAGCAAAGGCACCCTGATCGAGCTGCCGCCCGAGGAGTGCGTCGCACTGCTGGGCACGACGACGGTCGGACGCCTGGCGTTCGTCGACGCCAACGGCCAGCAGCTCATCCCGGTCAACTTCACGATCATCGACGAGGTCATCTACTTCCGCACGTCCCGCGACGGCATCCTCGCCGGGCTTGCGGACGGTCACGAGGACATCGCCTTCGGCGTCGACCACCACGACGTCTTCCGCGACGGGTGGAACGTCACGGTGCGTGGGACCGTCGCCGCCGTCACCGACGAGGCGGTCGCCGAGACCGTGCAGTCACACACCCGGCTGCACCCGTGGGCCGGCGGGGACCGCCCCCTCGTCATGGCCATCACCCCCCGCGCCATCGACGGGCGCCGGGTCAAGGGGCACTGACCGTCAGCCGTGCTTCTCGACGTGCTCGGCCTTGAGCCGCTGGTACGTCTCGTCGGCCGCCGCCGCGTCCCACGCGGCCTTGAAGATCCGCGCCGACTCGGCCTTGACCGGGTCCTCCGGGTCGGGCGGCAGCTCGGTCCGCCCGTGCGCCCCGCTCTGCCCCTTCCTGTCCGCCGGCACCGGACCGTCGTACTTGCGCCCCCCGCGATGTCGGGCATACCTGCGCGCCCGGGTGTATCCCATCTGGAGATACTTGCGGGCCATGTCGGCACCCACCAGGTCGCCCGCGGCGAGATAGTCCTCGAACGCCTTGCGGAGGGCCTCGCTGCTCTCGGTGGCCTGCTCCGGCGTCGCGAACCGCCACAGCGGCAGCAGCTCGGACTTGTAGGGCTCGACGCCGAAGACGCCCTGCTCACCGCGAGCCACCCGGTACGCCTCGGGGTGCGCGCGGTGGTCGACCTCGGGATCCATGTCGGGCGCGTACCCCGGACGCCGCGGGGTACGCCCGTGGCCCACCGAGAGGATTCACCATGACCGAGTCACCCCTGGCCCACCCGCACCCCGATGACGAGCCGGACACCGAGCCCAAGCACGGCGTCAACGACCCCAACCCCGAGGGGACCGGCTCCGACGAGCCGCTGACGCCCCTGTGATCCGGGGCGTGCTCGGCTAGGAGCTCTCGCGGTCGAGGATGCCGATGAACTCGTCGGCCATCTCGAGCTGACGGACCAGCTTCTTGCGGCGCTCGTGGGCCTCGCCCTTGACCTCGGCGAGGTGATCTCGCGCCCGCACCCGTGCCGCCGGCTCGGTGGACCCGCTGCGCAGGGTCTCCAAGTCGGCCATGACGGCCTTCATCTCGTCCAGGGTGAAGCCGAGCGGCTTCATCCGGCGGATCACGAGGATCTTCTCGACGTCGTCCTCGGTGTAGAGGCGGAATCCGCCGTCGGTGCGTCCGGAGGACCTCAGCAGCCCGACCTCCTCCCAGTGACGGAGGCTGCGCAGCGAGAGCTCGGTGCGTGCCGCCACCTCGCCAATGTGCATCGCGCCGACCGGCTGGGTCCCTGTCGGTGTGGCGTCGCTGACCATCGTGACCTCTCTCACCGGGTGAGGGTTCAACTCTACTCTCACGTAAGGATAGAGTTGACCACGGACCTCCGCCGGCGCTCGTGCCGCGCGCCCCCCTCCATCGGAGCCCTTCTTGACCACCTCCACGCCCGGCCAGCGCGACCGGAACGCGACCCTCGATCCCACCGTCCGCAACGCCCTGCGGTCTCCGAAGCTGTTGCGCACCGAGGTGCTTGCCGGCCTTGTCGTCGCGCTGGCGCTGATCCCCGAGGCGATCTCGTTCTCGATCATCGCGGGCGTCGATCCGCGGGTCGGACTGTTCGCGTCGTTCACGATGGCTGTCGCGATCTCGTTCCTCGGCGGGCGTCCAGCCATGATCTCGGCCGCGACGGGGGCGGTCGCGCTGGTCGTCGCCCCGGTGATGAAGGAGCACGGCTACGACTTCCTCATCGCCACGGTTCTGCTGGGTGGCCTGATCCAGGTCCTGCTCGCCGTCGCCGGCGTCGCGAAGCTGATGCGGTTCATCCCCCGCTCGGTCATGGTCGGCTTCGTCAATGCCCTCGCCATCCTGATCTTTGAGGCGCAGATCGACCACATGATCGACGTGCCATGGGCCGTCTACCCGATGATCGCGATCGGCATCGCCGTCATCGTGGGCTTCCCGCGCGTCAACACCGTCGTCCCGGCCCCGCTCGTCGCGATCGTGGCGCTGACCGCGTTCGCCATCATCAGCGCGGTCAACGTCCCGAACGTCGGCGACCAGGGCGAGCTGCCCGACAGCCTGCCCTCCTGGTTCCTCCCGGACGTGCCGTTCGACCTCGAGACCCTCAGGATCATCGCCCCGTACGCCCTCGCGATGGCCCTGGTCGGGATCCTGGAGTCCCTGCTGACCGCCAAGCTCGTCGACGACATCACCGACACCCACTCCGACAAGACCCGCGAGGCGTGGGGCCAGGGCGCCGCGAACGTCATCACCGGCTTCTTCGGCGGCATGGGTGGCTGCGCCATGATCGGGCAGACCATGATCAACGTGAAGGGCTCCGGCGCCCGCACCCGGATCTCGACCTTCCTGGCCGGCGTCTTCCTGCTCGTCCTGGTCGTCGGCTTCGGCGACGTCGTCGCCCTCATCCCGATGGCCGCCCTCGTCGCGGTCATGATCATGGTCTCCGTCGGCACGTTCGACTGGCACTCCATCCAGCCGGCCACGCTGCGCAAGATGCCCAAGAGCGAGACCACCGTCATGGTCGCCACCGTCGTCGTCACCGTCCTGACCCACAACCTCGCGATCGGCGTCGTGGTCGGCGTCCTGGTCGCCATGACCCTGTTCGCCCGCCGGGTCGCACACCTCACCGAGACCCACCGCGAGGTCGTCGTGAACCACGACGGAACCTCCCAGGTGGTCTACACCGTCACCGGCGAGCTGTTCTTCGCCTCCAGCAACGACCTCTACACCCAGTTCGAGTACGCCGACGACCCCGACCGGGTGATCATCGACCTGACCCGGTCCCACATCTGGGACGCCTCCACCGTCGCTTCCCTGGACGCCATCACCACCAAGTACGAGCGCAAGGGCAAGACCGTCGAGATCGTCGGACTCAACGACGCCAGCGCCGAACGCCACGAACGGCTCACCGGAGGTCTCGCGGCGCACTGAGGATGAGGGGTTGACGTAGCCGCAGCTGCCGGAGGCCCTCGTCCTCCGTCGGTGTGGGAAAGTTGCGGGGTGCGCCTGACCAATCCGCTCTGGTACCTCGTCGCCTTCCTGCTGGCGGTCGGCAGCGCGATGGTCGCCGCAGCGGTCGCGGCGACGGCCTACGACACGATCAAGACGACCCGCGTGACCGGCCTGCAGGAGCTCGCCGACGCCCGCGGCAAGACGCTCGCGGTCTACACCGACGACTACGAGCCCGAGCGGGCCGTGACGTGCCACGCCGTCGACCGGGACAAGGTCCGGGTCGAGGTCGACAAGGCCGTGCCCGACATCGACAACCGCACCGGCGGGACGACGTGGCACCTCCTCGCGGTGCTCGAGGACGGCCGCGACGGGCTGCAGGTCACCTGCTCGCCCAAGAGCAAGGACATCGATGACGGCGCCGCGTACGCCTGGAGCGTCGTGGACGACTACGAGGCCCCGTCCCGCAACGGCAAGGGCATTGCCTCACTGGGCCTCGCCGCCGGCGCGGGCTTCGGGGCGTACGTCTTCTGGTGCCGCCGCACCGCACGCCGCGAAGCCCGGCTCGAGGCCGCGACCAGGAAGGGCATCTGAGCCGGCTCGTTCGGCAGGCGCACGACGCGCCGGGTCAGTAGCCTCGCTGCATGACCTGGAGCACCAGTGACATCCCCGACCTGACCGGCAAGCGCGTCGTCCTCACCGGTGTGACGGGCGGTCTCGGGCTCGCGACGGCGCTCGAGCTGGCCCGGCACGGCGCGGACCTGGTCGTGACCGCGCGCGACGACGCCAAGGGCGACGACGCCGTCGCCCAGATCTCGAGCGACACCCCCGGCACCAGCATCGACGTCGTCGCGCTCGACCTCGCCTCCCTGGCCGACGCGAGGCGGGCCGGCGCCGAGGTCGCGAAGACGTACGACCGCATCGATGTGCTGATCAACAATGCCGGGATCATGGTCCCGCCCAAGACGTACACCGTCGACGGCATCGAGCTGCAGATCGGCACCAACCACCTGGGCCACTTCGCGTGGACCGCCGAGCTTTGGCCCGTCCTGCGGGCCTCCGACGCCCGGGTCGTGACGGTGTCGTCGATGGCCCACGCCTCGGTCAAGGGCATCGACCTGCGCAGCCTGACCCGCGAGGGATCGCCGCGGCGCTATCGCCGGTGGACGTCGTACGGCGAGTCCAAGCTCGCCAACCTGGTCTTCGCCGTCGAGCTCGATCGCCGGGTCAAGGCCGCCGGCAGCGGTGTCGTCAGCGTCGCGGCCCATCCCGGCTACGCCTCGACCAACCTGACCAAGACGGGGCCGACGGTCGGCGGCCTGTCGCTGCCCGGGATCGCGATGCACCAGATCACCAAGGTCATCGCCCAGTCCGCCACCGCGGGGTCCTGGCCGCTCCTGATGGCGGCGACCGATCCGACGCTGACGGGGGGTGAGTACGTCGGGCCGGCCAACCTGGCCGGTGCGCGGGGTCGTCCCAAGCTCGTCGGCATGACCCGCACGGCACGCGACGAGGCGCTGGCGACAGCGCTGTGGGCCGCCTCCGAGGACGCGATCGGCGTGGCGTTCCCGGTCTGAGACCGGCTACAGCGGCGCGCGGCCGTACGCCGCGGGGTCCTCGGCCATGATCTTGGTCCGCGTCCGCACGCGGTAGCGCCAGATCTGGGTGAGGCCCAGGGCCCACAGGACGTACTGGAACGACATGGCCCAGCGGAACGCCGCGGGGGTGTACGCCGTGCCGCCCCCCGGCGTGCGCCAGTCGAGGATAAGTCCGATCGCGATGACGAGCACAAGGCTCGCGACGAAGCCGGCCTGGTTGATGATCCCGCTCGCGCTGGCCATCCGCTCGGCCGGGTTGGACGTCCGGCCGACGTCGAAGCCGATCATCGAGGCGGGGCCACCGACGCCGACCACGACGACCAGGAGGATCAGCAGCCACGGCGGGGCGGTGCCGGGCCAGGTCAGCACGATCGTCCACATCGTCACGATCGCCGCGACGATGGACAGCACGATCGTGGAGCGGTGCCACGGGTGGTGGCCGATCGCCCAGCCCAGGATCGGCCCGGCGGTCATGACCGCGACGACCATCAGCGTCAGCAGCAGCCCGGCGAAGCCCTTCGACGTGTGCTCGCCGCGGACGAAGAACGGATAGCCCCACAGCAGCCCCAGCGTCGTGGAGCTGAACTGGGTCGAGAAGTGGATCCAGAACCCGAGCCGGGTGCCGGGCTCGGCCCACGAGGCGCCCAGGCTGTGCCGGATCTGGGTCAGCGACAACGCCGGACCGCGTGCCGACCGGGCCTCGGGGTGGTCGTGCACCACGAGGACCAGGGCGATCGCCAGGACGACGCCGAACGAGGCGGCCAGCAGATAGGACCTGGTCCAGCCGAGCTGGCCCAGCGCCCACGTCATGGGGACCGCGGCGATGATCGCGCCGGCCTGGCCGATGACGCCGGTGAGCTGGGTCATCAGCGGGATTCGGCGCGGCGCGAACCACGTGTTGACGAGGCGCAGCACGCAGATGAACGTCATGGCGTCGCCGACGCCGACGAACAGGCGCGCGACGAGCGCCCAGACGTACGTGTCGGCGAACGCGAACCCTACCTGCGCGACGGTCAGGATGATCGCCCCGCTCAGCAGGATGCGGCGGGGCCCGAAGCGGTCGACCATGAGCCCGACCGGGATCTGCATGCCGGCGTAGACCAGCAGCTGCAGCATCGTGAACGTCGCGAGCTGAGACGCCTGGATGCCGAAGCGGTCCGTCGCCTCGAGCCCGGCGACGGCCAGGGACGAGCGGTGGAACACCGCAAGGAGGTAGACCAGCAGGCCCACGACCCAGATCCCGTACGCGCCGCGATAGCGGGTCTCAAGGGGGCGGCTCACTGGATCGATCGTAGACCCGATGGGCGAGCCCGACACGTCAGGATGTGCGACCGTGGATCGCATGGCCTCCTCCTCGCTGAGCCTCGTCGACTGGCGCCGCCGGGTCCACGAGATCTATGCCGCGGTCCGCGCCGATCCGGATCCGGCCTCGGCCCACGCCGGGTGGCGGGCCGCGCGGGACGAGCTGTTCGCCCACCACTGGCAGAGCCCGCTGCTCCCCGACGACCCGCTGCGGACCGACGGGCTGCCCTGCTGGCCGTACGATCCGGCGCTCCGCTTCGAGGCCGACCTGCACGACGTCGACGTCGCCGAGCCGCGGCTGTTCGACGGCGGCGACGATGGTGAGCTCCAGATGCGCCTCGTCGGTCGGGTCGAGCTGCCGATCGGCGGGACCCTCGACGTGTGGTGGCTGCACCAGTACGGCGGTGGGATCTTCGTCCCGCTCCGCGACGGCACGTCGGGCGACGGCTCGTACGGCGGTGGTCGCTATCTGCTCGACACCGCCAAGGGGTCCTGGCTGGGCGGCACCGACGGGACGATCACGCTCGACCTCAACTTCGCCTACCACCCGTCGTGCCGCTACAACCCCCGCTGGACCTGCCCCCTGGCCCCAGCCGACAACACGATCAGTGCGCGGGTGGAGGCAGGGGAAAGGCTCTAACAGCCCAGATTTGCGGAGTTTTGCACGTTCTGGGACCCGTAGGACGGGGCAGAAGTCCGCAAATCTGGGCTGGGTTCTTAGTAAGTGAGCGCCTGCGCGGGGTCGCGGAGGATCGCAGCGACGTCGGCGAGGAAGCGGGAGCCCTGCTCCCCGTCGACGACCCGGTGGTCGAAGCTCAGCGCCAGGGTCGTGACCCAGCGGGGCACGACGTTGTCCTCCTCGTCGACCCACGCCCGGCGCTCGATCGAGCCCAGCGCGAGGATGCCGGACTCCCCCGGGTTGAGGATCGGGGTTCCGGCGTCGATTCCGAAGACGCCGATGTTGGTCAGGGAGAACGTGCCGCCGGTCATCTGCGCCGGCTGCGTGCGCCCCTCGCGGGCCGTCGTCGTCAGCTCGCCGATCGCCGCGGCCAGCTCGACCAGCGACAGCGAGTCGGCGCCCACGACGTTGGGGACCACGAGCCCCCGCGCGGTGGCGGCCGCGATGCCCAGGTTGACCGCCTTCTTGACCACGATCTCCTGTGCGACCTCGTCCCACCGGGCGTTGAGCTCGGGCGTGCGGCGCATCGCGAGGCAGATGGCCTTGGCCGCGATCAGCGTCGGCGAGACCTTGACCGCTCCGAATGCCGGATCGCTCTTGAGCCGCGCGACGAGCTGCATCGTGCGAGAGACGTCCAGCGTGACCCACTCCGTGACGTGCGGGGCGGTGAACGCCGAGCGCACCATCGCCTCGGCGGTGAACTTGCGGACGCCCTTGATCGGGATCCGGGTCTCGCCGGCCTCGTCCGGCCGGGCGGCCACCGGCGCGTCCGGGACGACCCGTCCGGCGAAGGCCTCCACATCAGCGCGTGTGACGACGTCACCCGTCGTGGGGACGTCCGCGAGGTCGATGCCCAGGTCCTTCGCGAGCTTGCGCACCGGAGGCTTGGCCAGCGGCCGGAGCTTGAGGCGCGACGGCGGGACAGGTGCCTGCGGCGCGGGTGGGGTCGGCGGTGCCGGCTGCCGCACCCGCTCGGTGTCGACCGATGCGACCCGGGACGGCGCAGGCACCGAGGACGCCGGGGCGGACGGACGACGGCGACGGGTGGGGGCGTCGGTGCGGGGGCCGTAGCCGACCAGCATCGCCTCCCGCTTGGCCGGCTCGGCCGACGGCCGCGTCTCGACGGACGCGTCCTCGACGACGTCGGCCGAGCCGATCGCGATGATCGGCGTGCCGACCAGGACGGTGTCACCCTCGCTGACGAGCAGCGCGCGGACCTCGCCGGCGTAGGGGCTGGGGAGCTCGACGAGCGATTTGGCGGTCTCGATCTCCACGAGCACGTCGTTGATCGCGACGGTGTCACCGACGGAGACCTGCCACGTGATGATCTCGGCCTCGGTCAGGCCCTCGCCGACGTCGGGCAGCTTGAACTCGGGCATGTCAGCTCTCCTGGAGGGCGCGGTCGACGGCGTCGAGGATCCGGTCGAGCCCCGGGAGGAACTCCTCCTCGGCACGGCTGGGCGGGTAGGGCATGTCGTAGCCGGTGACCCGCTGCACGGGCGCCTCCAGCGAGAAGAAGCACTCCTCGGTGATCCGGGCGGCGATCTCGGCGCCGAGCCCGAGGGTCCGGGCGGCCTCGTGCACGACGACGGCGTGGCCCGTGCGGCGCACAGACTCCACGACGGGGGCGAGGTCGAGCGGCGACAGCGTCCGCAGGTCGATTACCTCGAGCTCGAGGCCGTCCTCGACGGCGGCCTCGGCCGACGCGAGACACGTCTTGACCATCGGGCCGTACGTGATCAGGGTCGCGTCGCGGCCCGGACGGACGACCTGCGACGACCACAGCGGGAGGTCGGTGGACCCGGTGTCGACCTGGCCCGACTCCCAGTAGCGCCGCTTCGGCTCCATGAACACGATGGGGTCGTCCGACGCGATCGCCTGCTGGATCATCCAGTGCGCGTCGTGCGGGGTGGACGGGGCGACGACCTTGAGCCCCGCCGTCATCGCGAACTGCCCCTCGGGGCTGTCGGAGTGGTGCTCGACCGCCCCGATCCCACCGCCGTAGGGGATGCGGATGACGACCGGCATCCGGACCTTGCCACTGCTGCGGAAGTGCATCCGCGCGACCTGGCTGACGATCTGGTCGTACGCCGGATAGACGAAACCGTCGAACTGGATCTCGATGACGGGTCGGAAGCCGCGGAACGTCAGGCCGATCGCAGTGCCGACGATCGCCGACTCCGCCAGTGGCGTGTCCATGACCCGGTGGTCGCCGAAGTCCTTCTGCAGGCCCTCGGTGACCCGGAAGACGCCGCCGAGCCGGCCGATGTCCTCGCCCATCACGACGACCTTGGAATCGGCCTCCATCGAGGCGCGCAGACCCGAGTTGATCGCCTTCACCATCGTCATCTTCTCGGTTGTCATGCCACGCTCCCCTCGAACGAGTCGCGCCAGGCGACGTACTCGGCCTTCTGCTGATCCAGCTCGACTGTGGTCTCGACGAAGACCTGGTCGAACAGCGACGCGAGGTCCGGCTCGGGGATCCGCTGGCAGGACTCCCGCAGGTGCTCGCCGAGCGCGTCGGCCTCGGTGTCGAGCGCCGCGAACCACTCCTCGCAGACGCCCTCGTCGCGCAGGTGGGTCGCGACCCGCTCGAGCGGGTCCTTGGCCTTCCACGCCTCGACCTCGCTGGCCTCGCGGTAGCGGGTCGGGTCGTCCGACGTCGTGTGCGCGCCCATCCGGTAGGTCACGGCCTCGACCAAGGTCGGGCCTTGGCCGTCGCGGGCGCGCTGCAGCGCCGCGGTCGTGACGGCATGGCACGCGAGGACGTCGTTGCCGTCGACGCGTACGCCCGGGAGCCCGAAGCCGTCGGCTCGCTGGGCGATCGGGACCCGGGTCTGCCGCTCGAGGGGCACCGAGATCGCGTAGTGGTTGTTCTGGCAGAAGAACACGACCGGCGCCTGGTGGACCGCCGCCCAGTCGAGCGCCTCGTTGAAGTCGCCCTGGCTGGTCGCGCCGTCACCGAGGAACGCCATGGCGGCGGCGTCCCGGTCCGGGGTGCCGGTGCCGACCAGACCGTCGATCGTCAGCCCCATCGCGTACCCCGTCGCGTGCAGCGTCTGTGCGCCGATGATGATGTTGGGCAGCGCGACGTGCCGGTCGGCGGGGTCCCAACCACCGAGGCTCGAGCCGCGGAAGATGCCGAGCAGATAGGTCGGGTCCTCGCCGCGGCACCACACGATGCCGTGGTCGCGGTAGGTCGGGAACGCGAAGTCCTGCGGCCGCATCGCACGGCCCGCACCGACCTGGGCAGCCTCCTGGCCCAGCAGCGGCGGCCACAGGCCCAGCTCGCCGTGGCGCTGGAGGGCGAAGGCCTCGGTGTCGATGCGGCGCACCATGACGAGGTCACGGTAGAGGTCCTGGACGTCGGCGAGATCGCCGTCGTAGGAGTAGTCCGGATCGGTGACGCGCTGGCCGGCAGGCGTGAGCAGCTGGACCGGCGGCGAGTCTGTGGTGGTGTCTGGCGTCGTGGGGTCGAACGGGTCGTTCATGCGTCTCCTCAATCACCCGGGGGACGGGGTCACCGTTCCGGAGCTCGAAGCATGCGAGCCCGGCCTGTCAGGGGTAACTGACGACCGGACGTGCACATCGACGTGACTGGCGTCACATCTGGGGACCACCGTAGCCTCCCGTGGCGCCTCCGACAAAACACCACGGGGCTCAGGCCCGGTGCGTCCTCCGCCACGCCCCGGCGAGCGCGATCAGCTCGGCGTTGACCTCGGGGGCGCCGACGCTGATGCGCACCCCGTCACCCGCGAACGGCCGCACCGACACGGGGTCACAGGCCACCGCGAAGTCGAGCGCGTCGTCGCCCAGTGGCAGCCACACGAAGTTGGCCTCGGTGTCGGGGACGTCCCAGCCCTGCCCGCGCAGCGCCGCGACCATCGAGAGCCGCTCCTGCACGATCGCCTCGACCCGCGCCTGGAGAGCTTCCTCCGCCTCGAGCGACGCGACCGCCGCGGCCTGGGACAGGTCGGTCACCGAGAACGGCGGCGTGGCCTTGCGGATCGACGCCGCGGTCTCGGGCCGCGCGATGGCGTAGCCGACTCGCAGCCCGGCTAGCCCGTACGCCTTGGAGAACGTCCGCAGCACCACGACGTTGGGATGATCGGCGAGCGCCGCGAGGCCGCTGGCCGCGGCCGGGTCACGGACGAACTCGACGTACGCCTCGTCGACCACGACCAGCACGTGGCTGGGGACCGTCGCGAGGAACGCGTGCAGGTCGACCGCGCTAACGACGGTGCCAGTCGGGTTGTTGGGCGTGCAGACCAGGACGACCTTGGTCCGGTCGGTCACGGCGGCGGCCATCGCCGGCAGGTCGTGCGTCGCGTCGGACCGCAGCGGGACCCGCACGGTCGTGGCGCCGGTCAGGTCCGCCGCGATCGGGTAGGCCTCGAAGGACCGCCAGGCGTACACGATCTCGTCGCCGGTCTCGAGGTGCGCGTTGAGCAGGGCGAACAGGACCGCGACCGATCCCGTGCCGGCGGCGAAGTGGTCGGGTGGCAGGCCGAGCCGCTTCGACAGTGCGTCGTACAGCGCCGTCATGCCGGCGTCGGGATAGCGGTTGATCCGGCCCAGCTCCGCCGAGGCGCGCTCCATCACGCCGCGCAGCGGCGGGTAGGGGTTCTCGTTGCTGGAGAGCTTGTGGTCCTCCGTGAGCGCCGCCTTGCCGGGACGGTAGACGGGGATCTCGTCGAGTGCTCGGCGAGCTCGGGGTGCGCTGGGTCCGCTCATGCGCCGAGCGTAGCCCTGCGAGAATCGTCGCGTGACAGCCCGCAACGCTCGCCTCGGCTACCTCCTCGTCATCGCCGCGGCGATGCTGTTCGGCATCAACGGAGGGGTGTCGCGGGTCGCGATGGGATCGGGGCTGAGCCCCGAGTCGTTCACGACACTGCGGATCACCGGCGCGACGCTGGTGTTCGTCGCGTACGCCGCGTGCTTCCGCCGCACGGCGCTGCGACGGCCGCGTGGCACGGCCGTGCTGCTGGTCTTCGCCCTCGGGCTGGTGGGCGTCGTGGGGCTGCAGCTGACCTACAACATCGCGATCGACCGGCTGCCGCTCGGGATCGCCCTGCTGATCGAGTACCTCGCGCCGGTCCTGGTCGTGCTGTGGGTCCGGTTCGTGCGCAAGGAGCCCGTGCGGCCGCGCATGTGGGCCGCGGTGGGCCTGTCGATCGCGGGGCTGGCGATCGTCAGCCGGGTCTGGAACGGTCTGGCGTTCGACGGCCTGGGCATCGTCATGGCGCTGCTCGCCGCGGTGTGCTTCGCGGCGTACTTCCTGATCGGTGAGCACAACGTCGGCTTCGACGACCCGTTGCGGGTCATCCTGTGGGCGTTCGTCGTCGCGACCGTCGCGATGAACCTGATCGAGCCGATCTGGACGACGCCCGACCTCCCGGAGCGGACCTCGATGCTGGGTCGCCTCGACGGGCACAGCGTCGACCCGTGGCTCGTCGTCGCGACAGTCGTCGTGATGGGCACCGTCGTCCCGTTCTTCCTCGAGATGTTCTCGCTGCAGCACCTGCCCGCGACGATCGTGACGGTCGTCGCGATGCTCGAGCCGGTCATCGCGAACGTCCTCGGCTGGGCCTGGTTCCGCGAGTCGCTCACGCCGGTCCAGGTCGTCGGTGCGTGCGCCGTCCTCGCCGGCATCGTCCTGGCGCAGACGTCCCGCAAGGTCGAGCTGGCGATCCCCGCACCCTGACCGCCGCACCGGACCTCCCACGGCCGACGCGGGGCGGGTGCAAGAATTCCCCCCATGGAGCGTTTTCTCTCGACCTGGCTCGTCAGTGCCGTGGCCCTCGCCTTCGCGGCGTTGATCCTCGGCGACCACATGACGATCGGCGCCGACGACGCCACTGCGGTGCAGCAGATCGTCGCGGTGCTGCTGGTGGCCCTCGTGTTCACGATCATCAACAGCTTCGTGGGGCCCGTCGTCAAGCTCCTGTCGCTGCCGTTCATCATCATCACGCTGGGCCTCGCGCTGCTGATCATCAACGCCCTGCTGCTGCTCCTGACCGAGCAGATCACCGACGCGTTTGACGTCGCGTTCACGATCGACGGCTTCGGCTGGGCGATCGTCGCCTCGGTCCTCATCTCGCTGGGCCAGACCGTCGTGGGAGCGTTCGTCGGGTCGAACCGGTGACCTACCGCGTCGCGCTGGTCTGCCTCGGCAACATCTGCCGCTCGCCGATCGCCCACGTCGTCCTCGAGGACCGGCTCGCGAAGGCGGCCCTGGACGACCGCATCGAGGTCGTCTCGTCCGGGACCGGCGGGTGGCACGAGGGCGAGCCGATGGACCCGCGGGCGGCGGCGGTCCTGCGGGACGCCGGCTACGACCCGTCACGGCACCGCGCCCGGACGTTCTCGATCGACTGGTATGCCGAGAACGACCTGCTGCTCGCGATGGACCACAGCAACCGGGCCGACATGACCGCGCTGGCGCCGACCGTCGCGCAGCAGTCCCAGGTCCGGATGTTCCGGGCGTTCGATCCCGACGCCACGGAGGGCGACGACGAGGTTCCCGACCCTTGGTACGGCGGCGACTCCGGCTTCCGCCACGTCCTCGCGATGATCGAGCGCACGACCGACGGGCTCGTCGACCGCCTCCCGGACCTCTTGGAGTCGTGACCGACCTCCCCGCGCACGCGGTAACGTCGTCGTCATGGCACGCATGGCAGGGACCGCCGCCCGGGCGGAAGCACTCCTGGACGTAGGAGTCGTGTCGACCACCCCGGTCGCGGGTGGGGACATCTGCACCGCCACGCGGCTGCGCCTGACCGACGGCCGCGGCGCCATGATCAAGACCCGTCCGCAGGCTCCCGGCGGATTCTTCGCGCGGGAGGCCGAGGGACTGCGCTGGCTGCGCGAGGCCAAGGGCGCCAAGGTGCCCCAGGTCCTCGCGGTCGCGGAGGACTGCCTGGTCCTCGACTGGATCGAGCCGGGCAAGCCGACGACCGACGCCGCCGAGCGGCTCGGCCGTGACCTCGCCGCGACCCACGCCGCCGGCGCCGAGGCGTTCGGCGCCGCGACCGACGGCTTCGTCGGGCTGGCTCCGCTGCCCAACCGCTCGCTGCCGAGCTGGCCGGAGTTCTTCGCGTCCCGACGGGTCATGCCCTACGTCCGTGCCGCGGTCGACCGCCAGGCGCTGACGTCGGACGAGGCCGCCACGATCGAGGCGGCGATGCGCCGCATCCACGAGCTCGCCGGCCCCGAGGAGCCGCCCGCCCGCATCCACGGCGACCTGTGGTCGGGCAACCTGGTCTGGGGCACGGACGGCGACGTGTGGCTGATCGACCCGGCCGCGCACGGCGGCCACCGCGAGACCGACCTGGCGATGCTGTCGCTGTTCGGCGCCCCGCACCTGCAGCGCATCCTCGACGCGTACGACGAGGCCGCGCCGCTCGCCGAGGGCTGGCACGACCGCCTCCCGTTGCACCAGCTCCACCCGTTGCTGGTGCACGCCGTGCTGTTCGGCGGGACGTACGGCGGTCGGGCCGCCGCGGCCGCCCGCTCGCTGATCGGCTGAGTTCAGCAATCCCTCAGGCATACCGGGCAGACTGTCAGCATGCGCATCCTTGTCGTCGACGATGACCGCGCCGTGCGCGACTCGCTGCGACGGTCCCTGGAGTTCAACGGCTACACCGTTGAGCTGGCCTCCGACGGCGTCGAGGCGCTCGCCCGCACCCCGCAGATCACACCCGACGTCATCATCATGGACGTCATGATGCCCCGGCTGGACGGCCTCGAGGCGACCCGCGCGCTCCGGGCTGCCGGCAACGACGTCCCGATCCTGGTGCTGACCGCGCGCGACGCCGTGTCGGACCGGGTCGACGGGCTCGACGCCGGCGCCGACGACTACCTGACCAAGCCGTTCGCGCTCGAGGAGCTGCTCGCCCGGGTCCGTTCGCTGCTGCGCCGCTCGAGCCGAGCCGCCGAGGTCGAGCCCGACGAGGCCCCCCTGACGTTCGCGGACCTGTCGCTCGACCCGGTGACCCGCGAGGTGACCCGCGGCACCCGCTCGCTGTCGCTGACGCGCACCGAATTCGCGCTGCTCGAGCTGTTCCTCCAGCGTCCCAAGCGGGTCCTCGAGCGGTCGTTCATCCTCGAGGAGGTGTGGGGGTTCGACTTCCCCACGACCGCCAACTCGCTCGAGGTCTACGTCGGCTACGTCCGTCGCAAGCTCGAGGCGGAGGGTGAGGCGCGGCTGCTCCACACCGTGCGGGGTGTCGGCTACGTCCTGCGCGAGACGCCTCCGTGATCGACGCGCTCCACCGGCTGGTCCAGAAGTTCACCGGCCGCCTGTCACTGGCCCTGCGGGTCGCAGTCCTCACGACGATGGCCGTCGCCGTGACCCTCAGCGTCGTCAGCGCGTTGGTCTTCTTCGTGGTCCGTGCCGAGTTCCAGAACTCGTTGGACGACTCGATGTACCGCCGCGCGCAGGCGGCCGTGACCAGCGGGATCAACGAGTCACTGCTGACGATCCCGTCGGCGCGGTCCCTGGCGTACATCGGGATCCAGCCGTTCATCGTCAAGGGCGGTGAGCTGCTGCCGGCGACCAACGGCGCCAGCGACTACTCCCAGCTCAAGGGCTACCGCGAGCTCGAGGTCTCGGTCGGACAGCGACAGCGCTCCGCCCGCACGGTCTTCCTCGACGGCGTGCCGCACCGGGTCGTCGCGATCCGCGCCGGCGCCGGCACGGCCCTCGTCCTGGTGCAGTCGATGGAGTCCAACCAGGACGCACTCGCACGGCTCAAGGTCATCCTGCTGGTCAGCAGCATCGCGGGTGTCGCCGCCGCGGGTGTCGCCGGCTGGGCCGTCGCCGCCAACGGGCTGCGCCCCGTGCGCCGCCTGACCGCCGCGACCGAGCGCGTCGCGCGTACCGCCGAGTTGACCCCGATCGAGGTCACCGGACGCGACGAGCTGGCCCGGCTCACGACGTCGTTCAACGCGATGCTGCAGGCGCTCGACGCGTCGCAGGAGCGGCAGCGCCAGCTCGTCGCCGACGCGGGCCACGAGCTGCGCACCCCGCTGACGAGCCTGCGCACCAACATCGAGCTGATCGGCCAGGCCGCCGACAACACCGAGCGGCACCTGACCGACGACCAGCGCCACGAGATCATGGGCGACGTCCGCGCCCAGCTCGAGGAGCTCACGACGCTCGTGGGCGATCTGGTCGAGCTGGCCCGCGACGAGCCGCTGTCCCGCGATCCCGAGCCGCTCGACCTCGCGGACGTGGTGACCCAGGCGGTCGACCGCGTACGCCTGCGAGCCCAGGAGGTCGAGGTCGAGGTCGACCTGAGCCCGTGGATGGTGATCGGTGAGCCGCAGCTGCTCGAGCGCGCCATCACCAACCTGCTCGACAACGCCGCCAAGTGGAGCCCGCCCGGCGGGACGATCCACGTCAGCCTGCGCGACGGACACGTCACGATCGCCGACGAGGGTCCCGGCATCGCCGCCGAAGACCTGCCGCACATCTTCGACCGGTTCTACCGCTCCAGCGAGGCGCGGACGCTCCCCGGATCCGGTCTCGGGCTCTCGATCGTCAAGCGGGCCGCCGAGCGCCATGGCGGGACCGTCGAGGTTTCGTCACCCCCGGACGGGGGAACCGTCTTCACGCTGACCCTGCCTGAGCACCGACCCGACGACCAGGCCTGACGCTCGGAGGTTCTTCGATCGCTCACACGCCGCTCTCATATCCATCTCAGTGATAAGCGAGAATCTGTTTCCATGACCGAATCGAACGACCCGTTCGCCGCCAAGCCGTACGTTCCCCCGGCGAACCGCGACTCCTCCGAGCCGACGTCCCCGGCCACCGACGACACCGCCGGGGACGCTCCCACACCTGATGCTCCTCCCGCGCCTCGCGCGCCGGAGGAGTCGACTGATGCGACACCCAACTCCGACCAGGACGCGACGATCCCGGTCCTGAGCGAGTCCGAGCGTGCCGCCGCGCAGACCCAGCCCTCGCCGGCCGTGGCGCCGTCAGCCCCGGTCCCGGCTCCCGCGCCGGAGGACTACTCGCACCGCTACGAGGACTCCCGCGACGCAGGTGGCTACGACTCCTCCGCCGGATCGACCTCCCCGACCCAGACGCTCCCGCCGTTCGCGACGACCGAGACGGCGTACTCGCACGACGACGGCGGATCCGGTGGCGGCGTCGCTGCCCCGCCACGCCGACGCCGTGGACGTACGCTCGCCGGCATCGTGGCGCTCGCGGTGCTCGCCGGCGGCGCCGGTTTCGGTGGTGCGTGGGCGTACGAGGAGACGCAGGGCGACAACAGCAGCAACGGGGTCGTGAGCTCGCTCACCGACGACGGTGGGGCCACGCAGACCAAGACGCCGGCCGGCACCGTCAGCGCGGTCGCGGAGAAGGTCCTGCCGTCGGTCGTGCAGATCAACGTCAAGGGCCAGACCGAGTCGGGGTCCGGC
Source organism: Aeromicrobium sp. (assembly GCA_025965175.1). Classification (GTDB taxonomy): domain Bacteria; phylum Actinomycetota; class Actinomycetes; order Propionibacteriales; family Nocardioidaceae; genus Aeromicrobium. The sequence goes on from JAOPXL010000047.1 coordinate 17,982, forward strand.
ACGGGCATCATCATCAGCAGCGACGGCCAGATCCTGACCAACAACCACGTCGTCGAGGTCGCCGCCGACAACGGCACGATCA
>JAOPXL010000162.1 GCA_025965175.1 Aeromicrobium sp.
GGATGTTGGGATCGAAGCGACGCTTCGTGCGTCGGTGCGAGTGGGAGACGTTGTGGCCGAAACCAGGTCCCTTGGCACACACATCACAGACCGCAGCCATGGCGAACTCCTGAAAACTTGAGACTTCTCGAAAAGGGGGCTGTCCGCGGACCGAACAGCCCGGTAGACAACCGCTCAAGAATAGCCGACGACCCCTCGCCGACGCGAATCAGCCCATCGGGTCCGGCGAACCGGGTGGCCCGACCGATAACCTCGCCCCATGGGCCTCACCCTCAACGCGGCGGCGTTCCGCGAGTGGACGCAGCTGTGCGCCGGCGCTCTGTCGGCGGCGAGGGCCGAGATCGACGCGCTCAACGTCTTCCCCGTGCCGGACAGCGACACCGGCACCAACGCCTACCTCACGCTGATGTCGGGAGCCGACGCCGTCGAGCCGCTGGGTGTCGACGAGCCGTTCGAGACGGTCGTCAGAACGTACGTCGTGGGGCTGCTGACCGGGGCCAAGGGCAACACCGGCGTGATCCTGTCCCAGCTGATCCGGGCCTGCTTCCGCGATCTGGACCTGCAGGGCGGTGAGGTCAGCGCCACCGACGTGGCCCGCTCGTTCGTCTCGGCCTCGGACGCTGCGTGGGCCGCGGTCGGCGCCCCGGTCGAGGGCACGATCCTCTCGGTGGCCCGCGCCGCCGCCCTGGGAGCGACCGAGGCCGCCGAGGCGGGTGTCGACGGGCGGACGGTCTTCGCCAAGGCTGCTGCCGCCGCTCGCGAGGCGCTGGCGCGCACGCCCGAGCAGATGGAGGTGCTCGCCCGGGCCGGCGTCGTCGACGCGGGCGGCCGCGCGCTTGTCGTCGTGCTCGACGCGACGGAGCAGGCCCTGACCGGACGCCTGCCCGCACGGGTCGCGGCCACGATCCCGGTGCCGATCCGCGCCGCGACCGACGAGCTCGTCTCGGACGGGCCGTCGTATGAGGTCATGTACCTCCTCGAGGCCGATGACGACCGCATCCCGGACCTGCGCCGGGCCCTGCTGCCGCTGGGCGACTCGCTGGTCGTCGTGGGTGGCGACCGGCTCTGGAACGTCCACGTGCACGTGGACGACGTCGGTGCCGCGATCGAGGTGGGCATCGCCGCGGGCCGGCCCTACCGGATCGCCGTGACGCACTTCGCCGACCAGATCGCGCAGGGACCCCAGCGCGAACGGGTTGTCATCGCCGCCACGACCGGCGAGGGTCTCACGGCACTGTGCCGCGAGGCGGGGGCGACCGCTCTGGAGTTCACCCGCGAGCACCCGCTGACCGTCGCGGAGATGAGCGCCTCGCTGCGGGACGTCAACGCGGGCGAGATCATCGTGCTGCCCAACAACTCGCGCTACGTCCGGCAGTTCGAGGCCGCCGCGCAGGCTGCCCGGCAGGACGGCATACGCGTCGCGGTGATCCCGACCCATGCCCAGGTGCAGGGGCTCGCGGCCCTGGCCGTGCACGATCCGGGCCTGGGCTTCGACGAGGTCGTCGTGGCGATGTCGAGCGCCGCGGCGAGCACGCAGCACGGCGCCGTGACGGTCGCGACGGAGTCGGGCATGACCATGGCCGGACCCGTGCGGGCCGGTGACATCCTCGGCGTCGTGGCAGGGGACTTCGCGGTCGTCGGCGACGACGTCCTCGAGGTTGCCTACGCGGTCATCGACCGCATCCTGTCCCCGGCGGGTGAGATGCTGACCGTCGTGCTGGGAGAAGGTGGCGAGGGACAGGTCGAGGAGGGCATCTACGCCCATCTGCGTGCGTCACGGCCGGACGTCGACGTGGTGGTCTACGACGGCGGCCAGGAGAACTACCCGCTGTTCATCGCGGTCGAGTGATGGTCGACCTCACCACCAAGCTCGTCAACATCCTGGGCGACAAGACCACCAAGCCGCTGACGTCTGCGTTCGACATGGTCGTCGTGGGTGACCTGCTGCGGCACTACCCGCGCCGTTACGCCGAGCTCGGCAAGCTCACGGACCTGTCCCGGCTCGAGGTCGGCCAGCACGTCACGATCATGGCGCGGGTCGCCTCGGTCAAGAACTTCTCGTTCGGCCCCGGCGGCAAGCGCACCCGCACCGAGGTCGTCGTCACCGACGGCACGGGCCACCTGACGCTGACGTTCTTCCAGCAGGGCTGGCGGCTCAAGTCGATGGAGCCGGACTCACTCGGCCTGGCCGCCGGTGTCGTCAGCGAGTTCAACCGCAAGCTGCAGCTGACCCACCCCGACTGGGAGCCCATCAAGGAGACCGACGACCCGACCGAGTCGTCCCGGCTGAGCCGCGGCATCATTCCGCTCTACCGCGCGACCGCCAAGATGCCGTCGTGGAAGATCGCCCAGTGCGTCGAGATGTGCCTCGACGCCATCGGGCCCGTCGAGGACCCGCTGCCCCCGGACATCCGAGAGGCCCGCGGCTTCTTCGACCTGGCCGGCTCGTTCGAGGCGATCCACCGCCCGCGCGCCGCCCCGGACTGGCAGCGAGGCCGGGACCGCTTCCGGTTCGAGGAGGCGTTCGTCGTGCAGACCGTGTTCGCCCAGCGACGCCACCTCCTCGAGCAGGAGCGCGCCGCGGCCCGACCCGTGGTGGCCGGGGGGCTGCGGGACCGCTTCGAGCAGCAGCTCCCGTTCGTCCTGACCGAGGGCCAACGCACCGTCGTCGGCGAGATCGGCGCGGACCTGGCCCGCACCCACCCCATGCACCGGCTCCTGCAGGGCGAGGTGGGCTCCGGCAAGACGATCGTCGCGCTGCTCGCGATGCTGCAGGTCGTGGACGCGGGCGCTCAGGCGGCGCTGCTGGCGCCGACCGAGGTCTTGGCCTCCCAGCACTACCGCGCCATCACCGCGATGCTCGGCGATCTCGCCAAGGGAGGGATGATCGGTGGAGCCGACGGGGCCACCCGGGTCCGGCTGCTGACCGGCTCGATGGGCGCCAAGGCCCGCAACGCCTCGTTGCTCGACGCGGCCTCCGGCGAGGCCGGCATCGTCATCGGCACCCACGCGCTGATCCAGGACCACGTCCAGTTCGCCGAGCTCGGCCTGCTGGTCGTCGACGAGCAGCACCGCTTCGGCGTCGAGCAGCGGGCGGCTCTCGTCGACCGCGCCGAGGTCACCCCCCACGTGCTCGTCATGACGGCCACACCGATCCCGCGGACGATCGCGATGTCGGTGTTCGGTGACCTCGAGGTCTCGACGCTTCGCGAGCTGCCGGCCGGACGCCAGCCCATCCAGACAACGGTGGTCCCGGCCGCCGAGCGCCCCGCCTGGCTTGACCGCGGCTGGCAGCGGGTCCGCGAGGAGGTCGCGAAGGGCCGTCAGGCGTACGTCGTGGTGTCCCGCATCGGTGACGCTGCGTCCCACGGGGAGGACTCGGAGAGCGAGACCAGCTCCCTGGTCGAGCTGCACGAGGAGCTCGTCGGTGGGGCGCTGCACGGGCTGCGGGTCGGCACGCTTCACGGCCGGATGGGCCCCGACGACAAGGACGCCGCGATGAACGCGTTCGCGTCCGGCGCGCTCGACGTGCTGGTCGCGACGACCGTCGTCGAGGTCGGCGTCGATGTCCCCAACGCGACCGTCATGGTCATCATGGACGCCGACAGGTTCGGGGTCTCCCAGCTGCACCAGCTGCGTGGCCGGGTCGGCCGGGGGAGCGAGGCCGGGCTGTGCCTGCTCGTCACCAACAGCGAGCCGGACTCGCCGGCGCGCGAGCGGCTCGACGCCGTCGCCTCGACGACGGACGGGTTCGAGCTGTCCCGGCTCGACGTCGAGCTGCGCCGGGAGGGCGACGTGCTCGGCGCCCGCCAGTCGGGCGTACGCTCCAGCCTCCGCTTGCTCTCGGTCGTCAAGGACGGCGACGTCATCGACGACGCGCGGGCCGCGGCCGACGCGCTCGTGCAGGAGGATCCGACGCTGGGGTCCCACGCGGCCTTGGCCGCTGCCGTCGAGGAGCTCGAGCGGTCCGAGCAGGCCGACTACCTGGAGCGCACATGACCCGGATCATCGCGGGAACCCACGGCGGCCGTCGTATCCAGACGCCCAAGGGCGACGGGACGCGTCCCACCAGCGACCGGGTGCGCGAGGCGATGTTCTCCTCGCTGGAGTCCGAGCTGGGCGGCTTCGACGACCTTGTCGTGCTGGACCTGTTCGCGGGCTCGGGGGCCTTGGGCCTGGAGGCACTGTCGCGGGGCGCCGCGGCCGCGACCTTCGTGGAGGCCGACGCGAGGGCCGCTGCGGTCATCAAGACCAATCTCCGCGAGCTCGGCGCGTCCGGCACGGTCGCCCGGGCCAAGGCCGAGCGCTGGATCGAGGACGATGCTGCGGACGTCTTCGACCTGGTCTTCGTCGACCCTCCCTACGCCGTCACGACGGCCGTCGTGGCGCGGCTCGTGGCTGCGGTCAAGGAGTCGTTTGCGACGCCGGACACGCTCTTCGTCGTCGAGCGAGCGACCAGGGACCCGTTCGTGTGGCCCGAGGGGATCGAGCCGCTCCGTGACAAGAAGTACGGCGAGACGACAGTTTGGTATGGACACTGAGGTACGGTCGCTGACATGACGAAGGTCGTGTGCCCCGGTTCGTTCGACCCCGTGACCAACGGTCACCTCGACATCGTGAACCGCGCCTCGCGCCTGTTCGACGAGGTCGTCGTCGCGGTGCTCGTCAACGAGTCCAAGACCGGGCTCTTCACGGTCGAGGAGCGCCTCGACCTGCTCGACCGGGCCACCGAGCACCTGCCCAACGTGTCGACGGCCTCCTTCACGGGTCTCCTGGTCGACTTCTGCACGACACACGGCGTCGATGCGATCGTCAAGGGCCTGCGCGCCGTCACGGACTTCGACTACGAGCTGCAGATGGCACAGATGAACGGCAGCCTCACCGAGGTCGACACGCTGTTCATCCCGACCACGCCGGAGTACTCGTTCCTCGCCTCCAGCCTGGTCAAGGAGGTCGCCAAGCACGGCGGCGACGTGTCGGCCCTGGTGCCGGACTTCGTGGACGCCGAGCTCAAGGCCAAGTACGCCTGACGTGGACCGGACCGACGAGTTCGAGGCCGAGCGCCCGAGGCTGGTCGCCGTGGCGTCCCGCGTGCTGGCCGACCGGGCCGAGGCCGAGGACGTCGTGCAGCACGCGTGGCTGCGCCTGGACGCCTCCGAAGCGGACATCGCGAGCCTTCCGGCCTGGCTCACGACCGTGACGACCCGGCTGTGCCTGGATCGACTCCGGGCGCGTACGCCCGTCCCGGTCGAGGAGGTCGAGCGGGCCGGCTTCGTCGGGACCGGGCCCGACCCGGCCGACGAGGTGGCGCTCGCCGGTTCCGTCGGTGCCGCACTGGTGGTCGTGCTGGACCGGCTCTCGCCGGCCGAGCGGGTCGCCTTCGTGCTGCACGACAGCTTCGACATCGAGTTCTCCACCATCGCGGGCGTCCTCGACACGAGCCCGGCGGCTGCGCGCAAGCTGGCGTCGCGCGCCCGAGTCAAGATCAGTGACCCGGCGCCCGACGACCGCCCGGCCGCCTGGGAGATCGTCGACGCCTTCATGGCAGCCGCGCGGCAGGGCGACTTCTACCGCCTGATCCAGCTACTGGCCCCGGACGCCGATGTGACGGCCGACAGGGCCGCGATCGTGGCGGGCACGCCGGAGGGCATCCGCGGCCGGCGCGAGGTCGCCGAGTTCTTCAACGGCAGCGCCCAATCCGCCCTGCCCGTGCACGTCGGCGACCGCCCTGCCACGGCCTGGTTCCTGCGTGGGGAGGCGAAGGTCGTGTTCGACTTCACGATCGTCGACGGGGTCGTCCGCCACATCACCTTCGTCGCCGACCCCGCGACGTTGGCACAGGTGGTGCGGCGCGACGGCGAGAGCCGGCGAACCTGACATGCCGTTGCCGTCACATCCTGCGGTCGGCGGACGTCAGACAGATGTCAGCCTGGAGAGCCAGGCCCCACCACCCGAACGGGAGCACCGACCATGAAGACCATGACCTGTCGACAGCTCGGAGGCCCTTGCGACCTCGAGCACCGCGGTGAGAGCGCCGACGACGTCATCAACGCCCAGGACAAGCACCTCAGGGAGGCGGAGAAGGCGGGAGACGTCGTCCACCAGGAGGCGCGTGACGCGATGAAGTCCCGTTGGCGGCACCCCAAGAAGTCGATGGGCTGGTATCGCGACATGAAGGCAGCCTTCGCCGGTCTCCCGGAGAGCTGATCGTCCCCGGCTCCCGCGGCTCAGTCCGGGAGCTGGGGCACGGCCGGCAGGTCCCGCTTGCCGACCTGGACCGCGCGACGCAGGGACGTGGAGCCGAACTTGTCGCGGACGGCGTCGATGACCGAGTCGAGCTCGGCGCCGCTCGTGACGTCGAGCGGCAGGGAGAGCTGCTCGGGCTGGTCATCGAGCGAGCCGACCGACACCCCGATGAGGGTGATGCCCCGCTCCTTGATCGCACCCGCCCGGGATGCCAGGAGCAGCCGGGCGGTGTCCAGCACTGTCAGGGTGTGCGCTGTCGGCTGCGACAGCGTGTGTGACGACGTGGACCGGGTGAAGTCGCCGAACCGCAGCCGGATCGTCACGGTGCTGCCGGTACGCCCGGCGGCCCGCATCCGACGCGTCACCCTGTCGACCAGCGTCAGCAGCGTGAGGTCGAGCTCGGCCGACGAGTGCTGGCCCCGGCCGATCGCGTGCTGGGCGCCCATCGACCCGCGACGCTTGCCGGTCTGCACCGGACGGGGGTCGCGGTTGTGGGCCAGGGAGTGCAGGTGGCGGCCCGCGCCGGGCCCGAGCAGCTGGATCAGCTCGACCTCGAACATCTCGGCGACGTCGCCGACCGTATGGATGCGAGCCTCCCGCAGCTTGGCCGACGTGACCTTGCCGACACCCCACAGACGTTCGACCGGCAGTGCGTGGAGGAACTCGAGCTCCCGCTCGACCGGCACGATGAGCAGTCCCTCAGGCTTCGACACCGCCGAGGCGACCTTGGCGAGGTACTTCGTCCGGGCCACGCCGACCGAGATCGGCAGCCCGACCCGCTCGCGGACGTCCTCGCGCAGGTGCTGGGCGATGACCGACGGGGCGCCCCGGATCCGGCGCAGGCCCCCGACCTCGAGGAACGCCTCGTCGATCGAGATGCCCTCGACGACCGGCGTGGTGTCGTGAAACACCTCGAACACCGCCCGACTCGCCTCGGTGTAGGCGCTCATCCGAGGTGGGACGACGATCGCGTCGGGGCAGGCCCGAAGGGCCTGACGCCCGCCCATCGCCGTACGGACGCCCCGCGCTTTGGCCTCGTAGCTGGCCGCCAGCACGACCCCGCCGCCGACGATGACGGGCCGGCCGCGCAGCGACGGGTCGTCGCGCTGCTCGACCGACGCGTAGAACGCGTCGAGGTCGGCGTGCAGCACGGTGCCCTCGGTCATGTCGTCATGGTGCCACCGACGTGGGACAGCTCGCGCGGCCGATTGGCCTCGGCGTGGCTCGGCGGGTTACGATTTACTTCGGCCTGCTTGCAGGTCGAACTCTTGTCGTGCTCTTGGATGGATGGGTGAAACGTGCTGTCCGGACCGCTGGTCATCGACACCCACGAGATGGGTCGTCATCCCGGCACCGAACGTACGCTCCAGCTGACCGTTCCGGCGCCGGCAGAGATGGGATACGACGTCTACGCCGTTCCCGAGGGTTCCACGATCGAGATCGAGCTCCGGCTCGAGGCGATCATGGAGGGGCTCCTGGCGACAGGGACCGCCTCGGCGCGGGCAGTGGGCGAGTGCGTGCGGTGCCTGGAGCCGATCGACGAAGCTGTCACCGTCGGATTCCAGGAGCTCTACCTCTTCGAGGCACCCTCCACGCCGGAGGATGCGGACGAGGAGGATCATGTCCTCGAGGACGACCAGCTCGACCTCGAAATCGTCCTGCGGGACGCGGTGGTGCTCGCACTGCCGCACAACCCGTTGTGTGGTCCGGAATGTCCGGGACTGTGCCCCGAATGTGGTGCACGGCTCGCGGATGATCCAGAGCACACACACGGTGAGGCGATCGACCCACGGTGGTCGGCGCTGAGCCAGCTGGCGGAGCAACCGGTCCCGTCAGCCGACCAGTCAGAGTCGGACATCATGTCCGACGACAGCAAGGAGTAGATCGTGGCAGTCCCGAAGAGGAAGATGTCGCGCAGCAACACGCGTCACCGTCGTTCGCAGTGGAAGACCACCGCAACGGCGATCGTCGACTGCGCCAACCCTGCGTGTGACTCCAAGGTGCAGCCGCACCACGCGTGCACCAAGTGTGGACAGTACGGAGCTCGCGGCGAGCGTCGCCAGGTCCTCTGATCTCTGCCGCAGT